>NZ_JBIWOW010000035.1:0-66734 GCF_044767945.1 Kitasatospora sp. NPDC101183 | reverse complement strand
CAACCGCTCACCCGCAGGCGCCTTGACCTGCCCCACCCTCGCCACACCACAACCAACGAGGCTCAGGCACCAAAGTCACCGGCATTGGTTCTAGGAGAACAGGCGGCGCCAGGTGTCCGGGCCGGGGTAGCCGTCGGCCTCCGCGCCCGTCCAGCCCTGGGCCTGCTGGAAGGCCTGGACGTTGCGGCGGTCGCTCTCGCTCCACTGCGGGCCGGGGCCGACGCTGTACGCGCCGCCGTAGCCCTTGGCGACCAGCCGCTCGCCCAGCTGGCGGACGTGGTCGTTGTTCTGGCCCGGGCCGAAGTACTGCGCCCCGGGGAAGGCCGGCGCCCCCGTGGTGGGCGGCGGGGGCAGCGGGGCGCCGCCGTCGATGTTGCGGCCCTTGCCGCCGACCAGGTAGGCCCAGGTGTCCTTGCCGGGGATGCCGTCCGCCTCGCTGCCGCGCCAGCCCTGGGCGAGCTGGAAGGCCTGGGTGGCCTTGCGGTCGGCCTCGCCCCAGCGGGGGCCGGGGCCCTCGGAGTAGAACCGGGAGCCGCCGCGCTGCACCAGCATCTGGCCGAGCTTGGTCACGTACGCGTTGTTGGCGCCGGGGCCGAACTTGTCCGCGCCGGGGAAGGCGCTGGAGGAGGTGCCGTCGCTGCTGCCGCCGGACAGGCCGGTGTAGCGGTAGGGGACGTAGCCGGAGGAGTTGTTCCAGTACGCGTACGGGGTGGAGCGCTTCTTGGTGCCCGGGGAGGTCTGCTCGTAGGCGACGTACTTGGTGCGGGAGGAGTCCGTCCAGCCGCCGAAGATCGTCACGTGCGAACCGGCCTGGGGGTTGGACGGGTTGTTGTAGATCAGCACGTCGCCGGGCTGGAGGTCGTTCTTGCCGATCCGCTCGGCGAAGTCCGGCAGGGTCCAGGTGGTCTGGCTGGTGCCGAGACCCCAGGCCATCGAGACGAAGCCGGAGCAGTCCTGGCGGTAGCCGTCGGACCAGTAGCGGCTCATGCTGTACGGCACGCCCTGGTCGACCCAGGTCTGCGCGCGCTGGAGGATCTGGGCCCGGGTGACGGGCGCGGCGGCGGCGCGGGGGGCGGCGAAGGTGCGGGGCTGGGCGCCGGGGGCCTGGCCGTACAGGCCGCTGACCTCGCCCTGGGGGGACTGCGGGGTCTGGGAGCTGGTGCTGCCGCCGCTTCCCGCGCCGGGGGACGGGGCGGCGGTGGCGGTGCCGGCGGCGGCCGCTCCGCCGCCTATCGCGGTGCCGACGGCCGCCATCACCACGGCCGCGCGGCGGCGCAGGCTGCGGGAGGCGGCGTGGCCGCCCTCGTGGACGGGGGCGGCGTGCAGCCGGGCACGGCGGCGGGCGCTGCAGCCCCCGCATATGCAGTCCTCGGCCGGTTCGATCTCGTCGAACACGGGCAGTGCGGACAGGGGGTCGGTAAGGGTCATGCTCCGCCTCTTTCCTGCGGTCTTTCCTGGTCACGGCCTGACGGCGTGACAGGAGTGGCCTTCCCGGGCCGGTTCCGCTGTCACCGGGACCAAAGTCCCAAAGCGGGCGGATCGGGGCGCGGCGGATTGAGCCGAGCGGGTGACAACCAGTTGGCTCCCGGGCGTGGCGCGGGACGGGCGGAGCAGGTAGTAGCCGTACGAACCTGATGCGTGATCAGTGGGGGCCTGGCGCCGGGATCAGTGAGGGATGGCCGGGGAGAACTCCGGGTCCGTCCAGGTGAGCGGGGTCGCGTCGGCGATTTCCAGCACGCCGGTGACGGCCAGTTCGACCATCCGCTCGGCGCCGGGGGCGGCCCGCCGGGCCTCCTCGGACCAGTCGGTGCGGGCCTCGCCGGTGACGAGCAGCGCCCCGCCGCTCTCCCAGTCGGGCAGCAGCAGGCCGGCCCTCGGGTCGAGCTCGAGGTTGCCGAGGGTGAGGAACATGCTGTTGCCCGGGTACTCCGGCCAGCGCAGCCGGTCGGGCGCGACGGCCTCCAGGAAGCCGGGCAGGCCGCCCCGGTGGGAGGCGTCCACGCTGCCGTCGGGGCCGGTGGTGGCGACGAAGAAGGTGTCGGCGGTGGCGGCGGCGAGGCGCTGGGCGGTGGTCAGCGCGGGGCCGGAGGCGACGGCGCGGGGCGGGCCGGCGGCCGGGCGGTCCAGCGGGGTGCGGCGCTGGATGTACTTGGGGCAGTTGGCGACCACCTCCTCGGCGGTGATCTCCAGGGCGCCGCGGCCGTCGGGGCGGGAGCGGCCGTTGAGGCGCATCCGGCGGCGGCCGGCGGCGTCCAGGGCGATGGTGCCGACCCGGGCCGGGCGGGCGAGCGCCTCGGCCAGCGGGTCGGCGGCGGCCGGGAGGGCGGCGACGGTCATGGTGCGGTCGTCGGGGGCCCGCAGGAAGCCGGCCGGGCCGGCCAGCTGGGTGGCCCAGATCCGGCCGTCGAGGTCGGCGGCGGCGAGCACCAGCGTCCGCCGTTCGGCCAGGAAGGCGGCGGCCACGGCCGGGACGGTGGTGCGGATGGAGCGGCCCGCGTGGTCGGCGCGCTCGGTGCGGCCGGCCCGGGCCTGGGCGGCCCGCTCGCCGGGGTGGTAGGGCGTGGTGGCGGTCGTCATGGTGCGTGCGCTCCCTTCGCGGCCGGGCGTCCGATCTGGAGGAAGGTTTAGAAGAACCCGCAGGTCGGGGCGCCGGTGGTGGGGGCTTCGGCGCCGGTGCCGTCCACGCCGGTGCGGGTGTAGATCTCCAGCCGGATGCCGTCCGGGTCGGTGAAGAAGACGCCGCCGGAGGCGGAGCCCTCGCCGTGCGGGACGACGCCGTCGTAGGCGAACTCGGCGCCGAGCTCGCGCAGCAGGGCCTCGGCGGCGCGGACCTCGTCGAGGCCCTCGACCTCGAAGGAGAGGTGGTGCAGGCCGGGGGTGCCGGTGGCGAAGGCGCCCTCGCTCTGCTGCCAGAGGGTGAGGACGAGGCGGCCGTCGAGGCCGAGGAAGGCGTAGCGGCGGCCGTCCTCGGTGCCCTCGCTGACCAGGTCGAGGCCGAGGACGGCGCGGTAGAAGGCGATCGAGCGGGCCAGGTCGGTGACGTTCAGCCCGATGTGGCCGGTCTGCAGGGACTTGAGCGGGGCGATGGTGCCGGACATGCCTGATCACTCCTGGAGCTGGGCGGCTCCGGCGGCGACTGCCTAACCGGTATCAGCGACTTTAGGGGTTAGGTGATGGGGCGTCAACCGGTTCGGAGTCGTACGGGGGTTAGGAGTCGGGCAATGGAAAAGCCCCGTCGAACCGGGGTTCGACGGGGCTTCGGGGGCGTGCGGCCGGTCAGGACCACTCCCACCGGATGCCGATGTGGCCCGGCTGCTGGTCCGGGGCCAGGACGTGGGCGCTGGCGGAGGCGCCGATCCAGAGCTGCTCGCGGCGGTGGTCGACGTCGGCGCCGACCTCGCGGTCGTAGCGCTCGCAGTGCGCGGGGACGGCGGCCGGGTCGAAGTGCACCTGGAGCACGTACTCGCGGACCGGGGTCGCGAAGCGGCGGCTGTACTCGGTGGTCGGGCCGCCGGGCGGGATCTCCACCTCGTACTCGAAGACGGTGCTGTCGCCGAGGCCGAGCGGGCGGTCGAGCATCAGCTCGGCGACCGTCAGCCCGGCCTCCGGGCGGCGGCGGACCCGGCCGAGCCGGCCGTGCCGCACCGAGGTGACCTCCGGGCAGCCGGCGGCCTCCTCGTCGGCCATGTGGACGACCAGGCAGCGGCCGACGCCGCCGACCGTGGCGCGCACCACCTGGCGCATCCGCAGCAGGTTGCCGCGCCGCTCGGCGTCGACGTAGTACGAGTCGTGGATGCTCAGCCGCTCCAGCTCGCCGGCCGGCGGGGCGTCCAGCTCGGCGAAGATCGCCGCGATGTTCGCCTCCCCCGGCCAGACGTCCTCCAGGCCGAGGTGGCAGGTGTTGGCGGCGGCGGCCCAGCGCCCGCGCGGGCGCGGCGGGCCGAGCAGGGCGGACAGGGAGCTGTGCGGCAGGCCGAGCAGCTCCTCCAGCAGGTGGACGGCGCGCAGCGAGCTGGCCCGCTCGGGCTGGCTGCGGCCGCGGCGCCAGTAACTCAGCGTCGTGACACTGACCCTGACGCCCCGTCCGGCCAGTGCGGCGCGGATGCGGTCCAGGCTGAGGCCGCTGGCCTCGATGGCCAGGTTGAGGGCGTCTGCGAAGCCCCCGGCCGGGGCGGGACGCCCGCCGGGCGGCACCAGGACGGGCGCTGCGGCGGGGGCTGGGACGGGGGGACGGACGGTAACGGGCGGGCCCGGGGCCTCCGGGCGCGATCCGACCAGTCGGAGTCGCGCGGAGTCCTGAGGCTGCTGTGCGGCCATGCGGTGACCCTCCCCACCAGGTGAATTCGGTGGGACCTGGTCGACGCCGGGGTGCGCCGCCCGCGGCTTCACCGAGCTTTGGGGAACCCTATGCACGGCTGAGAGGCTACGTCATCAGCCGCGCGTATGACAGGGGTCACGACAGGTCGACCACAGGGTTATCGATCTTGAAACAGCCCGGAAACAGGACACCGCCGGGGCGGGCCACTCGGGCGCCGCCCCGGCGGGGGCATCGGTGGTGCGACCGGCGGGTGGTCAGCCGACGTTCAGGGCGACGTCGTCGATCACGAAGCTGGTCTGGTTGGAGCCGTCCTCGGTGCCGGTGAACTTGAGGGTGACGGTCTGGCCGGCGAAGGAGGTCAGGTCCACGGTCTGCTGGACGTAGCCGGAGGCCGCGTTCACGTTGGACCAGGTCTTCACCGTGGTGGAGTTGGCCTGGAGGGTCAGCTTGTCGTACGCGGTGGTGCCGGTCTCCGCGGTGTCGATGTGGAGCCAGAAGGTGAGCGTCGCGGACTTGCAGCCGGTCGGGACGGAGACGGTCTGCGACAGGGTGTCGGTGTGGGCGGTGCCGTAGCCGTCCAGCCAGGCCTTCCAGCTGCCGGAGTGGGCGGGCTCGGAGGAGCTGTTGTCGATCACGCCGGAGGAGGCCGTCCACGGGGCGGCGGTGCCGGTCTCGAAGCCGCCGTTGCCGATCAGCTGGGCGGCGGTGCAGCCGCCGGGCGGCGGCGGGGTGGTGCCGCCGCCGAGGAGGGCGGTGGTCAGCTGGTCGGCGACCGGGGAGCCCCAGCCGGTGACCTGGTCGTAGCCGGTGCCGGCCGAGTAGTCCTGGTTGGCACCGGTGGTGACGTCGTGGAACGCGCTGCCGTAGCTGCTGCTGTTGGCGACGGAGTACAGGCGCGGGCTCGCCTCGCCGAGGACCGGCTTCCCGGCGGCCTTGGCCTTCTGGTTGAACTGGGCCGCGTAGCCCGCCCACAGCGGCGCGGCCGCGCTGGTGCCGCCGTAGACGTTCCAGGCGCCGGCCGTGTAGATGGCGAAGCCGCTCGCCGGGTCGGCGTTGGAGGAGACGTCCGGGACGGTGCGCATGGTGCCGCTGACGCCGGTGCCGGTCTGCCAGGACGGCTTGGCGAACACGGTGGAGACGCCGCCGCCGGCGGTGCTCCAGGCGGACTCCGAGGAGTAACTGGTGCCGCTCACCTGGAGGTTGGTGCCGCCGACGCCGGTCTGGTGCGGGCTGGAGGCGGGGAAGTCGACGGCCTTGACGGTCGAGCCGCTGGTGGAGCGGGTGCAGTCGCGGGAGCCGTCGTCGCCGGAGGCGGAGAAGATCGAGATGCCCTGGGCGGCGGCCTGCTTGAAGGCGTTGTCCACGGCCGTCATCGAGGCGGCGGTGGTGTCCGGCTCGCAGGAGCCCCAGGAGATGGAGATGACGGAGGCGCGGTTGTCGGCCACGATCTTGTTGGCCATGTCGATCTCGCCCTGGTCGCTGTTGGGCGCCTCGTAGACGAGCTGGGTGGCCTTGGGCGCCACGCCGCGGACGATCTCGCTGTCCAGCTCGACCTCGCCCTGGCCCTGGCCGGGGGCGCTGTCGTAGTTCGCGCCGTCCACCGAGACCGTGCTGACGGCCGGGCCGCTCAGGCCGTACTGCGAGTCGTA
This sequence comes from Kitasatospora sp. NPDC101183, assembly GCF_044767945.1. Lineage (NCBI taxonomy): Bacteria > Bacillati > Actinomycetota > Actinomycetes > Kitasatosporales > Streptomycetaceae > Kitasatospora > Kitasatospora sp. NPDC101183. Next base: position 60,767 of record NZ_JBIWOW010000035.1, on the reverse strand, counting down.
CGTGGTGAGGTCGTTGGACGTGTAGCCGTCGAACTCCCAGAGGGCGACGGTGGTGCCGGTGCCGTCGGCGCCGGTCTTGTTGAGGTTGTAGGCGCCGTCGTACTGGGACGGGCCGTAGCCGCTGGGGCTCGCGGTGGCGGCGTGGGGCGTGACGGAGTTCGGCTTGGCCAGGCGGTTCTTGCGCACCGCGTGGTTGTCCAGGCCGCTGACGCCCTGGACCACGGCGGCCAGGTCGGAGGGGATGGAGGCGGCGGCGTCGTTCGCGAAGAAGGCGCGCTGGAGCTGCGGGTCGACGTACGCGCTCTCGTGGGTGGCGAAGGCCTGCGAGATCTGCGCGGCGTTGCCGCGGGCGCTGACGACCTGGCGGTTGGCGCTGACCTCGGTGACGGTCAGGCCCTGGCCGGCCAGGTAGTCCTTGACCTGCTGGACGGCCTCGCGGGTCGGGCCGAAGCGCTCGGTGAACTGCTCGGGCGTCAGGAACCTCCCGTACTCGGGGGTGCCGGGGGTGGCGACCGCGGCGAGGAAGCGGTCGAGGCCCTCGGTGTCGCGCAGCTTGAGGCTGACGGCCACGGTCATCTGCTGTTCGGAGGGGACGTCGCCCTTCTTCTCCGAGTGGGCCACCGCCGGGTTCACGGTGTTCGGGAGGGCGACGCGCGGGGCGGCGCTGGGGGAGGCGGCCTGCGCGGCGGGGATGCCGAGCGAGACGGCGGTCAGGGGCAGCACGGCTATCGCCGCGGCAAGGGCGAGGGAGCGGGGGCGCAAGGGAACTCCTCCTCGGCCGGCTGTGGGGGCCGGCTAGGGGCCACGCGTTCCGGGGTGTTCTGAACGCTGGTCAGAACATGACAGAGCAGGTCAGGGATGTGGCCCATGCCCGGGCAATTGATTGACAAAGAACAGTCAACTGTGGACATGCCAACGACTTTGGGTCTTATTCAGTGAATGGATCCCGTTCTTCAACAGGTCCAGACCGGTCCCGGGGCCCGGGCGGGCCCGTTGAACCGGCGCGAGCGGAGGGGGCAGGATGGCCGGTGTGACCCCCGACCCCCGCGACCCCCGCCCCCTGATCGGCGAGCCGCTCGCGCTCGACCTCCTCAACACGCGCTGGGCCGGAACGCCCCTCAACGACCTGCTGGACGGCGTCCCGGGGTACGGGATCTGGCTCTCCTCGAACGGCCTCGACGGGCGCTGCGCGGCCGACCCGGCCGGGCTGGAGGCCGTCCTCGGCGCCCGTGAGGCGCTCGCCTTGGCGTTCCAGGACATCAGCGGGAAGGGCGAGTTGGGCCCCGAGGCCCGCGCCGGGCTGGACGCGCTGCTCGACCACGGCCGCCTGAGGCGCACGGCCGGCCCCGGCGGGCCCGAGGAGCGCATCGAGACGGACGGGCCGCAGTGGCTCGCGCCCTGGCTCGTCGCGGACGACCTGCTCGGGCTGCTGGCCCAGGGGGCGGCGCGGATCAAGCAGTGCGCGCACGAGGCGTGCGTCCTGCACTTCTTCGACGCCTCGCAGAACGGGCGGCGGCGCTGGTGCCGGATGGCGGTGTGCGGGAACCGCGCCAAGGCGGCCCGGCACTATGTGAAGGCGAGGGGCTGAGCCCGGTCCCGCGCCCGTGCGGCGCGGGACCGTGGAGCGTCGGTCCCCCTGTCGTTGCGTGCGTCAGTCGCGGGCGCCGAGCCACTCGGTGAGGGCCTCGCGCAGCTCGCCGTGGCCCGGGTCGACGGCTCCCCAGGCGACGTAGCCGTCCGGGCGGATCAGCAGGACGGTGTCGCGCAGCTTGCCGTGCGGGTCGGCCGGGGCGGCGGTGACCAGCCCGTCGGACCAGGGGGCGGCGGCCGTCGGCTCGTCGTTGCTGACGAGGACGAACTTCCCGGCGCGCAGCGCCTCGTAGAGCCGCTCGGGGCCAGCCGGCTCGCCCTCCTCGGGCCGGGTGAGGGCGGTCAGCCTCAGGTCAGGGACGCGCTTGCCGACCTGGGGGTGGGCGTCCTTGGGCGCCGGGTAGGAGATGCCGATGCCGGAGACCGTACGGGCGCCGCGCTCGGCGACCGGGTCGAGGTGGCTGCCCAGCGCGGTGAGGGCGCCGCGCAGGGCGCGGGTGGGGGCGGACTCGGCGAGGGCGATGCGGATCAGCGCGCCCGAGGTGCGCAGGACCGTCTTGCCGACCGGGTGCCGCTCGCTCTGGTAGGTGTCCAGCAGGGCGTCGGTGGCGTGGCCGCGCAGGGCGGCGGCGAGCTTCCAGGACAGGTTGGCGGCGTCCTGGAGGCCGGTGTTCATGCCCTGGCCGCCGGCCGGGGAGTGGCAGTGGGCGGCGTCGCCGGCCAGGAAGACGCGCCCGGAGCGGTAGTTGGGCGCCTGGCGCTCGTCGCTGTGGAAGGTGGAGCTCCAGCGGACCTCGCCGATGCCCAGGTCCTCGCCGAGGGCGTCCTGGGCGACGGCGGCGAGCTGCTCGGCGGAGGGGACGGCGCCGTCCGGGGCCTTCTCGTTGCGGTCCCAGGCGATCAGCCGGTACCAGCCGTCGCCGAAGGGGACGGTGAAGGCGAAGCCCTTGGCGCTCGCTCCGGCGGTGATGCCGTCGGCGGGCTCGTTGGCCAGGCGGACGTCGGCGAGCATCACCGAGTCGACCACCGCCTCGCCGGGGAAGGGGATGCCGAGCAGCTCGCGGACGGCCGAGTGGACGCCGTCGGTGCCGACGGCGTACCGGGCGCGGTGGACGGAGCCGTCGGCGGTCTCCAGCGTCACGGAGTCGGTGTCCTGGCGCAGGCCGGTGACCTCGGCGCCGCGCAGCACGGTGGCGCCGGCCTTCTCGGCGCGCTCCTGCAGCAGGCGCTCGACGTTGTACTGCGGGGTGATCAGCACGAACGGGAACCGCGTCGGCAGGGTCGAGAGGTCGACGCCGAAGCGGCCGAACAGCCGCAGCTCGGTCAGCGGGCGGCCGGTGGCGATGAGGGCGTCGGCGAGGCCGCGGGCGTCGAGGAGTTCGAGGCTGCGGGCGTGCACGGCGAAGGCGCGGGTGAGGTTGGACTCGGCGCCGCGCTTCTCCAGGACGGTGACGCCGACGCCGGCGGCGGCGAGGTCGCCGGCCAGCAGCAGCCCGGTGGGCCCTGCACCGACGATCAGGACGTCGGTTTCGGTCGTCGGCTTCACGGACATCTGTCAGCTCCCGGTGTTCGGAGGGCGGTTGGACGCCGTGTCCGGCGTTCTCCCAGCCTCCATCATCGCGGGCGCCGCGCACGCTGTGAACCGCCGGGCCCCCGGTGGCCGGGAGGCACCGGGGGCCGGACGCGAGCGGGGCTCAGCTGGGGCGGCGGATCTCCACCGTGCGGAACCGGTTGGCGACGAACGCGCCGTCGCAGTACGCGGCGTTGGCGGCCGGGTTGGCGCCGGTGCCGTGCAGGTCGGAGAAGGCGGCGGTCTGGTTGGGGTAGACCGCGCCCGTCAGGTTGAGCGAGAGCGAGACGCCGGCGTCCAGGACGGCGGCGACCAGGGCGGCCTCCACCTCGGGCGAGGTGGTGTAGCCGGTGGCCGTCATCGCGCCCTTGTCGCGGACGGTGGTGCGCAGCAACTCCACGGCGGCGGCGGCGGATTCGACGGCCACGGCGAAGGAGACGGGGCCGAAGCACTCGCTGCGCAGCACGGTGCGGTCGTCCGGCTTGTCGGCGTCCAGCTTGACGAGGGCGGGGGTGCGCAGCGTCGCGCCGGGGAACTCCGGGGAGGTCACCGCGCGCGGGGCGAGGGCGAGTTCTCCGTACTCGCCGCCGGCGGCCGCGGCCGAGCGCTGGAGCACGCCCGGGTTGACCACGGCGCCGAGGATCGCGCAGGCGCGGGCGTCGTCGGAGAGCAGGCCCTCGATGGCGGCGCCGAGGTCGGCGACGACCTGGTCGAAGGACTTGTCGCCCTGGTCGGTGGAGATGCCGGTGCGCGGGATCAGCAGGTTCTGCGGGGTGGTGCACATCTGGCCGCTGTAGAGGGAGAGGGCGAAGGCCAGGTTGCCGAGCATGCCCTTGTAGTCGTCGGTGGAGTCGATCACCACCGCGTTGACGCCGGCCTTCTCGGTGTAGACCTGCGCCTGGCGGGCGTTCTCCTCCAGCCAGTCGCCGAAGGCGGTGGAGCCGGTGTAGTCGATCAGCCTGACCTCGGGGTGGACGGCGAGGGCCTGGGCGACGGTGCCGCCCTCGTGCTCGGCGGCCAGGCAGACCAGGTTCGGGTCGAAGCCGGCCTCGGCCAGCACCTCGCGGGCGGTCCGTACGGTCAGGGCGAGCGGCAGGACGGCGCGCGGGTGCGGCTTGACCAGGACGGGGTTGCCGGTGGCGAGGGAGGCGAACAGGCCCGGGTAGCCGTTCCAGGTGGGGAAGGTGTTGCAGCCGATCAGCAGGGCGAGGCCGCGCGGGACGACGGTGAACTCCTTGGTCATCGTCAGCGGGTCGCGCTTGCCCTGCGGCTTGGTCCAGGAGGCCCGCTGCGGCAGGCGAGTCTGCTCGGCGTAGGCGTAGGCGACGGCCTCCAGGCCCCGGTCCTGGGCGTGCGGGCCGCCGGCCTGGAAGGCCATGCCGTACGCCTGGCCGGTGGTGTGCATCACGGCCTGGGCGAACTCGTGGGAGCGGGCGTTGATCCGCTTCAGGATCTCCAGGCTGACGGCGGCGCGCTCCAGCGGGGAGGCGGCGGCCCAGGCGGGCTGCGCGGTGCGGAGCGCGGCGATCAGGGCGTCCGGGGCGGCGTGCGGGTACGTCACGCCGAGCTCGACGCCGTACGGGGAGGCCTCGCCGCCGACGAGGTCGCCGTCGGTGGGGTGGCCGTCGAGGGCGAAGGGCTTGCCGAGCAGGGCGTCGAAGGCGGCCTTGCCGTCCGCCGGGCCGCTCTCGCCGTAGGCCTTCGGGAACTCGGGGTACGGCGACCAGTAGTCGCGCTTGGCGGCGGCGTCGAGGGCGGCGTCCAGGGTGGCCTGGTGGCGCTCGACCAGCTCGGCGACGAAGGGGTGGGTGACCGCTGCGGACATCGGTGCGCTCCTCAGGAGGGAGGAAGGGGACACGTCACAGAGTAACCGAACGATCGGTCGGCGAAAGGGGGCGTGGGGGACGGATTCCGGGAAGCGCGAAGGGGCGTGTCCGGATCGGACGCGCCCCTTCGGGCCGGGTTCGCGCGGTGCCGTCAGGCATGCTCCACGGCTTTACGGCACGCCGGTTTACGGCACGCCGAGTTCGAAGATCATGTAGCCGCCGTACCAGCCGGAGGCGATCGCCCCGGTGCCCAGGATCGTGGCCAGCACCGGCCAGCTGAGCTTGCGCATCCCGATCGCCAGCGGCACGAACAGCGGGAACGCCGGCAGCAGGTAGCGCGAGACGTTGCCGAAGATGCCGAGGCTGCCGAGCACCGAGACGATCGTGGCCAGGGTGTAGGCGATCAGCACCAGCGGCGGGCGCAGCCGGATCAGCAGGGCCAGCAGCACGGGCAGGCCGAGCACGATCAGGGTCGCGAAGAGGTCCGGCACCGGGAAGGCGAACGGGTAGTCGGAGCGGCCCAGCAGCACGCCGCGCATCGCGGCCCAGGTGCCCTGGCCCCAGTCGAAGTAGTGCAACCAGGCGTCGTGCTGCAGCCGGAAGTAGCCGCCCCACTCGCCGGTGCGCCAGCCGACCCACGCCACGTAGCCGAGCAGGCCCAGCGGGGCCAGGAGCATTCCGGCCAGCGGGCGCAGCACGCCGCTCTCGCGCCGCCACAGCTCCACCAGCGCGGCCAGGCCCACCGCGCCGATCAGGGCGGCGGCGGTCGGCCGGTTGAGCCCGGCGACCAGGGTGATCGCCCCGGCCGCGACCCAGCGCTTGGTCATCACGCAGTAGCAGGCCCAGGTGGCCAGGGCGACGAAGGTGGAGTCCGAGTAGATCGCCCACTCGGCGCCGGAGCCCGGGGCTATCGCCCAGATCCCGGCCGCGATCACGCCCGCCCGGTTGTCGCCGGACAGCTTCTCCACCACGGCGTAGATCCCGGCGGCGGCGAACAGCGAGGCCACGACCGAGACCAGCATCCCGGCGCCGTACAGGCCGAGGCCGGTGACGTCCGAGGTCAGCCGCATCAGGCCCGGGTAGAGCGGGAAGAAGGCCGCGGAGTTCTGCTCGACCGTGAACCCGGTGGTCGCGCCGGGGACGGCGACGAGGGCCGGGTGGTAGCCGAACTGGGCGACCTGCTGGTACCACCAGCCGTCCCAGCTGGCCAGGACGTCCCAGGGGTTGGTGCCGCCGCCGAAGCGGGCCGGCTTCTTCGCGTACTCGCCGGAGAAGGAGAGCAGCTTCATGAAGACGGTGAAGCCGATCAGCTTGAGCAGGGCGTAGCACCAGACGGCGGGGCCGAACCGGATCACCAGGGCGCGGCCGCGGTCCTGCCACGTGGCCTCGGCGGCCGCCGGCTCCCCGCCGCGCTGCTCGGGGGCGTCGGAGGCGACTGCCGGTATGGGGTTCATCAGCCGTGGCTCCAGCTCGCTGGACGTGGAGGATCGTCCGCAGAGTCTAGGCGTTCCGCTCAGATCGTCCAGGGAGTGTCTCCACCGTGGGACGGCGGCGGACCCGATCGCGTGCGGGGCCGGGGCGGCGGGGATACTCGGAGGATGGCCGATCACACCACGCGCACCGCCTACACCGTCGAGTCGCTGCTCGCGGTGACCGTCGACGTGTTCAACGAGCGCGGCTACGACGGGACCTCGATGGAGGACCTGTCGCGGGCGGCCGGGATCTCCAAGTCGTCCATCTACCACCACGTGCGCGGCAAGGAGGAGCTGCTGCGGCTGGCGGTCGGGCGGGCGCTGGACGGGCTGTTCGCGATCCTCGCCGAGCCGGCGGCCGTCCAGGGCCCGGCGGTGGAGCGGCTGGAGCACGTGGTGCGGCGCACCGCGGAGGTGCTGCTGGAGGAGCTGCCGTACGTGACGCTGCTGCTGCGGGTGCGCGGCAACACCGTCACCGAGCAGTGGGCGCTGGAGCGGCGGCGGGAGTTCGACCACCAGGTGGCGGAGCTGCTGCGGGCGGCCGTCGCGGACGGGGCGCTGCGGGTGGACGTGGAGCCCCGGCTGGCGACCCGGCTGCTGTTCGGGATGATCAACTCGATCGTGGAGTGGTACCGACCGGGTCTGAAGGCGGCGGACGGCGTGGCCGACGCGGTGGTGCACCTGGCCTTCGACGGGCTGCGCGCCCGTTAGTCGGGCGGGACCTGGTCGGTCTCCTCGAAGATCAGCATGGTGCGGGTGCCGAGCACCTGCGGGATGGACTGGATGCGGTTGAGCACCAGCTCCCGCAGGGCGTGGTTGTCGGCGGTGTGGACGAGCAGCAGCACGTCGAAGTCCCCGCCGACCAGTGCGATGTGGGCGACCCCGGGCAGCTCCAGCAACTGCTCGCGCACGGTGCGCCAGGAGTTCTGGACGATCTTCAGCGTGATGTACGCGGACGCGCCCTGACCGGCCCGTTCGTGGTCCACCCTGGCGGTGAAGCCGCGGATGACGCCGTCCTCGACCATCCTGGAGATCCGGGCGTAGGCGTTCGCCCGGGACACGTGCACCCGCTCGGCCACCGAGCGGATGGAGGCACGGCCGTCCTGCTGCAGCAGCCGCAGGATCGACCGGTCGACCCGGTCGAGTCTGGACATCTGTTCAGCCGACATGACCCCCCACACCCGACGATTGGACGCACTGCCACCAGTCGACCGTTCCTGCGGCCGAATGTCCACCACCTTGTCACGCTTCTGGTCAAGATGAACAGACGACCGAACAATCGGTAGGGAGCCCCCGCCACCCTCAGGAGGTGCCCCGAGATGACCGTTCTCGACCACAGACACCACACGGGCGTCCCCGGCTGGCTGCCCGGGGCCACCGCCCCGCGCACCGACCCGGCCCCCTTCCTCCCGGACGTCTCCCCCGTCCGCTCGATCGGCACCCCCGCGCTGGAGAAGCACGACCCCGCCCTGCTGCGGGAGCTGTACCGGCGCCTGGTGATCGGCCGCCGCTACAACCAGCAGGCCACCACCCTCACCAAGCAGGGCCGCCTCGCCGTCTACCCGGCCTCCACCGGCCAGGAGGCCTGCCAGGTCGCCGCCGCGCTGGTGCTCGGCGAGAACGACTGGCTCTTCCCCAGCTACCGCGACACCCTCGCCGTGGTCTCCCGGGGCGTCGATCCGCTGGAGGCGCTGACCCTGCTGCGCGGCAACGCCCACACCGGCTACGACCCGCGCGCCACCCGCACCGCCCCGCTCTGCACCCCGCTCGCCACCCAGGCCCCGCACGCCGTCGGCCTGGCGCACGCCGCCCGGCTGAGCGGGGATCCGCTGGTCGCGCTCGCCATGCTCGGCGACGGCGGCACCAGCGAGGGCGACTTCCACGAGGCGCTGAACTTCGCCGCCGTGCTCGGGGCGCCGGTGGTCTTCCTGGTGCAGAACAACGGCTACGCCATCTCCGTCCCGCTCAGCGCGCAGTCCGCCGCGCCGACCCTGGCCCACAAGGCCGTCGGCTACGGGATGCCCGGCCGGCTGGTCGACGGCAACGACGCGCCCGCGCTGCACGCCGTGCTCACCGAGGCCGTCGAGCGCGCCCGCAGCGGTGGCGGCCCGACCCTCGTCGAGGCGCTCACCTACCGGATCGAGGCGCACACCAACGCCGACGACGCCACCCGCTACCGGGACGAGCCCGAGGTGGCGGCCTGGCGGGAGCACGACCCGATCCTGCTGATGGACCGCGCGCTGCGCGGACTCGGGCTGCTGGACGACGAGCTGGTGCAGCGGGCGGCCGACGAGGCGGAGGCACTGGCGGCCCGGATGCGGGCGGAGTTCCACGTGGAACCAGAACTGGATCCGATGGCGCTGTTCACCCACGTCTACGCCGAGCAGACCCCTCAGCTGCGGGAACAGGCCGCCCAGCTGGCCGCCGAGCTGGACGCGGAGGTGTCCGAGTGATGGGTACGGCCGCTCCCGCCCGTACGGCCGGCACGCGTACGGCCAGCATGGCGCAGGCGCTCAACTCGGCGCTGCGCGACGCCATGCGCGAGGACCCGGCGGTGCACGTGCTCGGCGAGGACGTCGGCGCGCTCGGCGGGGTCTTCCGGATCACCGACGGCCTGACCGCCGAGTTCGGCCCCGACCGCTGCCTGGACACCCCGCTCGCCGAGGCCGGCATCCTCGGCACCGCGATCGGCATGGCGATGTACGGGCTGCGCCCGGTGGTCGAGATGCAGTTCGACGCCTTCGCCTACCCGGCGCTGGAACAGCTGTTCTCGCACGTCGCCAAGATGCGCAACCGCACGGCGGGGCGGCTCCCGCTGCCGATCACCGTCCGCATCCCGTACGGCGGCGGCATCGGCGGGGTCGAGCACCACAGCGACGCCTCCGAGGCGTACTACACGAGCACCCCCGGCCTGCACGTGGTCACCCCCGGGACGGTGGCGGACGCGTACGGGCTGCTGCGCGCCTCGATCGCCTCCGACGACCCGGTGGTCTTCCTGGAGCCCAAGCGGCTGTACTGGGGCAAGGCGGAGTTCGACCCGGCGGCGCCGGTGGAGCCGATCGGCCGTGCGGTGCTGCGGCGGCCCGGCACCTCCGCCGTGCTGATCACGTACGGGCCCTCGCTGCCCGTCTGTCTGGAGGCGGCCGAGGCGGCCCGGAGCGAGGGCTGGGACCTCGCGGTGCTGGACCTGCGCACGCTGGTGCCCTTCGACGACGAGACGGTCTGCCGGGTGGTGCGCTCGATCGGGCGGGCCGTGGTGGTGCACGAGGCGAGCGGCTTCGGCGGCACCGGCGCGGAGATCGCCGCGCGGGTCACCGAGCGCTGCTTCCACCACCTGGAGGCGCCGGTGCTGCGGGTCACCGGGTTCGACGTGCCGTATCCGCCACCGATGCTGGAGCACCACCACCTGCCCGGGGTGGACCGGATTCTGGACGCCGTCGCCCGGCTGCAGTGGGAGGACCGAGGATGATGCCCGTCGTGCGGGAGTTCCGGCTGCCCGACCTCGGTGAGGGGCTCACCGGGGCGGAGGTGGTGCGCTGGATGGTCGAGGTCGGCGAGGTGATCGCGGTCGACCAGCCGGTGGTGGAGGTGGAGACGGCCAAGGCCGTGGTGGAGGTGCCCTGTCCGTACGGCGGGGTGGTGACGGCGCGGTACGGGGAGGTCGGCGAGGAGGTCGCCGTGGGCGCGCCGCTGGTGACGGTCGCGGTGGCGCCGTCGGGCGGCTCCCCCGCCCTGGACGTGGCGGTGGAGGTGGAGCGGCCGCTGGTGGGGTACGGGGTCGCGGAGAGCCGGGGAGCGCGGCGGCGTCGGGTCGGTGCTGCTGCCGTCGTCGCCTCCGTTGTCGAGGCGGCTCCGGTGGTGCCCGTGACGGTTCCCGCCGTGGTGCCGGTGATCTCGCCGCTGGTGCGGCGGCTGGCCCGGGAGCAGGGGGTGGACCTCGCGGGGCTCGCGGGCAGCGGGCCGGACGGGCTGATCATGCGGGCGGACGTCGAACGGGCTGTCGCGGCGAAGGGAGCGGCGAAGGGGGAGGCGAAGGGGGCGGCGTCTGCTCCCACGGGAGAGGTCGTCCCGCTGCGCGGGCTGCGCAAGGCGGTCGCGGAGAAGCTCGGCCGCAGCCACCGGGAGATCCCCGCCGCCACCTGCTGGGTGGATGCCGACGCCACCGAACTGATGGCGCTGCGACGGCAGTTGAACGCCACGCCCGGGCCGAAGGTGAGCGTGCTGGCGCTGCTCGCCCGGATCTGCACCGTGGCGCTGGCCCGCTTCCCGGATCTCAACTCCAGTGTGACGGAGGATGGTTCGGGCATCCTGCGGCACCGCGCGGTGCACCTGGGCTTCGCCGCCCAGGGCGAGCGCGGCCTCGTCGTCCCGGTGGTGCGGGACGCGCAGGCGCGCAGCACCGAGCAACTCGTCGAGGAGCTGGGCCGGTTGACGGAGGCGGCGCGGGCCGGATCGCTGACACCGGGCGAACTGACCGGCGGCACCTTCACGTTGAACAACTACGGCGTGTTCGGGGTGGACGGCTCCACGCCGATCCTCAACCACCCGGAGGCGGCGATGCTCGGCGTCGGCCGGATCGTCGCCAAACCCTGGGTGTTCCAGGGGCAGTTGGCGGTGCGCGAGGTCACCCAGCTGTCGTTCACCTTCGACCACCGGGTCTGCGACGGCGGGACGGCCGGCGGCTTCCTGCGGTTCGTGGCGGACTGCGTGGAGCAGCCGGGGATGCTGCTGCGGCAGCTGTAGGACGCGCTGCGGTCGCCCTGGGTGTGCTGCTCGGCACACAGGGCGACCGCAGATCGAGTGAGAGTAGCGCGTTCCGGGGCCGGGTGTCCGGGCTTCGCGCGATTTGTCGGATGAGCAGTTCGCGCATGCCACGCTGCCTAGGCGCCAGCAGGAGAAGAAACCAGGTGATGGCGCTGGTCGGCCGGAGGCGAAACGATTCTCTTGGGTACTCGAAATGTCGCGGTGAAGTCCCGCAGAACGCTCCTGATCCGCACCGGGCACGGCTCGGCGGGGGTCTCCTCCGTCCCGGGCCTGCCGGAGGCGGCCCCGGCGGCGGCACCGGTCGAGCCGGAGCCCGACCAGTCCGTCCAGCCCGCGTACACCTCGTACCCGGAGCCGCCGGCCCACCCGCCGGCCGTCCCCGCGCCCAGCTACCCCGAGCAGCCCGCGACCACCGGCAGCGGCACCGGCACCGCCCCTGCCTTCCAGCCGCTGTTCGCCGACGCACCGGGGCTCAACTGGGCCGGACCCGGTGACAGTTGGAGCAACGCCTGGTCGGCGCCGCCCGTCGCCGAACCTGTTTCTCCGGCGCGGGTCGCGGCCCTCGCCGTCGGTGCGGCCGTCGAACTGCCCATCACCGCCCGGGACATCGAGCTGATCCGGGCCAGCCTCGCCGTCGTCGAGCCGGTCGCCGACCGTGCCACCGCGCACTTCTACGCGCTGCTCTTCCTGCACCACCCCGAGGTCCGCCCGCTCTTCCCCGCCGCGATGGACGTCCAGCGCGACCGCCTCTTCCGCGCCCTGCTGGCCGCCGCCCGCGGCGCCGAGGACCCGGTGGCGCTGCGCGCCCACCTCGGCGGGCTCGGCCGGGGCCACCGCCGCTACGGCACGCTGACCGGCCACTACGCGCCGGTCGGGGAGTGCCTGGTGCAGGCCCTCGCCCGGTACGCGGGCGGCCGGTGGGACGCCGACACCGAACTGGCCTGGCGCCGCGCCTACCTGCTGATCTCCACCATCATGATCGAGGCCGCCGAGGAGGCCGCCCTCACCTCCCCGCCCTGGTGGCAGGGCGAGGTGGTGCGCCACGAGCGGCCGACCCGGGACGTCGCGGTGGTCACCGTCCGCCCCGACCAGGCCTACCCGTACCGCGCCGGGCAGTACTGCAGCCTGGAGACGCCCTGGTGGCCGAGGGTCTGGCGGCACTACTCCTTCGCCTCCGCGCCCCGCCCCGACGGGCTGCTGACCTTCCACGTCAAGGCCGTCCAGGCGGGCTGGGTGAGCAACGCGCTGGTGCACCGGGCCGCGCCCGGGGACGTCCTGCGGCTCGGCCCGGCGGCCGGCACCATGACCGTCGACCACCGCGCCGGGGCCGACCTGCTCTGCCTGGCCGGCGGCACCGGCATCGCGCCGGTCCGGGCGCTGGTCGAGGAGGTCGCCGCCCACGGCCCGGTCGGCGGCCGCGTCGTCGAGGTGTTCTACGGGGCCCGCGGCGCCGCCGACCTGTACGAGCTGGACGGGCTGCGCCGGCTGGCCGCGCGCCACCCCTGGCTGACGGTGCGCCCGGTGCTCTCCGGCACCGGTCCGGCCATGGGCGCGCTCACCGGCGAACTCCCCGAGGTCGTCGGCCGGTTCGGCCCCTGGCCGGGCCGGGAGGCACTGCTCAGCGGCCCGCCCGCGATGGTGCGCCGGGGCGTCGCGGTGCTGCTGGACGCGGGGGTGCCGGCCGAGCGCATCCGGCACGACCTGGTGGGGGAGTTGGCCTAGGGCCTATGCGAGGTCCAGGGCCTAGGCAAGGTCGGGAGCGAGGAGGGCGCGGACGCCTTCGATGTTGGCCGCCAGGTACGCCCGCAGGCGGGGCGGGACGATGTTGACCGAGGTGACCCCTTCGCGGGTGAAGGGCAGCCGGACCACCTCGTACTCGCCGTTGGGCTCGTCCACCTCGGGCCCGTGGCGGCGGCTGAGGTCCATCGAGGCCAGCCGGCACACGAAGAAGTGCTGCACCTTGACCCCGTGCGGGTGCAGCAGCGTCCCGTCGTCGTGGTGGGTGTGGCTGATGGTGTCGACGAAGGCGGGCACCACGTCCACGACCGTGCCGCCGAGCTCCTCCGACACCTCGCGGTGCAGCGCCTCGACCACCGTGCGGTCCTCCCGCTCCACCCCGCCGCCCGGCGTGATCCAGTACGGGTGCGGGGAGCCGGGCCGGACCCTGCGGATCAGCACGATCGAGGCCGGGCCGTACGGGTCCTCGCGGTCCAGCTCCAGCAGGATCGCGCGGGCGGTGCGCTTCACGACCGGGCGCGGTGGCGGAGTGCGGTTGTCGGTGCCCATGGCCACCTCCGGGGCGGGAGCGTTGTGCGGGAGTCTCCCGCGCGGGCGCGGCGTCGAAACGCCGACCCGGGTGGGTGCGTCCGTTCGGGCCGCCGCTGTGCTGCAATGGGCAGCCGCCGGACGAAGCGGAGCCTGCGCTCCGCCTCTCCCGGCTGGGCGCGGACCGGTGCGACGGACTGGGGCGGGGGGCTGGGGTGGCCATGGAGCAGAGCGCGGAACCGCCTGGGAGCGGTCCGAGACGGACGGCGCACGGCCCCGCACCGCGGCCGGCCGACCGGGGCCCGACCCTGATCGGCTCCGTCCAGCGGGCCCTGCGCCTGCTGGAGGCGGTCGGCGGGTTCCGGCACGGCGCCACCGCCAAGCAGCTCGCCCGCACCGCCGGCCTGCCCCTGGGCACCGCCTACCACCTGCTGCGCACCCTCGCCCACGAGGGCTACCTGCGGCGGGTGGACGGCCGGTTCCACTACGGGGAGTCGGTGAACGGCATCGGCCGCGCCGACGACCGGCAGGCCGACGGGCTGGACCTCCGCGGCGGGATGCGCCGACTGCGGGACGAGCTCGGGGCGGCCGTCTACTTCGCCCGCTACCAGGACGGCGAGGTGCAGCTGGTCGAGATAGCGCAGGACGAGGCCCGCCCGGCCGTGCCGCCCTGGGCGGACCTCCGGGCCACCGCGCACGCCCACGCCATCGGCCAGTGCCTGCTCGGCCAGCTGCCCGAGGAGGAGCGGCGCGACCACCTCGCCCGCCACCCGCCGGTCGGCCTCACCCCGTCGACCTTCACCCGGGACGCCGCCGTGCTGCGCCGGCTCGCGGCGCAGCGGCCCACCATGCCCGTCCTGGAGCGCCAGGAGTACGCGCTGGGCACCGTCTGCGCGGCCGTGCCGATCACCATCGGCCCGGTGGTCGCCACCATGGCGATCTCCCTGCCGGTGGAGCAGGCCGACCGGTTGACCACGGCGGCCGGCCAACTGCGGCGCAGCGTCGGGGCGATGAGCCGGACGTTCGTGCTCTGACCTTGGGGGCAGGCGCTCTTGACAGCCCGTCCGCCCGGGGTTCACGCTCGTTCACCATTTGAAAAAGCACACCTTGTCCATGACCTCCCCAAACGTGGACGATGAAGGTCGAATGTGGACTGGTTGCACGAAATCGTGGATCTACTGCACGAAACCGTCGAAAACATGCCCGGCCGCCGGCGGGACGGAGGCGTCCCGCGACCGGGCAGAGTGAGAGGTACTGGCGCCATGCAGCACAGCACGACCGTCCAGGGCCACCTGGCGATGGGTCTCGTGGTCTCCCCCGAGCTCACGTTCAGCATCGTGGTCGACCTGGAGTACGCCCCCGGCGACCCGTACGCCGTCCGCTTCACGTTCCACCTGCCCGGCGACCAGCCCGTCACCTGGGTGTTCGCCCGCGAGCTGCTGCTGGACGGCCTCAGCAGGCCCTCCGGCGAGGGTGACGTGCACATCCACCCCTACGGTGAGGAGCTCACCGAGGTCTGCCTCGTCCTGCGCGCACCCGGCGGCGACGCCGTGCTGCGCTCCTCGGCGGCGCCGCTGATCGCCTTCCTGGCGCGCACCGACCGGCTGGTGCCGATGGGGCAGGAGATCACCACCCGCGAGCTCGACGCCCAGCTCGCCGACATCCTCAGCGGCCGGGGCCACGCGGGGTGAGCGGTGGGGCCGACGCGACGGAGGGGCCCGTACCCGGTGGACGTACCCGGGCACGGGCCTCAGGGCCTCAGGGCCGCGCGTCGGCGCACGGCGGGCGGTCAGTCGTCGTCCAGGGCCAGGTGCAGGCCCCAGGACACCAGGCTGATGATCAGCGCGCCGATCAGCGCCGATCCGAACCCGGTGACGTGGAAGTCAAGTTCGAGCTTGTGCGACGCCCACGAGGTCAGCAACAGCATCAGGGCGTTGATCACGAAGGTGATCAACCCCAGTGTGAGGATGAACAACGGGAACGAGAACAGCTTCACCACCGGCTTGATCAGCCAGTTGACGACGCCGAACACGACCGCGACGCCGAGCACCGTCAGCGCCTTGTGCTGCCAGTCGGCCTTGCCCTGAGCGAGCTGGATGCCGCTGACGATCCAGGCGGCGACCCAGATGGCCGCCGCGTTGATCAGTGTCTTGATGACAAAACCCTTCATGCCGCCCAAGCCTGGCAGGAGCCCGGCCCGGTGGGAAGCTCCCACCGGACGAGTTGGTGTTGAATGCCCCTGGTCCCGGAGGTGGACGACGCGGTGCCGAACGGAGGGGTGCGACGGTGAAGCTGTTCCGGCTGGACGAGTTGGACGCGGAGAGGGCGGCCAACGACGGCGCGTACCTGCGGTTCCTGCGCGAGCCGCGGATGTCCGCCGGGCTGTACGCGCTCCCGCCGGGCGCGACCGACACCCAGACCGCGCACGACCAGGACGAGATCTACCAGGTGGTCAGCGGCCGGGCCGAGCTGACGGTGGGCTCCGAGACGGCGGCGGTCGGGCGCGGCACCGTCGTGTACGTGCCCGCCGGCACCCCGCACCGCTTCCACCACATCACCGAGGAGCTGCGGGTGCTGGTGGTCTTCTCGCCGCCCGAGGACTGACCCCCGTAGGGTCGTTCGCATGACCCGTACCCTGACTGATGAGCTCTGGGCGTCGATCGAGCCGGTCTACGCGGAGATCCTCGCCCACCCCTTCCTCGGCGGCCTCACCGACGGCACCCTCCCCCGCGAGGCGTTCCGCCACTTCGTCGTCCAGGACTCGCACTACCTGCGCGACTACGCCCGCGCGCTCGCCGTCTGCGCGGCCAAGGCGCCCGGCGAGGAGGACGTCCGGGCCTTCGCGGACGACGCGGTCGGCGCGCTCGCCGCCGAGCAGGGCATGCACGCCGAGTTCCTCACCGCCTTCGGCGGCAGCGCCGACCGGGCCGCCGCCGAGCCGGTGCTGCCCACCACCCGGGCCTACACCAGCTACCTGCTGGCCACCGTCTACGGCGGCTCCTTCGCCGAGGCGCTCGGCGCGGTGCTGCCCTGCTACTGGATCTACGCCCGGGTCGGCGAGGCGCTGCTCGCCCAGGGCTCCCCCGACCCGCTGTACGCCAAGTGGATCGCGACGTACGGGGACGAGGCCTTCCAGTCGGTGGTGCGGCGGGTGCTGGCGCTCACCGACCGGATCGGGGAGGAACTGTCCGAGGCCGAACGGCGCCGGATGGTCGAGCACTTCACGACCACCTCGCGGTACGAGTGGATGTTCTGGGACGCGGCCTGGCGCGGGGAGCGCTGGCCGGTCTGACCTGCGCGGGGGCCGTCGTCACGGGCTCGCGGGCCCGTTCTCGGGGTGTTCGTCGGGGGTCACCCCGGGGGCCGGGGTCGGGGTGATATCGGGGTTCTCTCCGGGCCGTTGGGCCTCGTTCCGGCGCAAGTGTCACCGTACGATCGAAGTACCGAAAGCAAGCGGGATGCGGCACCGGACGGCAGCCGGCCCGAGGGGAGAAGAGGAACCGACATGGCTGAGTTCTGGAAGTCGCTGCCCTCCTGGGTGCGCAACATCGTCGTTCCGGTGCTGGTGCTGATCCTGGCCTGGAACATCATCGGCTTCGTGTTCGGCATCGTCGGCGCGGTGCTGAGCATCGTGATCAAGCTGCTGGTGGTGGTCGGCATCGCCGCCGCCGTGGTCGTCCTGGTGAAGAAGGCGGCCAAGAGCTGAGCCGCCGGCCCGACCGACCGCGCCCCTGAGGCCCGGCCCCCGCACCCGGGGAGCCGGGCCTCGGGCGTCGCTGGAGCCGTCCGCCGTTCCGTCCGCTGTTCCGTTCGCTGTTCCGTTCGCCGTTCTGTTCGCCGTCTGGACCTGTGGGGATCGGCTCGCTACGGTGTTGGGCGTCATGTGCAGGCAACACCGCCTGCGACGCGGGAGCTCGGAGCACCGGGCTGAGAGGGCGCTGACCGGACCGTCGACGGACGGACCGAACGCTGCGTCGACCGCAGGAACCTGACCGGGTAATGCCGGCGTAGGGAGTATGAGGTCCGATGACCACGTTCGAAGCACAGCCGCAGTCTGCCCGGCGCGCGGGGACCACCACCCCCGACAGTTCCGGCACCGGCTACCCCACCCCGGCCTGGCGCAAGGCCCACCGCGAGGGTTCCCGCCCCGACCTGCGCGTCCCGTACCGCGAGGTGGTCCTCACCAACGGCCGGACCGTCCCGCTGTACGACACCTCCGGCCCGTACACCGACCCGGCCTACGAGGCCGACGTGCGCCGAGGCCTCCCGCCCCTGCGCGACGCGTGGATCCGCCAGCGCGGCGACGTCGAGGAGTACGACGGCCGCGAGGCGCGCCCCGAGGACGACGGCATCCGGCACACCTCCCCGCGCGGCGGCGACCTGCGCAACCTCGACGCCGTCTTCCCCGGCCGCCCGCGCCGCCCGCTGCGCGGCCGCGACGGTGTCGCCGTCACCCAACTCGCCTACGCCAAGCGGGGCGTAGTGACGCCGGAGATGGAGTTCGTCGCCCTGCGCGAGGGCCTGGAGCCGGAGTTCGTGCGCGCCGAGGTCGCCCGCGGCCGGGCCGTCATCCCGGTCAACGTGAACCACCCGGAGGTCGAGCCGGCGATCATCGGCACCGACTTCCTGGTGAAGATCAACGCCAACATCGGCAACTCCGCCGTCACCTCCTCGATCGAGGAGGAGGTGGAGAAGATGACCTGGGCCACCCGCTGGGGCGCCGACACCGTCATGGACCTCTCCACCGGCCGCAACATCCACACCACCCGCGAGTGGATCCTGCGCAACTCCCCTGTGCCGATCGGCACCGTGCCGCTCTACCAGGCCCTGGAGAAGGTCGACGGCCGGGCCGAGGAGCTCAGCTGGGACGTCTACCGCGACACGATCATCGAGCAGTGCGAGCAGGGCGTCGACTACATGACCGTCCACGCGGGCGTGCTGCTGCGCTACGTCCCGCTCACCGCGCGCCGCAAGACGGGCATCGTCTCGCGCGGCGGCTCGATCATGGCGGCCTGGTGCCTCGCGCACCACAAGGAGAACTTCCTCTACACCAACTTCGAGGAGCTCTGCGACATCCTCGCCGCCTACGACGTCACCTTCTCCCTCGGTGACGGGCTGCGCCCCGGCTCCATCGCCGACGCCAACGACGAGGCGCAGTTCGCCGAGCTGCAGACCCTCGGCGAGCTCGGCCGGATCGCCCGCGGGCGCGACGTCCAGGTGATGATCGAGGGCCCGGGCCACGTCCCGATGCACAAGATCAAGGAGAACATGGATCTCCAGAAGGAGATCTGCGACGAGGCGCCGTTCTACACCCTCGGCCCCCTCACCACCGACGTCGCCCCCGGCTACGACCACATCACCTCGGGCATCGGCGCCGCGATGATCGCCTGGTGGGGCACCGCGATGCTCTGCTACGTCACGCCCAAGGAGCACCTGGGCCTGCCCAACCGCGACGACGTCAAGACCGGCGTGATCACCTACAAGATCGCCGCCCACGCCGCCGACCTCGCCAAGGGCCACCCCGGCGCCCAGGCCTGGGACGACGCCCTCTCCGACGCCCGCTTCGAGTTCCGCTGGGAGGACCAGTTCAACCTGGCCCTCGACCCGGAGACCGCCCGCGACTTCCACGACGAGACCCTCCCCGCCGAACCCGCCAAGACGGCCCACTTCTGCTCGATGTGCGGCCCGAAGTTCTGCTCGATGAAGATCTCCCAGAAGATCCGCGACGAACACGGTGGGGGCTCCACGGCCGTGAACAGCGGCTTCGACGCCGAGGCCATCGCCGGCATGGCCGAGAAGTCCGCCGAGTTCGCGGCCCAGGGCAACAGGGTCTACCTGCCGCTGGCGGACTGACGAGGACTGATGACGGTGCTGTCCCGGGGCGCCGAAGAGGATGTCCTGGGGCAGCGCCTGCTCGTCAGCCGGTAGCGTGGGGTCGGGCCCTACCCAGGAGGACAGATGCACCCTGAGCACCTCGCCTTGATCGAGGAGTTCCGCAGGGCAGCCCCGGCGAACTTCAAGATCGAGTTCTCTGGTGACATCGTCATCATGCAGGCGTCGCCCTCGGCCATCCACGAGCGGAACCTCTCCGTGGTCCGCCGACAGTTCGAGGCGCATGCTCCGGCTGGATACCTTTCCACGGGAAACATGGACCTGGCCTCCCCTCAGGTGTCGAAGCTGCGGAACCCGGACCTCACGTACCTTCCCGAAGACGCCATGACGAGCACGGAGAACAAGGTTCCGGCCGAGCTGGCCCTCATCGCGGTCGAGATCGTCTCGCCGTCGAACCCGGAGAACGACTGGGTCGGCAAGCTCCGTGACTACCCGCTGATGCAGATCCCGCTCTACCTGTTGGTGGATGCTGCGCAGAAGACCGTCACGCTCTTCAGCGAGCCCGAGGCCGGTCGCTACCGGATCAGGGAGGACGCCGATTTCGGGGAGGCCGTCCACCTCCCCGAGCCGTTCGGCTTCACCCTCGACACCACGGTTCTGCTCCCGTACTGACGGTTTCGTCGACGCCGAAGACCATGCGGTGGCCGCGTGCGGTGTCCATGTACTCGCGGACGCGGTGGATGAGGCCGTCGCGGAGTTCGAAGACGAGGCAGTAGTCGTTGACGTAGTGGTTGCCGTTGGCGAGCGTCGCGGTCATGGTCTCCTCGACGACGACGCGGTCGCCGTCGGCGTGGAAGCCGCGGAAGGCGACGTCGACGTCCCGGGCGAACAGGCGGGAGAAGTCCTCGGCGAGGAAGCGGGCGATCGCCTGCCGGCCGATCATGTGGCTGGGGCAGTCCAGGGCGAGGGCCGTCGCGTTCCCCGGAGGCGCCAGCCACTCGGCGTCCTCGGTGAAGACCGCGGAGATCCGATCCGCATCGTGGCTCGCGAAGGCCTTCCAGGCGTTCTGAACGATGTCGCGGCTGTGTGGAGACATGAGCGTGAGGCTAGGCGCGGGCGGGCTCCGGAACCGGCGGGTTTCGGACATGGTCACCCCGGGGCGGGAACGGGCGGTGCCCCGGACAGTGGGGCCGTCCGGGGCACCGTTCGTGCGGGTCGTTCGGGTGCTGCTAGTTGAGACCGTTGACGGCCAGCGAGGAGGTGATGCTGGTGTCGACGGGGAACTGGCCGGTGCTCGGGCGCAGGCTCAGCGTGCCCGCGGCCCAGGGGCCGGCGCCGGCCGGGAAGCCGGTCAGGGAGAGGCGGATCTTGTAGGTCTTGCTCTGGCCCTGGCCGAGGCCGGCGGCACCCGGGAGCGCCCAGGTGTTGTTCGAGCCGGAGACGGTGGTCCAGGTGGTGCCCTGGAGGACGTCCAGCTTGAGGTTGGCCTGCGCCGCGCCGGTGCCGTCGCCGTTGCCCCACCACAGGGTGGGGTTGACCGGGGCGGTGATGGCCGCGCCGTTGTTGGTCACCGTGACGTCGGTGGTGAACGGCGTCGAGTAGGAGGCGGTGCCCCAGAGGTTGGAGAAGTTCTGGAACAGGGCACCGGTGGGCGAGTTGACCGGCAGGGTCAGCGCGGCGCTGTTCACGCTGTCGTTCTGGCTGTTCGCCAGCTCCACCTTCACGGCGGTGTCGGCGGCCGGGAGGGCGGCCTTCAGCTGGAGGGACACGGCCCAGCTGTAGGTGGTGTGGGCCGGCACCGAGAAGGTCAGGAAGGAGTAGTCGTCCGTCGGCGCGATGGTGCCGGAGAACTTGTTGTTGCTGTCCCAGCTGGGGATGATCTGCGTCCCCGGGGCGGAGATCGGCGTCGCGTTGAAGTCGATCCAGCTCGGAACGACGGGGTTGGCGCCACCGACCGGCGTCACGTTCACGGACGGGTGGAACGGCTGGGCCGAGTCGGAGTTGTTGGTGACGCTCAGCGTGAACGCCGCACCGTTGCCGGTGCGGGTCAGAGCGGCCTGCCCGGCGTTCGTCGACAGGTTGGCCACCAGCGGCTGGGTGCCGCTCGCGGCGGAGGCGGCCACCGGGGTGAGGGCGGTGGCAGCGGTCGCGACCACCACCGCGGCGGCGGCGAGAACGCGGGAACGACGGGTGTACGTGTGCGAGGACATGGGTGATTTCCCCTCGGGAATCAGAACCAAGGCAGCACTGCTGTGCGAAGTCCGCCACGTCGTGGACTTCGTGGCTGCGGCGTGAAGATTCTTACGGGTGGATCTTGGGCTCACCACCGCAAAATCGGCCACCGTAGTTACAGGAAACGCCAGTTGGGAACTCGGTGTGCGGATGGTCAGTGGGCGGTCAAATGCGAGTCGCGGGGCGAGGGAACGGTGGAGAGGGAGACGGGTTCCTCGGGACGCCGGCGGAATTCGAGGACCGTGACCACCAGAACGACCAGTGCGGCGACACCCATGGAGGCGGAGAGCAGCTTCCACACGAGGGGGGACCACTGGTAGTCCCACATCGTCTCGACGGTCTTGATCCGCAGGAACGTGAGGTACGCGCAGAACGAGGAGACCTGGACCAGGGCCGGGACGAACCAGAGCCGGCGCGGCACGTAGAAGGCGGCGACGACGCTGAGGACGTCCGCGATGTAGAAGTACCGGTCGTGCATGGACGGCAGCAGGAACGGCAGGGTGATCGCCGAGGCGAGGGCGGTCAGCACGACCTGGTTCTGGGTGAGCGTGGGGTGCGCCGCGCCGCTGCGCAGCGCCCGGCGGCCGGTGCGGGAGAACACGGCCAGCGCGATCAGGGCGCACACCAGGGCCCCGGTGCCCAGGATCGCGGCGCTGCGGACGGTCTCGGCGTGGTGCGGGTCGAGCGGCGTCTTGATGAACTGGTACAGCGAGGGGGCGTTGAGCGTCAGCTGCTGGTACGAGTCGGCCTGGCGGGTGTAGACGGTCAGCAGCTTGACCGGGTCGGCGCCGATCATGAACGCGGGGATGTCCAGCACCAGGTAGACCGCGGGGATGGCCAGGAGGCTGCGCCACAGCAGGCGGCGGGTGAGCAGCATGACCAGCAGGAACGGGAAGACGAAGACGGTCTGCAGCTTGAACGCGAGCGCGAAGCCGATCATCGTGCAGGCCCACCAGGGGCGTCGGGTCAGCACGAAGTAGACGGCGCCGACCACGAAGGAGGTGTAGATCGAGTCGGCCTGGGACCACCAGCCGCTGTTGGAGACGACGCTGGGCAGCAGCAGGACGAGCAGCGTGGCGGCGAACGGCTGCCAGGCGTCCCGGCGGGGGTAGCGCAGGGCGACGGTCCGGAAGACGAAGAAGCCCATGAGCAGGTCGAACGCTATGGAGACGGCCTTGATCCCGGTGAGCGAGGACATGGGCAGGTGGGTCAGCGCCGCCAGCAGGTACAGGTAGGGGACGTTGTAGTCCGCGAAGCCCGGGTCCTTGAGCGCGTGGAAGCCGCCGTGGTCCAGGGTCGCGTACCACTGGGACAGGAACAGCTGGTAGTCCAGGGACTTCCAGTGCAGCATCGCGGCCCGGACGCCCAGCGCGACGATCCCGACACCGGCGAACAGGGCCAGCCGCACCGCGGGCTTCGCGAGGGGCGACAGCGGCCGTTCGGGCGCGGCGGGGCGCTGGGTTGTGTGCGTCATGTGGTGTCTCCGTTGGAAGGTCGGGACGCAACCCTCCGTTGGCCCCCACGACTGCGACACATTCAACCCGATCTCGGGCCGATCTCGATCGCCGGGGTGGGACGCGTACGGAGCTCGGGAGGCGGTGCTCGGGAAGCGGCGCTCAGGAGGCGGCGCTCGGTGGGCGGCGTTCAGGAGATGGCGCGCAGGCGGGGCGGCGCGGGGCGGAGCAGCTCGGCGAGGTGGGCGGCGGTGGCCTCGTCGGCGGGGAGGAGGACGAGGATCTGCTGGCAGTCGGCGGAGAGGTCGAGGACTTCGCGCCGCAGGAGCAGCTCGGGGCCCGAGGGGTGGCGCAGGCGCAGCGGGCCGCGGGCGGGGACGAGGTGGTTGCCGAGGCGGCGGGTGAACTCGGGGCCGGCGACGGGGGCGAGCTCGGTGCTGAGCCATTCGGAGCTCTCGGCGGAGGGGCCGAGCCAGAGGTCGAAGGCCTGCTCGTCGGCGACCTCGTCCCAGTCGGGGAAGAGGTCGCGGGCGCGGGGGTCGGTGAAGACGTAGCGGGTGAGGTTGGGCGCCGGGTGGTCGAGGAGGCCGGCGGCGCCGAGGACGGCGGCGTAGCCGTCGGTGTGGGCGAGGACGTCGCCGAGGCGGTTGGTGACGGCGGCGACGCCGGATTCGAGGAGCCGCAGGGTCGCGCGGACGTCGGCGCGGACCTCGCGGCTGGGCGGCGCCGGGCGGACGTGGCTGGGGCAGGTGCCGCCGGTGATCTTGGCGAGGTAGCGGACGTGCTCGCGCTCGGTGGGGTCGAGGCTGAGGGCGTCGCAGAGCGCGTTGACGACGGCGGTGGAGGGGTTGCGGTCGCGGCCCTGCTCCAGCCTGGTCAGGTACTCGACGCTGATGCCCGCGCGGACGGCGAGGTCGGAGCGGCGCAGTCCGGGCGAGCGGCGGCGGCCGTGGTCGGGCAGGCCGAGCGTCGCGGGCTGGATGCTGTCGCGCTTGGCGCGGACGAAGTCCCCCAGTGGTGTCCCCATGCCGATCAGCGTACGGGCGGGGGCGGTACGCAGCGTGGCCCTGCGGGGGCCAGCCTGCGCACGGTCTGGTTGGGCTCCGGGGCCGGGCGCAGGGTGGTGGCCATGGAGAACACGAAGAGCGGTACGCACAAGCTGGTGGTCCTGGTCGGGAGCGTCCGGGAGGGGCGCTTCGGCCCGGTGGTGTCCTCGTGGGTGGCCGAACGGGCCGCCGAGCACGGGGGGTTCGAGGTGGAGGTGGTCGATCTCGCGGACGTGGAGCTGCCGTTGGCGCTGCCGGCCGCCTCGCCGAAGTTCGCGGGGGACGACTACCCGCGCCCGGCCGGGATGGCGCGGCTGACCGGGGCGCTGGACGGCGCGGACGCGTTCCTGATCGTCACCCCGGAGTACAACCACAGCTACCCGGCCTCCCTCAAGGCCGCCATCGACTGGCACTTCACGCAGTGGACGGCCAAGCCCGTCGCCTTCGTCAGCTACGGCGGCGCGGCGGGCGGGCGGCACGCGGTGCTGCACCTGGAGAACGTGCTGACCGAGCTGCACGCGGTGACGATCCGGGACGGCCTGGCCTTCCCGAACTACTTCACGGCCTGGGAGGACGGCCGGCCGAACGACCCGAACGCGGCCGGGTACGCCAAGGTGCTGCTCGACCAGCTGTCCTGGTGGGCGGGCGCGTTGAAGAACGCCCGGGCGGCGGCGCCGTACCCGGCCTGAGCCCCGGCCGGCGCTGCTACCCGACCTCGTCGGGCCCGGTGTGGTCCGGGCTCGTGAACGACGGCGAGCCGTACCCCGGCCGGTCGGCGCGCGGGCCCGTGCCGGGGACGGCGGGCAGGGCGGCGCACAGGTAGGGCAGCAGCCCGCGCTCGCGCAGCGCCGTGCGCCATCGCCCTCGGGCGTCGGCGAGTTCGGCGGCCTGCTGCCGGTCGGTGCCGTCCGGGGTGGCCGCCGATCCGTCCCGCAGGGCGGTGAGGACGAGCCCGATGATGCCCACCGCCATCGCCGCGACGCCGGCGGCCAGGGCCGTCCAGCCGGCGGTGACCAGGGGGCCGCCGAGGGCGGCGGACGGGTCGGCGGCGCGCACCAGGTACCCGAGCAGGAGCAGGGCGAGGGCCGCGGCCCAGGCGAGGATCGGGGTGAGCACGGTGAGCACCGGGAAGATCCCGCCGCCGCCGCCCGTGGAGCGCAGCTGCGAGAGCAGCCCGGGGGCGAAGGGCTCGGTGCCGGCGGGCGGCGGGGGCGTGCTGCGCAGGCTCTCGCGCAGGGCGGTGTAGTGCTCGTACTCCTCGGCGGCGGCCGCGGCTATGCGGTCGGCCTCGCGCAGCGCCTGGACGCGCAGTTCGGCGGAGGTGAGCGCGCCGGGGGCGCGCAGGGCGGTGAGGACGGTGCGGTCGCGCAGGGCTTCGCCGAGCAGGCGTTCGTACTCGGGACGGTCCTCGGCGAGCAGGGGCGGGGGGTTGGACATGGGGACCCCGTTTTCGGGCAGACCCCGGCCGGCAGCGAGGGGCGGGGCCCTCGGGGGGGCCGGGACGGGCACGGAGGCGGGCCACCGGACGGGCGGCCGGGTGTGACGTGCCTCATGGTAGGGGCGTGCCCCGCCGTGCTGACAGTCGGTTTCCGGATTTTCGCGCCCCGGGCCGCGCGCGTGCGACGGCCCGGGCGCCGGGAACAACTGTTCGGTGGGCCCCGCTAGTTGATGGGAAGCCGGGCGACGAGGAGCCGCCCCTCCATGGTCACGCCGCCGTCCATGGCCACGGCCAGGTCGTCGGCGTACACGTACGGCCCGGGGATGTGCGGGGGCTGGCCGTCGTCGGCGTGCACCGCGCCGGTGAGGTACGGGATGGGGCTGTGCCCGTGCACGATGCGGATGCCGCCGTAGGTGTCGAGCAGTTCGTGGACGGCCATCGGGCCGGCCTCGCCCCGGAAGGCGAAGCGCTTGGTGAAGCGGCGGAAGCAGTCCCACCACTCGTCCACGCTGCCGTCGGCGAGCAGGCTGTGCACGGCGTCGTTGACGTCGGGGATGGACTCGCCGTACTCCAGGTACGCGGTGGTGTCGGAGTGCAGCAGCAGGTGGCCGTCCTCCAGCGCGACGGCGGGCAGCCGGGAGAGCCAGCTGATGTGGTGCGCCTCCAGGCGGTCCAGGTCGTTCTGCTGGCCGCCGTTGAGCCGCCAGGCGGCGAGGAAGGACGCGGTGCCGGCGGTGGACTGCACGGGCTCGTCGCCGTAGCGGTAGGCGCCGAGGAAGAGCAGTTCGTGATTGCCCATCAGGGCGCGGCAGTAGCCTCCGGCGGCGGCGGCCTCGGCGGCGAGCTGCATGACGAGGTCGATGACGCCGATGCCGTCCGGGCCGCGGTCGGTGAAGTCGCCGAGGAACCAGATCCGGGCGCGGCCGGCGGACCAGTGGCCGTCGGCGTCGATGAGGCCCTGGCGGTGCAGTTCGGCGCGCAGCTCCTCGAGGTAGCCGTGCACGTCGCCGACGACGTAGACCGGGCCCGGGGGCTCGTCGGGGCCGGGGGCCGGGTACGGGTAGGTCGGCGCGGAGGGGTCGGGCAGCGGGGGGCCGAGCTCGATGGTGGGCGGGTCGTCGCGGTCGGGGAGGTCGGCCGGGAGCCCGAGGGCGGGGGAGGGCTGGTCGGGCAGGGTCTGCTCGTAGCCGCCCTCGTACCCCTGCTGGTCGTGGCGGACCTGCTGGTCGTCGTAGGCCTGCGGGTCGTCGTAGCCCGGGGCGTCGTGGTGGTTCTGGTGGCCGTCGTGGGAGAAGGCCACGGCGTGGGACTGGGCGTGGACGGTGTGTCCGTGGCCGTCTCCGGCCCAGTGCTGTTCGAGGTACCGCGCCCCGCCGTAGCCGCTGTAGGTCTCGGCGTCGTACGCGTCGTAGGTGGAGCCGGGGTGGCCCGGTACGGGTTCCGGCTCGTAGTAGGTGCCGTACGGCAGCACGTCGAGGTCCGGCTGGTGGCGGGGGCCTGACTCGGGGTGTTCAGGCCCGGGGAAGCGGTCCTCGGGTGTCATTCGCCCATCATAGGAAGACCACTCTCCCGGCGTCGTCACCTGGTGGGTATCCAATCCTCCGGAGCGTCAGCCGGGCCGTCCCGCAAGGTCCGTTTTGTCCCGACTCGGTATGGTCTAGACCTCGCCCGGGGGTCGGGGAGGGCTGACGGTGGTGCGCGGGCTCCGGCGCTGGGAGGACGCGCGGACGATGAGCTCGGTCGGCATCAGGGTGCCCGGCGGCGGGCCGGTTCCGGCGGTGCGGAAGCGGGGCGGGAAGAGGCGGGCGATGTCGACGCCGGTGCCCGAGTCCACTCCCTCGATGGCGTCGATGAGCAGGTTGACCACGGTGGTTCCGATGCGGCGCGGCTTGAGGGAGAGGGTGGTGATCGGCGGCTCGGTGGCGGCGTACACGTCGCTCTCGCTGCAGCAGACCAGCAGCAGGTCGTCCGGCACCCGCAGGCCGTAGCGGCGCGCGGCGGCGAGCAGGTCGGTGCCGTTGGGGTCGAACAGGCCGTAGACGGCGTCGGGGCGGTCGGGACGGGCGAGCAGCCGGTCGGCGGCGACGGCGCCGGCGGCCGGGTCGTGCGCCGGGTAGGCCTCGTAGACCGGCTCCTGGCCGACCTTGGCGCACCAGCCGAGGTACGCCTCGGTGGAGAGGCGGGTGTAGGTGTCGGTGCTGGTGCCCGTGAGCAGGCCGATCCGGCGGGCGCCGGCCTCGGAGAGGTGGTCGAGGATGCCGAGCACGGCGGCCTCGTGGTCGTTGTCGACCCAGGCGGTGACCGGGCAGTTGCCCGGCTTGCCGTCGCTGACCACCGGCACGCCGGAGCGGTACAGCTCGCTGACCAGGGGGTCCTGGTCGGGCGGGTCGATCACGACCGTCCCGTCCAGGGCGATGTTGCCCCAGACGTCGTGCCGCGAGGAGGCGGGCAGCACCACCAGCGCGTACCCGCGGCTCAGGGCGGCGCTGGTCGCGGCCCTGGCCATCTCGGCGAAGTACGCGAACTCGGTGAAGGTGAACGGCTCTTCGCCGTAGGTCGTGACGGTCAGGCCGATCAGTCCGGACCGCCCGGTGCGGAGGGTGCGGGCGGCCGCCGAGGGGCGGTAGCCGAGGCGCTCGGCGACTTCGCGCACCCGGCTTCGGGTCTCGTCGGGCAGGCGGCCCTTGCCGTTCAGCGCGTCGGAGACGGTGGTGATCGACACTCCGGCGGCTGCTGCCACATCCCGGATGCCGGCCCGCTCCAGACGCCTTGAGGTGGTGGGACGCCGACCGCTCTGGTTGGCTGCTGCTGTCATGGCGGACCGATCGTATGGCTCCTGACAAGGGTCTGTGACCGGCGCACCGGGAGCTTGTGGAGATACGTTTCTCCAAGAGTGAGCCGGGGTGCGCCCCTTCGATCCCCTTCTCAAACCGGGGCTCTTACCTCTGACATGTGCCGAAGGAAGCGGGCAGAATGGCTGATCTGCACCTCTGACCCGACCGGGCATCTCACTCCTACGGGTGAGCGCTGTCGGTATCGTGCAGGGCACCCGACCGGGGTGGTCCGGGCGCGTTCCGAGATCCCAGGGGCGAACCCAGGTCCTGGAGCACGGCGGCGATCCCGACCGTGCGAGGGCGGGCGGACCGGCAGACACACGAAGGAGTACGACCGTGAGCAGTGGTACCTCGGCCCAGGGCCCGCGCCTGCGCCCGAGCCTGGACGGCATCCCCACCTACAAGCCCGGCAAGCCCGCCGGTGCCGACGCCTACAAGCTCTCCTCGAACGAGAACCCCAACAACCCGCTGCCCGGCGTCCTGGAGGCGGCGATCGCGGCGGCCGGCTCGTTCAACCGCTACCCGGACATGGGCGTCAGCGAGCTGACCTCCGTCCTCGCCGAGCGCTTCGACGTGCCCGTCGAGCACATCGCCCTCGGCACCGGCTCCGTCGGCGTCGCCCAGTCGCTGATCCTCGCGACGGCCGGCCCGGGGGACGAAGTCGTCTTCGCCTGGCGCTCGTTCGAGGCGTACCCGATCATCACCCAGATCGCCGGCGCGACGCCCGTCCCCGTGCCGCTCACCGAGGGCGGCGACCACGACCTCGACGCGATGCTCGCGGCGATCACGCCGAACACCCGGCTGGTCTTCGTCTGCAACCCCAACAACCCCACCGGCAACGTGATCCACCGGGCCGAGCTGGAGCGGTTCATCGACGCCGTCCCGAGCGACGTCCTGGTCGTCGTCGACGAGGCCTACATCGAGTTCATCCGGGACGCCGAGGTGCCCAACGGCATCGACCTGTACCGCTCGCGCCCCAACGTGTGCGTGCTGCGCACCTTCTCCAAGGCGTACGGCCTGGCGGGCCTGCGGGTCGGCTTCGCCATCGGGCACGAGCCGGTCGCGAACGCGCTGCGCAAGACCGCCGTCCCCTTCGGCGTCAGCCAGCTCGCTCAGGACGCCGCCGTCGCCTCGCTGCGCGCGGAGGAGGCGCTGCAGGTGCGGGTGGAGGCGCTGGTCGAGGAGCGCGCCCGGGTCGTCGCCGGGCTGCGCGCCCAGGGCTGGGAGATCCCGGACTCGCAGGCGAACTTCGTCTGGCTGTGGCTCGGCGAGCACTCGGTGGACTTCGCGGCGCGCTGCGCCGAGGCCGGGGTGATCGTGCGGCCGTTCCCGGAGGGCGTGCGGGTGTCGATCGGCGAGGCCGAGGGCAACTCGATCTTCCTGGCGGTGGCGGAGGCGTTCCGCAAGGAGATCAGCGGCTGAGGTTGTTGCCGCTCCCGCTACTGATCGTGGCCGGCCCCGGGGTTTCCCGGGGCCGGCTTCGTTTCTTCAGTCGCGGGGCTCGGGCTCGTTGTGTTCGGGCCTGCTGTGTTCGGGCTTGCTGTGGAGGATCGCGCGGGCCTGGTCGGCGGCGCGGGTGATGCCCTCGGAGACGTAGTCGAGGAAGCGCGCGATGTTCTCCATGCGGACGGCGGCCGGGGTCCCGGAGCCGAGCACGCCGACGCCCTGGCGGGCGGTCTCGGCGAGGTGGGCGGTGCCCTTGGCGCTGTCGATCATCGACTGGTACCAGACGTCGTCATCGACGACGTAGCGCTCGCGGCGGCCCTCGCCGCGCTCCCGGCGCACGAGGGTCTGGGCCTCCAGGTAGGCGATCGCCTTGGAGACCGTCGCCGGGCTGACCTGGAGGCGCTGGACGAGTTCGGCGGCGGTGAGGCCGTTCTCGTCGCCGGTGAAGAGCAGGGCC
Source organism: Kitasatospora sp. NPDC101183 (assembly GCF_044767945.1). Taxonomy (NCBI): domain Bacteria; kingdom Bacillati; phylum Actinomycetota; class Actinomycetes; order Kitasatosporales; family Streptomycetaceae; genus Kitasatospora; species Kitasatospora sp. NPDC101183. The sequence continues at coordinate 30,541 of NZ_JBIWOW010000035.1, read as the reverse complement.
AGGACCCGGGCCATCATCCGGGGCATGCCGGACGCCATGAGGACGGTGGTGAGCGTTTCCTCGTACGCGAGCACCGCCTCAGGGTCGCGGCCGTGGACGGCCCGGCGGGGGACCTGGTCGGCCTTGGGGGCGGTGGCGGACCTGCCGCGGTGGGCGCGGCGTTCGGTGGCCCGGTGGGCGAGGTCGGCGCGGTAGGCGGTCGGGCCGCCGTTGCGCATCACCTCGCGGGTGACCGTGGAGGTCGGGCGTTCCAGGCGCCGGGCGATCTCGGCGTAGGCGAGGCCGTCGGCCAGTCCCAGCGCGATCTGCTGGCGTTCCTGCTGGGTGAGTCTGCCTCCGGGCATCGCGGGCTCCGCTCCTCGGTGGTTGGTGTGGGGCCAGGGTAGCGTTCAGGTGGGGTTCATTGCAACGAGAGGGTGGGGTGACGTTGCATTAGTTTTAGGCTTGATGCAACGATTTTGCTGCTCTGAGCTGCTGTTATTGGGTTTGATGGCAACGAAGCTGTTGCCTGATCTGCGAACGCAACGTAGCTTTTCCCTTGTTGGAAACGCCGGACGGGCAACGGGCCCGCCGCCGCCGAGAAGGAGCACACCATGCAGAAGTTCGACACCACCGCCCCGGTCACCGCCCTCGTCGACGTCCCGGCCGGCAGCCTCCGGTTCATCGCCTCGGACCGGGCGGAGACCACGGTCGAGGTCCTGCCCGCCGACTCCTCGAAGAGCCGCGACGTGAAGGCGGCGGAGCAGACCCGGGTGTCCTTCGAGGGCGGCGTCCTGCGGATCGACGCCCCCGACCAGAAGCAGATCCTCGGCCCGAGCGGCACCGTCGAGGTCGTCGTCCAGCTCCCGGCGGGCTCGCGGGTCGAGGGCAAGGTCGCGGCCGGCGAGCTGCGCGGGGTCGGGCGCCTCGGGGACGTCCGCTTCGAGGGCGCGCAGGCGGTCGTGAAGCTCGACGAGGCGGCGGGCGCGCGGATCACGCTGCAGCTGGGCGACGTCACGATCGGGCGCCTGACCGGGGACGCCGAGATCGCCACGCAGAAGGGCGACCTGCTCGTCACCGAGGCCGTGCGCGGCGCCCTCGTGCTGCGCACCGAGCACGGCGGCATCTCCGTCGCCGCCGCCCGGGGCGCGTCGGCGACGCTGGACGCCGGTACGGCGTACGGGCGGGTGCTGAACACGCTCGCCAACGCGGCGGGTGCGGACGCCGAGTTGAGCATCCGCGCCACCACCTCGTACGGGGACATCACGGCCCGCAGCCTGTGAGGCCTGCCCGGGTGCCCACGAGGCCCTCGCCCGTTCTCGGGCGAGGGCCTTCGGGTTGTGGGTGTTCAGGTTCAGGGGCGTTCGTCCCGGTCGTGGAGGTGCTGGAGGTTGAGGGTCGCGATGACGCCGAGGGTGACGGTGGCGATCGCGAGGAAGAGGAGCGCGACGAGGATCGCGCCGACGAAGAACTTCACGGGGTCCAGGCCTCGTTGCGCTCGGTTTCGCGGAGGAGGTGGAGGAGGTTGATCAGGGTGCTCACGGAGGCGTTGCCGAAGTCGATGAGGAGGTGGCCGTCGAGGGTCTTCTCCTTGACGGCGGCGGAGCCCCAGAGGATGCCGAACTGGTGTCCGCGCCGGTGGAGTTCGCCGAGGAGGGTGGTGATCTGCGGCTCGGTGTAGGCGCGCAGGCGGGGGTCGGTGGGGGCGAGGGGTTCGCGGCGGGTCACGCGGCGGAGTCCAGCTCGTACCAGACGGTTTTGCCGTGGCGGAGCGGGTCGATGCCCCAGCGGTGGGTGAGCTGGTCGACGAGCAGGAGGCCACGGCCGGACTCGGCGAAGTCGGCGGGGGTGCGGTGGTTGGGGAGGGCGTCGGACTCGTCGGAGACGGCGACGCGGAGGGTGCCGCCGAGGAGGGTGACGAAGATGAGGGGCGAGGTGGTGCCGGCGTGCCGCCAGGCGTTGGTGAGGAGCTCGGCGAAGGCGAGCTCGGCGTCGAAGATGACTTCGTGGTCCCAGCGGGCTCGCATCAGGCCGTAGCGGAGGGCGTTGCGGGCGATGTCGATGTTGGGGTGGTGGTTGGTGGTGCGCACGGAAACCTCCGGGAGGAAGTGACGTGGAGAGGGGGATGGGGGAGAGGGCGCCGTGAGCCAGGCCGGGGCGGCTGCTCTTCGGCGTGGGGGCAGTCGGCACCTACTGCCCTGTGAACAAGCACTTCTGACGATCAATCGGATCGAGCTGGGAACGACGATAGCGCGCATCGCCACAGATTTGTGGCGATGCGCGAGAAGTTCCCTCGATCGTGGTCGTGTCCGTGCGGCAGACTGGTCCCATGGCCCTTCGACCGAACCCGAGTCTCCGTCAGCTGCGCTTGGGTGCCGAGTTGCGTCGGATGCGGGAGCAGGCGGGGCTCGGCGGCAGCCAACTCGCCCGTGCGCTGGGGATCAACCCCGCGCATGTGACGCAGATGGAGAGCGGGAGAACGGGCATCAGCGTCGAGCGCCTGCGGACGATCGCGGCGTTGTGCATGTGCGTCAACGAGCCGTTGATCGAGGCGCTGGCGGAGATCATCACCAGCCGGGAGAGCGGCGGCTGGTGGGAGGACTACCGAGGGGCGCTCGCAGATGACTTCCGTGAGATTGCCGAGTTCGAGGAGCACGCTCGCGCGATCTCCATGTACTCGGCGACGTTCATTCCGGGTCTGCTTCAGACCCGCTCATACTCCTCCTCGATCTTCTCGATGGCATACCTGCCTCTGCCGCAGCATGAGTTGGAACTTCGAGCGGAGTTCAGGCTTCGCCGTCAGGAGATCATCCGGGTCAGGAAGACGCCGTTCGCAGCGTTCATCCACGAGGCGGCTCTGCGCATGCGGTTCAGCGGGCGCAGGGTGTGTTCGGAGCAGTTGGAGTCCCTCATCGATGACTCCGATCTCCCCAACATCTCGATTCGGGTCATCCCGTTCGATGTGGACTCCCTGCCGAGTCCCATTGCCACTTTTGCGTACGCCGAGGGCTCCATCCCCGATCTGGACACCGTCCAGACGGACACGGGATTCGGAAGCAAGCTCATCGATGCACCAGCGCATGTCGCGAGGTTTCGATTGATTCTGGCGCAGATGGACTCCTTCGCGCTGTCGGAGAGCGAGAGTCGGGAGTTCATCCGATCTGTTAACGAGGAAGTGAAAAGTGAACCGGCTTAGTATGGAATGGCAGAAATCCAGTTTCTCTGGCAACAGCGACGACTGCGTTGAGGTTCGTGCTGTTGGCACATTGATTGATCTTCGGGAGTCGGATGAGGGTGAAGTCATCCTCCGGACCACGTCTCTCGGGTTTGCGTCGCTCCTGCAGAGGGTCAAGGTCGGAGAGTTCGACCACCTCGTGGGATGAAGGACTCAGTGCTGCTCTCTGAAGCCACGAAATTTCCTGAGGTCGATCACGGAAGAGAAGGCGGGACGTAGTGGCTAGTTCGTCGTGGCAGAAGTCCACCTACTCGGCTTCTAGTGACAACTGTGTTGAGGCGCGCGCTGCCGATGGGCTGATTGAGCTGCGCGAGTCGGATGAGAGCGATGTCATCGTCCGCATGACGCCCATGACCTTCAGCCTGCTCCTCGACAGCACCAAGACCGGGGAGTTCGACCACCTCACGACCAGCGTCTAGCGCTTTGCGCCGGGGGGGCCCCCGCGCCCCCCCCGGGGGCGCCCCCCCCGGGGGGGGACCCCACCCCCCCCCCCCCCCCCCCCCACCGGCCACCCCCCGGGGGGCGGGGGGGGGGGGGGGCCCGCCGGGGGGGGGGGGGCCCCCCCCCCCCCCCCCCCGGGCGGGGGGGGGGGGCCCGCCCCCCCCCGCGCCCCCCCCGCCGCCCCCCCCCGACGCGTTGAGAACAGGAACCCCCAACCACCTGCCGCTGAACGGGAACACGGGCTCGGCTCGTTGTTCCGGTGGCCCCTTGCGTTTCGCAAGGGGCCACCGGTGAAATGTCTCGTCAGTGACCGCCGATAGGGTTCACGGTGCCGTCGTGGCGTGCCGGGGTTGGCCCTTGGCGCCTGCTTTCAGGCGCTGGAGGGAGCGCGTGAACGGGGTGGCGAGGTCTCCCAGCGGCTCGAAGAACCGGTGATCGGTCTCCTCCACCACACGAACGGTGCGGTTCGCGATGTCCCTTCCACTGGCGGTGACTTGGAGGGCGCGGGCGCGCTTGTCCGTGGGATGGGGAAGCCGCTCGACGAGGCCGGCGGCCTCCAGGGCGCGCAGGACCTGGGAGGTCATCATCGGGTCAGTGGCCGCGTGGTCGGCCAACTGCTTCTGGGTGATGGGACCTTCGGTGCCGAGCCAGGTGAGGGCGGCCAACAGGACGAACTGCACGTGGGTGAGTCCGTACGGCTTGAGGGCCGCGCGCTGGGCGGCCTGCCAGCGGTTGGTGATCTGCCAGAGAAGCAATCCGGGGCTCTCGTCGGCGTCGTCGAAGGATGAGGCCAATTCCCGTTCGCTCATAGGCTGAACAGTCCTTCCTGTGGTGCGGTCGCGGTCGTCACCGCCCCGCCGTTCATCGCTGCTTCGATGAGGGTGAAGTCTCCCTCGCTGAGCTCGATCAGACCACGGCGCAGCTGATATCCCCAGTGCGCCCCGGCGGTCAGATCGAGGCGCTCCCGGAGGTCCGCGAGCGGGACGTCGACGGTGTCCCGGTAGTGCACGCGCCGCCGCCAGGGCTTGAAGCAGCCCTCGTCGGCCTGCCAGATCGTGCCGTCCGCGATTTCGCCGAGGGCGGTGAACGCCTGGAGGGGTTCGCCGTTGTGGAGGCTGGTGCGGGGGGAGTAGTAGATCAGGTGGTCTCCGGGGCCGAGGCGGGCCAGCGGGGCGTGCTTGCCGTGGCCGAGTTGGGCGATGCCCAGCGCGGTGCCGCGGCGGACGTGGTCGCGGCAGACGACGCCGAGCCAGTACCCCGTCACTTGGCCACCTCCATGACAGCTGCCTCGGCGGTGGCCTTGAGGCCGGCCAGGTCGGCGGGGACGGTCCTGGCGATGTCCTTGCCGAGGATCCGCTTCCACAGCCAGGCCATCGGCCCGGCCAGCGAGGCGGTGACCTCGACGACGGTCCCGCCAGCCTCGGTGACCTCCACGAGGTGGCGGAAGGTGAGCTTCGCGCCGGGCAGGTGCGAGACGTCGGTGAACTCGCGGTCGGTGAGCACGGTGACGACGAACCGGGTCTTCGGCCCGCCCTTGGGCTTGAGCGTGCCGGTGGTGCCCTCCGCGAACTCCCCGTCGAGGCGCACCCATTCGGTGTCCTGGCTCCACTGCGGCCAGGTGGCGGTGTCGGCCCAGCGGGTGAAGAAGGCGGCGGGGGCGGCGGTGGAGATGATGCGGGCGTTCCCGAGAGTCGTCATGGAAAGAAGTATGCGCGCTTAGTGTTTTGAGGTCAAGGATCGCGTCGGTGCCCGCCCCTAGGCTGACGGTGTTAGGGAGAGTCCGATCCCCGGGAGCGTCCGTCCATGGCCACGTACGTACTGATCCACGCCGCCGCCGTCGACTCCTGGTACTGGGGGCCGCTCGCCGCCGAACTGCGCGCCGGGGGCCACGAGGTGGTCGCACCGGACCTCCCCTGTGAGGACGAATCCGCCGGGTTCGCCGAGTACGCGGACGCGGTGGTGGAGGCCATCGGCGACCGGACCGGCCTCGTCGTCGTCGCCCACTCCTTCGGCGGGTTCACCGCCCCCCTCGTGTGCGACCGCCTGCCCGTGGACCTGCTGGTGATGCTCCAGGCGCAGGTGCCCGCACCGGGCGAGTCGGCGGGCGAGTGGTGGGGCAACACCGGCTACGGGCCGGCGCGGCAGGAGGCCGACCGGGCGCGGGGCATCGCGGAGGGCACGGACGAGGATGTGCTCACCCTCGTCCTCCACGACACCCCGGCGGAGTTGGCCGCCGAGTTCGTCGCTGGGCACCAGCGCACCCAGTCGGCCACGCCCTTCGCGAAGCCCTGGCCGCTGGCCGCCTGGCCGAAGGTCCCGACGCGGGCCCTGCTCTCCTCCGACGACCGGTTCTTCCCGACGGCCTTCATGCGCCGGGTCGTCGTCGAGCGGCTCGGCATCGAGCCGGACGGGATGCCGGGCGACCACTGCCCGATGCTCGGGCACCCGCAGGAGCTGGCGGAGCGGCTGGAGGCGTACCGGGCGGCGCTCTGACCTGGGGTTTCGTACGGGCGAAAAAAGTTTTGAACTCACCTGCAACCCCCCGGGGGGATGCACGTCTATCAGGGTGAAGGCGGACGGAGAGCAGGACCGGCGAAGCCGGGGGGTGCTTCCGCTCGACAGGAGCGGCGCCGGTCACCTTCACCCACCACACGTTCATCACCATGACCCTGGGGAGTCACGTCATGCGCACGTCCGTTATCAACCGTTTCGCGAAGAACGTCCGTCCGGTTTCCGTCCGTCGCGGGCTCGCCGCCGTCGCCACCACCGTCGTCCTGGCGGGCGGGGTCCAGGTCCTTGCGGCGGGGGAGGCCTCGGCCTGCGCGGGCCCGTACAAGGCGAACAACCCCACCGTCTCCCAGGAGGCGCGGGAGCGGCACCACAACGGCGACCCGGTTTCGGCCTTCCTGCCGCCCTTCACGTCGATGACCACCGGTTCGGCCACGGAGCTCGGCGTGGAGTTCGTCAACTTCACCGGCGCGGCGTACGACCTGGCTTCGCCCTCCCTCACCCTGAAGGGGAACCACCTGCGCGTTCAGGACGTGACGGTCGAGGTCATGATCTCCGGTGCGTGGACGAAGCTCGGCGTCGACGAAGGGTGCGGCGGCGAGGCCGTCCGCGTCGACACCTCGCCGCTGATGCAGCACCTGGACAACGGTCGTGCGAGCCGCGAGATGTTCCGGATCACGCTGGCCGCCAACGCGCCCAAGGGGCTCACCTCGGTGTCCCTCTCCACCTCGGCGTCGGGCGAGGGCAGCACCGGTCACTCCGCGGTTCAGACCCGCACCTTCAAGGTCGTCCACCCCGGTGACGGGTCCACCGCGCCGGCCAAGCCCGCCCCCACCAAGAAGCCCGCCGCCCCCGCCGCCGAGAAGACCACCGCCGCCCCCACCGCGGCGCCCGCGACCACCGCGCCGGCCGGGACGCCGGAGCTGGCGCAGACCGGTGCGGCCGAGAACAACACCTTCCTCGCCGTCTCCTCCGCCGTGCTGCTCGCCCTGGGCGCCGGTGTCCTGATCGCCGTCCGCCGGCTCCGTCCCCAGCGGTAACCGGCCGACGGTCCCGACGAAGGGGCCCTGTTCCGCACGGCGGTGCGGATCGGGGCCCCTTCCCGTGCGTTCACCCTCATCTCATTGCAATGAGATGAGGGTGTTTCGTTGCGTTAGATGGCAGGCTGGGTGCAATGATTTTGCGGCTTCCACCTGCGATGATGGGATTCGTGAGCCTTGAAGTCGTTGCCTGATCTGCGAATGCAACGTAGCGTTTCTCTTGTCGGAAACAGACGAGAGCCGAAAGAGGCCCCACCATGAACACCACCCACCCCGCCGCCTGGACCGGGACCGTCGCCGTCGAGGACACCGTCCTGGCGGTCACCGACACCGGCGGCGCCGGCACCCCGGTCGTGTACCTCAACGGCTCGTACGCCGACCAGGCGCACTGGCGGCGCGTGATCGACTCACTGGGCTCCGGCTTCCGCCACATCACCTTCGACGAGCGGGCCCGCGGCAGGTCCGGCCTCTCCGGCGACTACTCCTTCGAGGCCTGTCTGCGCGACCTCGACGCCGTCCTGGCCGCGCGGGGCGTCGAGCGGCCGATCCTGGTCGGCTGGTCGTACGGCGCCCTCATCGCCGTGAACTGGGCCTCCCGCAACCCCGGCCGCGTCCGCGGGGTGGTGTCCGTGGACGGCGCCTACCCGTACAAGCGGCTCGACGCGGCGACGCAGGCGAAGGTCCGCAGGATGTTCGCCCGGTTCAGCCTGCTCTTCCCGATCGCCCGCCGCATGGGCATGGCCGGCCGGATGAGCGCCGCGCAGCACGCCGACATCAACCTGGAGCTCATCGAGCTCTGCGCCCACGACACCATCGAGCCCGTCCTCGACCGGATCACCGACCCGGTCCGCTGGGTCGTCGCCACCGGCGGCAGCCTCGGCGGCGACGCCGAGTCGATGGAGGGCATGCGCGCCAACCTCGACCCCGTCCTCGCCCGCAACCCGCACCTGGCCGTCCACACGCGGGTCGGCAGCAACCACACCCAGATCCTGCGCAAGGACTCCCCGGCCGTCGCCGACACCGTGCGCGAACTGGCGCGGGAGAACTGAACACTAGGATGCGCGCATGGAAATCCAGGGGGAGGCGCTGCGGCGCCTGGAGGCGGGGCTGGTGCGGAGACTGCCGAGGGTCCTGACGGTCGTCGCGGTGCTGCTGGTCCCGTGGATCGGGGTGCTGATCGCCACGGTGCCCGGCCGGGTCGGCGCGCGGGACTTCGCCAACTCCTGGATCGGGCTGGACGTCTTCGAGGTGTGCGCGCTGCTGGCCCTCGCCCCGCTCGTGCGGCGGGAGCACCGGGGGGCGAGCCCGCTGGCCGCCGCGGCGGCGGTGGTGTTCGCCCTGGACGCGTACTTCGACGTGATGTCGGCGGCGCCGCGTGTGGACTACCTCGTCGCCCTCCTGATGGCCTACCTGGCCGAGTTGCCGCTCGCCGGCCTGCTGGCCTGGCTCTCCTGGCACGCGCTGCGCTGGGCCGCCGTCAGGGAGGCGGAGCCGTCCGAGCCCCGGTGACCGCAGCGGGCCGGGCCGGGCCGGGGTGCCGAGGGAGGTTCAGAGCCAGCCGCGCTGGGCGGCCTTGATGCCGGCCTCGAAGCGGCTGCTGGCGCCGAGGCGTTCCATGATCGAGGACATGTGGCGCCCGACGGTGCGCGAGGAGATCCCCAGCCGCTGCCCGGCGGTGTCGTCGGTGAGGCCGGAGCCGAGCAGGCGCAGCAACTCGCGCTCGGTGGCGGTGAGTCCGGTGCGGGTGTCCTCGGGGTGGGCGGCGCCGAGGGGGACAGCGGTGTTCCAGGCCTGTTCGAACAGGTCGAGGAGTGCGGCCAGGATGCCGGGTTCGGTGACGTACAGGGCGCCCTTGCGGTTGTCCTCGGGGTCGATGGGGACGAGGGCCTCCCGGCGGTCGATGATGACCATGCGGGGCGGGATGGTGGCCGCGGTGCGGACCTCGCCGCCCTGGCTGAGCAGCCAGTGGGCGTAGACGGCGACGTGCGCCTGGTGGCGGGTGGAGTCCTGGTAGAGGGTGCGCATGGCGATGCCGCGGGAGAGGGCCTCGGCGTCGGTGGGTCGTCCGGCGGCGAGGTCCTCGGGCCGCTGGTTGCCGGGCTGGCTGGCGAGGGCCTCGACGGTGGCGCCGTGGCCCATCCGTTCGAGTCTGGCCTGGATGGCGTCCATGCCGAGCAGGCGCTCGCCGTGGGCCGCTCGGTGTTCGGCGCGGTCCGCGACCATGCGGGTGACGGCCGCCCGTGACGCCGCCAACTGTGCCTGCTTGGCAGCGAGTTCGGCCTCCTGCTGGGCGAGGGCATCGGAGAGCGCGATGTCGGGGCTGACGGCGCGCAGTTGCCCGGGGCGTTCGGCGGAGACGCGGACGAGGGTGTGCCGGGCCAGATCGTCGAGGTGGTCGTGCACCTGGACGGCGGTCAGTCCGCAGTGCGCGGCGATCTCCTCCACGCCGTAGGCGGGATGGTCGAGCATCGTCCGGTACACCGATGTCGTCCCGGCCGTCAGTCCCAGTACCTCGAGCACCGTGTTCCCCCCGAATCGCCGGCCGACTTTCCGCAGGTCAGCCGGTCGAATTCAAGCAGTCGCGCGGTGCTTCGCTCAAGATCTGATTTCTGGCCCTTCATGGCGGTATGGGCGGCGGTGGTCGGGTGAGTTGCACGACATGCCTCCGGATAGTTGGCATGGCCATGAAGTCATGTCGGGATCCGGTCAGTCCGATTGGCGACATCCGGAAGACCTTCCGGCCGCGTCGCCGGGCGACGAGAGTAGTGATCGCCGCCAGGGAGGCCCGACAGGGACAGCCCGAGCGGCAGCCGAACGGAGCGTCAACCGCGGGACGCCCCGACCGGATCGGCACACCTCTCCCGTCAATCCCAGAAGGGCTCCATCATGATCCGCACCCGTATCGCCCAGGCCGCCGCGGTCGCCGCCGTCTCGCTCACCGCCCTCCTGGTCACCCCGGACGCCGCCACCGCCGCCACCAACGGGGCGCCGCAGGGCTCCGCCACCGCCGCCTCCACCGACAGCATCTCCTGGGGCGGGGTCGTCGCCCCGGCCAGCATCTCCTGGGGCGGCTGAACCCCCGATGGAGATCGTCTACGCCAGCCTGCGCCGCCGCCCCGGCGGAACGGCGGGAGCGAACGAGGCGGCCGAGGTCGTGGACGCCCTGTGGGCGCACGCCTTGCCCGGTGACGGACTCCAGCACGCCAGCACCCTGCCCGCCGACGACCGGATCGACCTCCTGGTCTACCTGCTCAGCCGGGACCCGTCCGACCGGCCCGACGCCGTCGGCCGCGCCCACGACCTGATCGCCCGCAGCCACCGCACCTCGCCCCTGCTCCGCCGCTGCTACCTGCCTCCCGAGCCGCCGGAGCCGGCGGACCTCGCCGCCGGCTGACCCGAACCCGGCGCACCGACTCTCCCGGCGCCCGGCGCCCGGCGCCCGGCGCCCGAGCGAACCCGCGCGCCGACCCGCCGCGGGCCCCGACGAACGAGTGGACCACTCCTCTCGCGCCGCCCTCGCCCTCGCCTTGGCCGGCGACGTCCCGGCCTCGTCGACGACGACCGACGTCCCGGCCTTCCCGGACCGGCTGTTCCTGCAGGACAGCCAGCACCGGAGACGGCCGACCGCCCGATCGGGCACCCCGTACGACTCCAGCCACCTGCGCGTACCGACCTCCTGAGGATCATCTGTCATGAACATTGCGATCGCCCGCCTGAAGAAGTCCGCCGTCGCCATCGCCGTCGCCGCGGCCGCCGTCACGGGCATGACCTCCATGCCCGCCCACGCCGACGCCGGCAGCATCGTCACCGCCGTCCAGGGCCAGCTCGGCAACGGCCCCGGCAGCGGCTACAGCAACGGCGTCGGACAGACCAGCTCCGCCAGGGGCCAGGCATGGTGCGCCGACTTCGCCGGCTGGGCCTGGGCCCAGGGCGGCGGGGTCCAGCACCTGGCCGACCTCAGCGACGGGGCCGCCAGCTTCTACGACTACGGCGTCAGGTACGGGACGCTGTCCAGCACCCCGCACGTGGGGGACGCCGTGGTCTACGACTACAGCTCGGACCGGGACTGGGCCAGCCACGTCGCGATCGTCACCGCCGTCGGCAACGGCAGCATCACCGTGATCGGCGGCAACGAGGGCCACAGCCGCTACCCGCAGGGCATCGTCCAGCAGGAGTCCACGAGCAACTACTCGGTGGGCAGCGCCCCGTGGGGCCAGCGGATCAGCGGCTACATCTCCCCGGTCGTGACCAGCAGTGGCGGCGGCGGCACCGCGCCCGCCGTTCCGGCCAAGGCGATCCGCGGTGACAAGGGCACCGCGCTGGGCACGGACGGGACGTCGATGACGTTCACCCGCTCCGCCGCGGACGGCCACCTCCAGCTGACCTACCTGCCCTCCGGCGGCAAGTGGGCCACCGCCGACCTGACCAACACCGCCGGCGCCCCCGTCTCCGCCGGTGGCCCCCCGGCCGCCTTCGTCCAGCAGAACGGCACCCTGGGCGCGGTCACCGCGGACGCGGCCAACGGCCACCTCCGGATCACCTACCGCTCCGGCAGCGGCTGGGCCACCACCGACCTGACCGGCTACGTCGGCACCCCCGCCACCGACGGCACCTACAGCGTGATCACCGGCCCCGACGGCACCCTGGCGATCTACAGCCGCAACTACGCGGACGGCCACCTCCAGCTCACCTACCTGCCCAGCAGCGGCACCTGGGCCACCGTGGACCTCACCGCCTACGCCGGCACCCCGGTCACCGCGGACAAGGCCCCGGCGGCCTTCGCCCTGCAGAACGGCACGATCGGCGCGATCACCACCGACTCCGCCACCGGCCACCTGCGCCTGACCTACCGTGCCCCCAGCGGCACCTGGGCCACCACCGACCTGACCGGTTACGTCGGCACCCCGGCGACCGACGGCGCGGTCAGCGCCTTCACCGGCTCCGACGGCACCCTGGCGATCTACAGCCGCAACTCCGCCGACAGCCACCTCCAGCTCACCTACATCGCCAACAGCACCGGCACCTGGACCACCACCGACCTGACCACCACCGTCGGCACCCCGGTCTCGGCCGGTGCCTCTCCCGCCCTGTTCCAGCAGTCCGACGGCACCCTGGGCATCGTCACCGCGAACGCCGCCAACGGCCACCTCCAGATGACCTACCGCCCCAGCAGCGGCGCCTGGAGCACCATCGACCTGACCGGTTACGTCGGCACCCCGGCCACCGACGGCGCCAACCTCAGCGCCGCCTTCAACCCCGACGGCACCCTGGTCATCTACAGCCGGGACTCCGCCACCGGCCACCTCGACCTGACCTACCGCCCTGGCAGCGGTGCCTGGGCCACCACCGACCTGACCGGCTTCGTCGGCACCCCGGCGGAGTAACCCGCTCCCTCGCGGAGAGCGCCGGGAACACGGCCTCCGGCCCCGACTCGACCGAGTCGGGGCCGGAGGCCGTGGGGACTTCCGGCCGTCCAATCGAACGTTCGGGTATGCGAGTTGTCTCTCAACCGTCGGCGGTGACCAGGGGGCGGGAGGCGAGGGGGGAGGCGAGGCGGGCCGTGAGGCGGGCGGAGCCGAAGCTGTCGGGAGGGCACTGGTAGTCCGGGCCCTTGAAGCGGTGGTGGCGGACCAGGACGGTGACGCGGTCGGGGGCCTCGCGGACGAGGAGTTCGGGGCGCTGCTCGCAGGTCCAGGACAGGTCGAGGGAGATGCCGCGGTCGTCGTCGGCGACGCGTGGCGGGCTGGGGGCGGCGGCGTCGTAGGTGCGCCAGTGGGAGGGCAACCACCAGGTCTCCAGGGCGACTTCGGTACCGACCAGGCCGGCCGCGAGGAGGCCGATCACCCACCACTTCCGCTGCACGGGGACATGCTGGCGAGGCGGTGGACCGTCCGTCAAGCACGGTGTGGCCAGGCCCACCCGGAGGTGGGGCCGGGCCCGTGGTGGGGGCGGCCGGGCAGGAGGCGTCGGGGTTCGTGTGGGGGCGGGCGGTGGTCCTGCTGGTGCCGGTGGCGGTGGTGACGCGGGGTGCGGCGCTGCGTGGGGCGTTCCCGAAGCCGGTCAGCTGACCGCCGTCCAGTGCCAGGGCCTGGGCCCCTTCTCGCCGCGCAGGCAGGCGAGGCGGTGGTGGGCCTCGGCGCGGTGGCGGTCCGGGTCGGCGGCGGCGAGCTGGAGGGCGTAGCAGGTGAGCCGCAGTTCGCGCAGGTCGCGCAGGACGGGGTAGCCGGCCCAGGCGGTGACGTCGGTGCCGTACGCCTCGCAGAAGGCCGCGTACTCCTCGGGGCCGGTGGTGTCGAAGACCCCCTGCTCGACGGCGACGGCGGCGAGGTCCCATTCGGGCGGGCCCAGGGAGGTGCGCTCGAAGTCGAGCAGGTAGGTGGTGGAGGCGGTCACCGCGACGTTGCCTCCCCAGGCGTCCCCGTGGACCACGCCGAGGGGCATCCCGGGCGGGAGGCCGGACCAGGCGCCGCGCAGGACGGCGAGGCGCTCCCGCAGCCAGGCGCGTTCCGGAGGGTCGAGAGTTGACGCACCGTCAATGCGCAGGCCCAGTCGGACGAATGGATCGAGGCGCCCCAACTCCAGCGCGGGCACGGGTAGTCGGTGCAGGCGCCGGAGCAGCGGCGCCAGATCGACTGCCGTTCCGTGGGCGTGCGGCGGGAGTTGGTGCCAGAAGGTGACCGGACGGCCGTCGACGTCCAGTGGCTGCGGGACGCTCTCCAGCGGCCGTACGGCGGGGAAGCGGTTCTCGAACAGCCAGCGGGCGACGGCGAGTTCGCGGGCCGCTGCCGCCGCCTGGCCCGTACGGCCGATACGGGCCACGACGCCTCCGGGCAGCCGCCACAGCGCGTTCTCGCCCTCGCGGATCAGCGTGGCCCCTTCGGAGGGGAGCCCGGCCAGGGCGCAGGCCGCGCGCAGGGGCGCGGTGGTCGTGCCGGCCATGGAAACCCCTCCCCTCGCGCCCTGTTCCGCAGCGTAGTCGCGCGGTGGCGATGCGAGGGTGGCGCAGGTCACACCGGGGGATGTCACAACGGGCGGGGGTGTCCGGTCAGAGAGGGTGACAGCGCACCACCACGACAGGGGAGCACGCCATGGAAGCCCGTCTCGACCAGTTCAACAGCCCGATCCTGGGCAAGGTCCTCAAGCACTTCATCGCGGCGAGCCGCCAGATCGCGGAGTCGGACCTGCTCCCGGCCGCGACCCGGGAGCTGGTGATGCTGCGCGCCAGCCAGATCAACGGCTGCGGCTTCTGCGTCGACATGCACTTCAAGGACGCCGTGCACGAGGGCGAGGACGCGACCCGGCTGAACCTCGTCCCGGTCTGGCGGGAGGCGACGGTGTTCACCGACGCCGAGCGGGCGGCGCTGGAGCTCGCCGAGCAGGGGACCCGGCTCGCGGACGGCGCCCCCGGCGTCACCGACGAGGCCTGGGCGAACGCCGCGAAGCACTACGACGAGGAGCAGCTGGCGGCGCTGGTCGCCCTGATCGCGCTGATCAACGCCTTCAACCGGGGCAACGTCATCGCCCGCCAGCCCGCCGGCGGGTACCGGCCGGGGATGTTCGCCTGAGCCGTACGGGACGGAGCGGGACGGAGCGGGACGGAGCGTGGCGGCACGGGGCGTGAACCGAGGCGGCCGGGGTACAGGGGTCCCCGGCCGCCTCGCGCGTTCCGCGACCCCGGGGCACCCCGTGCGCACACCATCGAGCCCCGTACCTGGGGGCTTGCCGCCGTAAAACCGCCCGATAAGGTGTTAATCCAACATTCATCCATGTCGCATAGCCTCCGGGAGCTAGCCTCATGCTGAACGTCACCGTCCGACCGGGAGGCGAAAGCCCCGTGCAAGGCACTGTCACCACACCTGGCGGATCCGCCGTGACCGGCGGCCAGGGCGAGGCGTTCCTCCTCGTCGTCGACGACGAACCCAACATCCGCGAGCTGCTCGCCGCCTCGCTGCGGTTCTCCGGCTTCAGGGTCGCCTCCGCCGCCAGCGGCACCGAGGCGCTGGAACTGATCACCGCCGAGCGGCCCGACCTCGTCGTCCTCGACGTCATGCTGCCCGACGTCGACGGCTTCACCGTCGTCGAGTTGCTGCGCGAGCGCACCAGCCGGGGCCAGATCGCCGCGCCCGCGCACGGGCACCCCGGCGACCACCTCCCGGTGCTCTTCCTCACCGCCAAGGACGGCGTCGGCGACAAGGTGCAGGGCCTCGCGGCCGGTGCCGACGACTACGTCACCAAGCCGTTCAGCCTGGAGGAGCTGATCGCCCGCATCCGGGCCATCCTGCGCCGGGCCGGTGGCCCCGCCGAGGACGGCCGGCTCCTCGTCGCCGACCTCACCCTCGACCCCGTCGCCCACGAGGTCACCCGGGCCGGCAGCCCCGTCGCGCTCTCCCCGACCGAGTTCAAGCTGCTGCACTACCTGATGGCCAACGTCGGCCGGGTGGTGTCCAAGGCGCAGATCCTCGACCACGTCTGGGCCTACGACTTCGGCGGCGACCTCTCCATCGTCGAGTCGTACATCTCCTACCTGCGCCGCAAGCTCGACTCCGGCCCCGCGCACGGCCCCAAGCTGATCCACACCGTGCGCGGCATCGGCTACGCCCTGCGCCGCCCCGCCCAGGCCTGACCGGCCCCGATCGTGCTCACCCGCTTCACCTCCCGCTTGTCGCTGCGCGTGCGGTTGCTCCTACTCGCCCTGGTGCTGGTCACCACCGGGCTGGTGGTCAGCGACACCGTGGTGATCGGCACCGTGCGGGAGCAACTGGTCGATCAGCTCGACGAGCAGCTCCAGCGGTACGGTCCGCTGCTCTCCCACCGGCAGCCCAACCAGCCGTCCGCGTCCGCGCCCGGGAAGCCGGCCGTCACCGCCAAGCGGATCAGCCTGCCCAGCCAGTACCTGGTGCAGTACCTGTCCTCGGACGGCAAGGTGCAGGGGACGATGCGCCAGCCCGTCTCGGACAGCGACCCGGCGCCCCAGCTCGCCGGGCTCGACCCCACCGACACCGCCCCCGACGTCCCCTTCGACCTGCCCGACCAGCGCGGCCACCACAGCTGGCGGGTGCTCGTGCTGCCGCTCCAGGCCCCCCGCCAGCCGAACCAGCCCAACCAGCCGAACCAGCCCAACCAGCCGAGCCAGCCGAGCCAGCCCCTGGGGAGCACCGCCTTCGCGGCGCCGGCCACCGCCCCGACGTACGTGATGGTCGCCGTGTCCCGGGAGGACATGGACGCCACCATCAGCAGCCTGCGCCGCTCCTTCCTCGCCATCGGCGGGGCGGTGCTGCTGCTGATCGCCGCGCTCGGCTTCTTCGCCGTACGGGCCGGGCTGCGGCCGCTGCTGCGGATCGAGGCGGGCGCGGCGCGGATCGCCTCCGGCGAGCTGTCGCACCGGATGCCGGAGCTCTCCCCCGGTACGGAGGTCGGGCGGATGTCGGTGGCGCTCAACGGGATGCTCGACCAGATCGAGACGGCCTTCGCGGCCCGCGCCGAGTCCGAGGCCCGGATGCGGCGCTTCGTCGCCGACGCCTCGCACGAGCTGCGCACCCCGCTGGCCGGCATCCGGGGCTTCACCGAGCTGTACCGGATGGGTGCCCTGCCCACCGAGGAGGACGTCCGCCGGACGATGACCCGGATCGAGAGCGAGTCCGTCCGGATGGGCGCCCTGGTCGAGGACCTGCTGGTGCTCGCCCGGCTCGACGAGGAGCGCCCGCTCGACCTCGCCCCGATGGACCTGCGCACCCTCGCGGCCGACGCCCTGCACGACCTCACCGCCCTCGACCCGAGCCGCGCCGTCTCCCTCACCGGCCCGGCGGGCGGCGGCGCCCCCGCCCCGGCGCCCGTCCTCGGGGACGAGGCCCGGCTGCGGCAGGTGGTGACCAACCTGGTCGGCAACGCCGTCAAGCACACCCCGCCCGGCACCCCGGTGCGGATAGGCGTCGGCTCCGGCGAGGGCGGCGTCTGCCTGCTGGAGGTCGCGGACTCCGGCCCGGGCCTCACCGAGGACCAGGCCCGGCGGGTGTTCGACCGCTTCTACCGCGTCGACGCCTCCCGCAGCCGCGACAACGGCGGCGGCGCCGGCCTCGGCCTCGCCATCGCCACCGCCCTGACCCGCGCCCACGGCGGGACGCTCAGCCTCGACACCGCCCCGGGGAGGGGCGCGACGTTCCGGATGGAACTGCCGGTCAACGGCGAGCGGCTTTCCTGAGTTCCGGTGGCGCCTTTTGTCGACTCGTCAATTCCGCCACTGATCAGGGAAATTGGATGGATCACGAAGATTCGGTGCGTCTAGGATCGGCCCGGGCCCGGCCGCCGGGAGCGGCCCGGGCCGTGGAACAGGAATCCTGTCGCCCCGAAAGTGGTCATATTGAACCTCCGCCGCATGCTGGTTTCGGCAGCACTCGTCGCCGCCTTCGTCTCGCCCGCAGCTCTGGTCTCCGCAGCGCCCGCCTTCGCGGACTCGACGCCGCCCCGGATCACCAGTGAGCTGCTCACGTCGCTGGAGAAGGCCCAGAGCGACGCGTCCACCACCCTCCGCGACGCGAACGGGGCCCTGGCCGCTGCCAAGGCCGACTTCGAGACCGTCAAGAACGACCCCAACCAGTTCGAGCGGGTGGCGGTGAAGCGGGCCAAGGACACGGCGGAGAAGACCGCCGCGGCGGCGGCCGAGACGGACAGGGAGGCCGAGGCGGCCGCGCTGGCGTTCGGCGCCGCCAAGCCGGAGGACCTGGACAAGGCCAGGGAGCGGATGCTGGCGGCGGACAAGGCCGCCAACGAGGCCCGCGCCGCCGACACCAAGGCCCAGGCCGCCGTCACCGCGGCCCAGAAGGCCTACGACGACATGATGGCCGGCTGGACCGCCAAGATCGCCAAGCTGGAGGACGCCGAGGGGAAGGCGGCCAAGGCGTACCAGGACGCCAACAAGGCGTACGCCGACGCGAAGGCGGCCTACGACGCCCAGCAGCAGGCCGAGCAGAACGAGAAGCCGGGCGACAAGCCCGCCGAGCAGCCCGCGGAGAAGTCGGGCGCCGTCACCCCGGTCTCGAACACCACGAGCACCAGTACCAACAAGGGGACCGGCACCGCGGTCAAGGCGGCCACCACCACCGGTTCGCCGTCGGAGCTGGCCGAGACGGGGTCCAACCCGGCGACCTCGTACCTGGCGCTGGGCTCCGGTCTGGCGCTGAGCCTGGGGGCGGCGGCGCTGTACGTCTCGCGGCGGCAGCAGGCGCGTAGCACCTCCTGACCCACTCGGGTCCGCGCCGTCCGGGAGGACGAGGCGGACCTCGCGACCGCAGGGTGGCCCGTGATCGGGCCACCCTGCGGTTTCGCTTTTCCCGGGTTCGACGGACGGCCTTTGTCGACTCGTCAATTCTGTTGTTCCGTACGGAAACCAAAGGGGCCGTTTCACTGCCGGACGTCGGCATGGAGCATCAAGAGTGCGTATGCCTATGATCAGCGCTGCCGGACCGTCAACAAGCGTCCGGGGAACGGCTTTTGCCGTTGTTCCGACCAAAAGGGGACCAAAGTGAGAATCCGCCGCACCCTCGTTTCGGCCGCGCTCGTCGCCGCCGTGATCTCGCCCGCCGTCGTGCTCTCCGCCGCTCCGGCCTTCGCGGCTCCCGCGGCCGCGCAGGCGCAGGCCGGCAACGGGTCGCTCGCCGAGTTGGAGAAGGCCGACGCCGCCGCGCTCAAGGCGAAGGAGGCCGCCAAGACGGCGATGGGCAACGCCCGGGACGCCTACGAGGCGTTCAGCAGCGACCCGCAGCCCTACCGCGGCAACGTGGACAAGGCCCAGGCGGAGGAAAAGAAGGCCGTGGCCGCCTTCGAGGCCGCCGACAAGGAGCTCGGCGACGCCTCGCGCAAGCTCGTCCACGAGGGCGCGGAGAACTGGGCGAAGAACAAGGTCCTGGTGGACGCGGCCGAGAAGGTGTTCAAGGAGGCCTCGGCAGCCAAGGACAAGGCCGAGAAGGCCGCAGCCGACGCCGGGACGGCGCTGCACAACGCGCTGGTCTCGGAGGGCCGGAAGGTCGACAAGGCGCAGGACGCGTACGAGGCGGCGAGCAAGGAGTACGACGCCGCGCACAAGGCGTACCTCGACGCCAAGGCCGCGGGCCAGCCGTCGACCGAGCAGCCGGCGACGGAGCAGCCGACCGGACAGCAGCCCGCCGAGCAGCCCGCGGAGAAGCCGGGTGCCGTCACTCCGGCCTCGGACACCACGAGCAAGAGCACCGGCACCGGTACCGGTACCAACAAGGGGACCGGCACCACGGTCAAGGCGGCCACCACCACCGGTTCGCCGTCGGAGCTGGCCGAGACGGGGTCCAACCCCGCGACCACCTACCTGGCGCTGGGCTCCGGTCTGGCGCTGAGCCTGGGGGCGGCGGCGCTGTACGTGTCGCGGCGGCAGCAGGCGCGTAGCACTTCCTGATCCACCCCGGTTCGCGTCCGCTCGGGAGGAGGCCGCGAACCCGTGAACCGCAGGGCGGCCCGGTCGGGCGGCCCTGCGGTTCCGCGTTTCCGGGCCGTTCCGGCCCGGAAACGGCCCGTCAACCGGCTCCGGGGGCTGTCAAGCGCCGGTTCGGCCAAGTCGGGGGCCGACCGCGCCCCGACCGCGCGTTGTCGCGGCCGGCGGCGGCCGCACACACTGTGCGCACCGTCACGCTCCGAAACCCCGTGTCAACACCACCCTGCCTGCGGTTCCTCCGTAAGGATGATGGATACTGGCCCTTGTGAACGTGTTCACGTTCACAAGCGGACAAGCTTGCGTGGTTCCGGAGCGGTCCACGGCTATAGATGAAGTTTGTCCGGAAACGCCCTGAACGGGCCGGTTGGAGAGAGGGCGACGTGGACCTGGCAATCGCTCACGAAACCATCGCGCGATGGCAATTCGGCATCACGACCGTCTACCACTTCCTCTTCGTTCCGCTCACGATCAGCCTGGCCGCCATCGTGGCCGGGCTGGAAACGGCCTGGGTGCGGACGAACAAGGAGAAGTACTTCCACGCCACGAAGTTCTGGGGAAAGCTCTTCCTCATCAACATCGCGATGGGCGTGGTCACCGGGATCGTCCAGGAATTCCAGTTCGGCATGAACTGGTCCGACTACTCCCGGTTCGTCGGCGACGTCTTCGGGGCCCCGCTCGCGATGGAGGCGCTGATCGCCTTCTTCTTCGAGTCCACCTTCATCGGCCTGTGGATCTTCGGCTGGGACAAGCTGCCGAAGAAGATCCACTGCGCCTGCATGTGGATGGTCGCCCTGGGCACCGTGCTCTCCGCCTACTTCATCCTCGCCGCCAACTCCTGGATGCAGCACCCGGTCGGTTACGCGATCGACCCGGCCACCGGCAAGGCGCAACTCACCGACATCGCCCGGGTGCTGTTCCAGAACACCACCCTCGTCGTCGTCTTCCACACCCTGACCGCCGCCTTCCTCACCGGCGCCGCGTTCATGGTCGGCATCTCCTCCTTCCACCTCTGGAAGGCCAAGCGGCTGCTTGTGAAGAGCGGAGGGGCGGAGAACGCCGACCCCAAGAAGACCGCCGTGATGCGCACCTCGCTGCGCCTGGGCCTGGTGCTCGCCGTGGTCTTCGGCGCCGGCACGGCGCTCAGCGGCGACACCCTCGGCAAGGTCATGTTCGAGCAGCAGCCGATGAAGATGGCCGCCGCCGAGGCGCTCTGGGACACCCAGTCGCCGGCGCCGTTCTCGATCTTCGCCGTCGGCGACGTCAGCAAGGGCCACAACTCGGTGGAGCTGGAGATCCCCGGGATACTGTCCTTCCTCGCCCACAACGACTTCTCCTCCGCCGTCCCCGGGATCAACGACACCGCCGCCGCCGAGGCCGCGCAGCACGGTGGTGACCCGAAGGACTACATTCCGAGCGTCTTCGTGACGTACTGGGGCTTCCGCTTCATGATCGGCTTCGGGATGACCTCCTTCGCGGCCGGCGTGATCGGCCTGTGGACCACCCGGCGGAAGTTCCTGCTCAAGCCGGAGTACCGCACCGGCGACACCGAGGTGCCCCGGCTGATGCTCACCCCCTCGCGGGAGCTCGGCCCGACGCTCACCAAGTGGAGCTGGCGGATCGGCATCCTCACCATGGGCTTCCCGCTCATCGCCAACAGCTTCGGCTGGATCTTCACCGAGATGGGCCGTCAGCCCTGGGCCGTCTTCGGCCTGATGACCACGGCCAGCGCCGTCTCCCCCAACGTGAGCGTCGGCACCCAGATCGGCGCCCTGGTCACCTTCACCACGCTGTACGCGATCCTCGCCGTCATCGAGGTGCGGCTGCTGGTCAAGTACGCCAAGGCCGGCCCGGTGGTCACCGAGCAACCCCCGGCCAAGGACCCGACCCTGCGCGGCCCCTCCTCCGACGAGGACGCCGACAAGCCCCTCGCCTTCGCGTACTGACGCGCACCGACTCACGGAAAGGAGACCAAGGGTCATGCAACTCCACGACGTCTGGTTCGTGCTGATCGCGGTCCTGTGGATCGGCTACTTCTTCCTGGAGGGCTTCGACTTCGGGATCGGCATCCTCTCCAAGCCGCTCGCCCGCAACACCGCCGAGCGGCGGGTGCTGATCAACACCATCGGCCCGGTCTGGGACGGCAACGAGGTCTGGCTGCTCACCGCCGGCGGCGCGACCTTCGCGGCCTTCCCCGACTGGTACGCGACGCTGTTCAGCGGCTTCTACATCCCGCTGCTGGTCATCCTCGTCTGCCTGATCGTGCGCGGCGTGGCCTTCGAGTACCGGGCCAAGCGCGACGGCGCCCGCTGGCAGCGCAACTGGGAGGAGGCCATCTTCTGGACGTCCCTGCTCCCGGCCTTCCTGTGGGGCGTGGCCTTCGCCAACATCGTGCGCGGCGTGGACATCGACGCGCAGAAGAACTTCGTCGGCTCCTTCTGGGACCTGCTCAACCCGTACGCCCTGCTCGGCGGACTGGTGACGCTGACCCTGTTCACCTTCCACGGCGCGGTGTTCGCGGCGCTCAAGACCGTCGGCGAGATCCGCGACCGGGCCCGCAAGGCCGCGCTGGGGGCCGGGCTGGCCACCGCCGTCGCCGCCCTGGCCTTCCTGATCTGGACCCAGGTGGACAGCGGCAACGGCCGCAGCCTGGCCGCGATGATCGTCGCGGTGCTGGCCCTGCTCGGCGCCCTGGCGGCCAACCAACTGGGGCGCGAGGGCTGGGCGTTCGTCCTGTCCGGGGTGACGATCGTGGCCGCCGTCGCGATGCTGTTCCTGTCGCTCTTCCCGAACGTCATGCCCTCCAGCCTCAACGACGCCTGGAGCCTGACCGTCTCCAACGCCTCCTCGGCGCCGTACACGCTCAAGCTGATGACGATCGTGGCGGCCGTGTTCACCCCGCTCGTCCTGCTCTACCAGGGCTGGACGTACTGGGTGTTCCGCAAGCGGATCGGCGTTCAGCACATCCCCGGCCACGACCCGGCCGGCGCGATCGACGCCAAGGCCTGACGCCGTGAAGCCCGTCGACCCCCGACTCCTCGGGTACGCCCGCACCACCCGGGCCTTCCTCGCCGGCAGCGTGCTGCTCGGCGTGGCGGGCGCGGCCCTGGTCGTCGCCCAGGCGAGCCTGATCGCCGAGATCGTCGTCCGCGCCTTCCAACGCGGCGACGGCCTCGGCGAGTTGAAGGGCCCGCTGGTGCTGCTCGCGCTCACCGCCCTCGGGCGGGGGCTGGTCGGCTGGCTCACCGAACTCACCGCGCACCGGTCCGTCGCCCGGGTGAAGTCCACCCTGCGGCGCCGGCTGCTCGACCACGCCACCGCGCTCGGCCCGTCCTACCTGGCGGGCCGGCGCACCGGCGAGCTCACCACCCTCGCCACCCGGGGCGTCGACGCCCTCGACGACTACTTCGCCCGCTACCTGCCGCAGTTGGCGCTGGCCGTGGTCGTCCCCGTGGTGGTGCTGCTGCGCATCGTCGGCGCCGACGTCACCTCGGCCGCCGTCATCGCCGGGACGCTGCCGCTGATCCCGCTGTTCATGGCGCTCATCGGGATGGCCACCCAGTCCCGGATGGACCGCCAGTGGGAGACGCTCTCCCGGCTCTCGCACCACTTCCTCGACGTCGTCGCCGGGCTGCCCACCCTCAAGGTGTTCAACCGGGCGCGCGCCCAGGCCGCCACCATCGCCCGGATCACCGCCGACTACCGCCGGGCGACCCTGCGCACCCTGCGGATCGCCTTCATCTCCTCCTTCGCGCTGGAGCTGCTCTCCACCCTGTCCGTCGCCCTCGTCGCCGTCACCATCGGCTTCCGGCTCGTCGACGGCACGCTCGACCTGGAGACCGGGCTCGTCGTGCTGATCCTCGCGCCCGAGGTGTACTTCCCGATCCGGCAGGTCGGCGCGCTCTACCACTCCAGCGTCGAGGGGCTCACCGCCGCCGACGAGATCTTCCAGGTCCTGGAGACCCCGCTGCCCGCCGCCGGGACGGTGCCCGCGCCCGCCCTGGCCGGGGCCGTCCTCACCGCCGAGGGCCTGACCGTACGGCACCCCGGGCGCACCGCCCCCGCGCTGGACGGGGCCTCGCTGACGCTGCGCCCGGGCTCGACCACGGCGCTCACCGGGCCGAGCGGGGCCGGCAAGTCCACGCTGGTCTCCGTGCTGCTCGGGCTGGTCGAACCGGATGCGGGCGCGGTGCGGATCACGGCGCAGGACGGCCGTACGTACGACCTGGCGGAGCTGGAGCCGCAGAGCTGGCGGCGGCAGATCGCCTGGGTGCCGCAGCACCCGCACCTGTTCGCCGGGACGATCGCCGACAACCTGCGGCTGCACCGGCCGGAGGCGGGCGAGGAGCAGCTGTGGACGGCGCTGCGGGCCGCGCACGCGCTGGACTTCGTGACGGACCTGGACGCGGAGCTGGGGGAGGACGGCGCCGGGCTCTCCGCCGGGCAGCGCCAGCGCCTCGCCCTGGCCCGGGTGCTGCTCGCCGAGGACCGGCCGCTGGTCCTGCTCGACGAGCCCACCGCCAACCTGGACGGCGCCTCGGAGGCGGCCGTGGTGGAGGCCGTCCGGGCGCTGGCCGAGGACCCTTCGCGCACCGTGCTGGTGGTCGCGCACCGGCCGGCGCTGCTGGCCGTGGCCGAGGAGCGGGTGCACCTGGCGGGGGCGGCGGCCGTTCCCGCCGAGCCGGTGGCGCCGCTCGCGCACAGCGGGCGGCCGACGGCCGTGGCCGCCGGTGATTCCGAGGAGGAGGCGGAGGAGGCCGCTCCCGCCGCGCCGAGGCTCGCGCTGTCCGTACTGCTCGGCGCGCTCGCCCTCGGCTGCGCCGTCGCCCTGATGGCCACCTCCGGCTACCTGATCTCCCGGGCCTCCCAGATGCCGCCCGTGCTCTACCTGATGATGGCCGTCACCTCCGTACGGGCCTTCGGCATCGGCCGCAGCGTCTTCCGCTACGCCGAGCGGCTCGTCTCCCACGACGCCGTGCTGCGCGCCCTCGGCACCCTGCGCGCCGCCGTCTACCGGCGCCTGACCGTGCTCGCCCCGGCCGGCCTGCCCGCCTTCCGGCGCGGGGACCTGCTCTCCCGGCTGGTCGCCGACGTCGACGCCGTCCAGGACCGCTACCTGCGCTGGCGGCTGCCCGCCGCCGTCGCCGCCGTGGTCGGGCTCGCCTCGGCCGCGGCGATGGGCGCCTTCCTGCCCGCCGCCGGGCTGGTGCTCGGCCTCGGGCTGCTGCTCGCCGGGGTGCTGGTGCCCGCGCTGGCCGCCCGCTGGTCGGCCGGCGCCGAGCGGCGCCAGGCCCCCGCCCGGGGGCGGCTGGCCACCAGCGTGGTCGACGCCCTCAGCGGCACCGCCGAGCTCACCGTCGCGGGCGCCCTGCCCGGGCGGCTCGCCGCCGTCCGTACGGCCGACGCCGCGCTGACCCGGCTCGCCGCCCGCTCGGCCGCCACCACGGCGCTGGGCACCGGGCTGATCGCGCTGCTCACCGGGCTCACCGTCGCCGCCGCGGCCGCCGTGGGCGTCCAGGGCGTACGGGACGGGCTGCTCGCCCCGGTCTGCCTCGCCGTGGTGGTGCTCACCCCGCTGGCGGCCTTCGAGGCCGTCACCGGGATGCCGCTCGCCGTCCAGGCCCGCCAGCGCGCCCGGGCCGCGCAGGCCCGGCTCGACGAGGTGCTGTCCGCTTCGGCGCCCGTCGCGGAGCCCGTCGCGTCGGTGGCCCTGCCCGAGCAGCCGCTGCCCGTCGCCGTGCGCGGCCTGACCGTCCGCCACCCCGGGCAGGAGCGGGACGCGCTCGCCGGGCTGGACCTCGACCTCGCCCCCGGCCGGCGGATCGCCGTCGTCGGCCCGTCCGGCTCCGGCAAGACCACCCTCGCCCAGGCGCTGCTGCGCTTCCTGGAGCCGGGGGAGGGCGCGGTGACCTTCGCCCACGGTCGTCCACAGGCTGTGGACAGCCGCATCCTCGCCGGGGAGGACGTCCGCCGGGTGATCGGCCTCTGCGCCCAGGACGCCCACGTCTTCGACAGCTCGCTGCGGGAGAACCTGCGCCTCGCCCGCCCGGCCGCCTCGGAGGAGGAGCTGCGCGCCGCCCTGGCCGCCGCCCGGCTGCTCGACTGGACGGACACCCTGCCGGACGGCCTGGACACCATGGTCGGCGAGCACGGCGCCCGGCTCTCCGGCGGCCAGCGCCAGCGCCTCGCCCTCGCCCGGGCGCTGCTCGCCGACTTCCCCGTCCTGGTCCTCGACGAGCCCGCCGAGCACCTCGACCTGCCCACCGCCGACGCCCTCACCGCCGACCTCCTGGCCGCCACCGAGGGCCGCACCACCGTGCTGATCACCCACCGGCTGGCCGGGCTGGACGACGCCACCGTGGACGAGGTGCTGGTGCTGGACGGCGGCCGGGTGGCCGAGCGGGGCCGCTGGTCGGAGCTGA
This sequence comes from Kitasatospora sp. NPDC101183, assembly GCF_044767945.1. NCBI lineage: Bacteria > Bacillati > Actinomycetota > Actinomycetes > Kitasatosporales > Streptomycetaceae > Kitasatospora > Kitasatospora sp. NPDC101183. Next base: position 4,462 of record NZ_JBIWOW010000035.1, on the reverse strand, counting down.
TCGCCGACCCGGACGGGCGGCTGCACGCGATGTGGCGCCGGGAACGGGAGGCCGACGGCCTGCTCGCGCCTGTCTTTGTCTGAAAACCGTACAAACTAGGCTTTCTCCATGGACCCCACGCCAGACCTCCCCTCCGCCACTCCCGAGCCGGCACCCCACCGGGTGCCCGAGATCGCCTCGCTCGGGCTGGACACCCTGGTCACCGAGGTCTCCGAACGCCTGCAGTCCGCCGCCGCCGTCACCGACCGGATGCAGCGGCTGCTCGAGGCGGTGGTCTCCATCGGCGCCGGGCTCGACCTGCACGCCACCCTCCACCGCATCGCCACCGGCGCCGCCGAACTCGTCGACGCCCGCTACGCCGCCCTCGGCGTCATCGCCCCCGGCGGCACCGGCCTCGCCGACTTCGTCCACGTCGGCATCGACGACGAGACCGCCGCCCGCATCGGCGCCCTGCCCACCGGCCGCGGCATCCTCGGCGCGCTCATCGACCGGCCCGAGCCGCTGCGCCTGGCCGACCTCGGCGCCGACCCGCGCTCCTCCGGCTACCCGGCGCACCACCCCTGCATGAAGACCTTCCTGGGGGTGCCGATCCGGGTCCGCGCCGAGGTGTTCGGCAACCTCTACCTCACCGAGAAGAAGGGCGGCGGCGCCTTCACCCCCGAGGACGAGCAGGTCGTGCACGCGCTCGCCGCCGCGGCCGGCGTCGCCATCGAGAACTCCCGCCTCTACGAGGAGGGCCGGCGCCGGGAGCGCTGGATCGCCGGCGCCAACGCCGTCACCAGCGCGCTGCTCTCCACCGAGCAGGCCGAGGGCGCGCTCACCGTCGCCGCCGAGCAGGTGCGGGAGCTGGCGGACGCCGCCCTCGGCATGATCCTGCTGCCCACCGGGCCCGAGGGCGACGGCCGGATGCGCGTCGCCCACGCCTCCGGGGAGTCCGCCGAGTACCTGCGCGGCGAACTGCTGCCCAAGGACTTCGCCTCCCGGCTGCTCGCCGGGGAGAGCGTCTACCTCGACGACATGTCGAGCGACCCGACCGTGGTGATCCGCCGCGCCCGCTCCTTCGGCCCGTCCATGGCCGTGCCGATGGTCGCCGCCGGCCGCGTCCTCGGCGGCCTCTGCGTCTGGCGCCCGCGCGGCGCCCCGCCCTTCACCGACGGCGAGAAGCAGCTCGCCGAGGCCTTCGCCTCCCAGGCCGCCCTCGCCCTGCGGCTCGCCGAGGGCCAGCGCGACCAGCAGCGCCTCGCCGTCTTCCAGGACCGCGACCGGATCGCCCGCGACCTCCACGACCTCGTCATCCAGCGGCTGTTCGCCACCGGGATGATGCTGGAGAGCGCCGCCCGGCAGGCCGTCGTGCCCGGGGTGAAGACCGGCATCGGCAACGCCGTCGACGAGCTGGACGCCACCATCCAGGAGGTGCGCACCACCATCTACGCCCTCCAGCACGACAACCACGGCGACGCCCCCGACACCCTGCGCACCCGGGTGCTGCGCGAGGCCAGCCAGGCCGCGGCGGCGCTCGGGTTCAAGCCCTCGGTGAGCTTCGTCGGGCCGGTGGAGAGCCTGGTGAGCGAGAAGACCGGTCGTCAACTGCTGGCGGCCCTGCGGGAGATGCTCTCCAACACCGCCCGGCACGCGCGGGCCTCCCGGGTCGGGGTGGAGATCGACGCGACCATCCACCTCGACGAGGACGGCCGGCCGATGGGCGGCGACCCGGAGGACCCGGAGCGCGCCGGGTGGCCCGGTGTGGTGCTCACCGTCACCGACGACGGGGTCGGCATCCCCGAGGGCGGGCGGCGCAGCGGGCTGCTCAACCTCGCCCGGCGGGCCGAGGTCTTCGGCGGCGACGCCTGGCACGAGCTCGGCCCGCACCGCAGGGGGACGCGGGTGCGGTGGACCGCGCGGCTCTGATCACCGCCTCTGATCACAGCCGTCGATCGCCGCCTTTGATCACCGGCTTTGATCACCGGCTTTGATCACCTTTGTCCAAAGTTGAACAAGGGAGAACTTCCCGACCAACAGCGCAAGTTGTGAAGGCCCTGGGGTTCCGGCAGCTCCGTGTGCGCACATAGCTTTGCTCCGTCTCGGAGGGGAAACCGGACGGAGGGGGCAGTGGAGGCTTCCGGCCGCGGTCATGCCGCAGCAGGGGCAAGTCGAGGGGGGTTCCGGACCGAACGAGGCCCGGACGGGCGTTACCGCTGGCAGTTGAAGGCGCCGAACGGACGGGTGGTCGCCATCACGGCCACCCAGTTCGAGACACCCGGCGAAGCCGAGCGGGGTTTCGACGGCATGCGCGTCGTGGCCGACGAGCTCACCGCCCGGATCACCCACGTGCGGGACGGGATCGGGTGGATCTGGGTCATCCCCGGCACGCGCTCCTTACCCGAGGTGCGGTCCAGCCGCGCCTACGAGCGGTACGCGACCTGCCAGAACGCGTTCCGGCGCTTCGTGGTGCTGCTCGCGAAGCAGGCCCCGCGCGAGGTGCCGGTACGCGAGGTGACCGTGCGCGAGGTGCCCGCACGCGAGCTGACGGTGCGTGAGAATCCGCTCAGAGCCGTGTCGTTGAGACGCCCCGATGGCCGCTGAGCGGCGGGGGCCGCGACTGCTGATCGTCCCCGCAGCCGACCGTTGCGTGAGCTGGGCGCTGCGCGCCGCCAACGGTCGGCCGCTCGGCATGGGCGTGCGCACGTACCGGAGCGAGGCCGAACTCGCCGAAGCCGTACGGGAACTGATCATCGAACGGGCCGCGCTGCGGTGCTCCCTGGGGCAGTCCGAGGGGCGGCAGTGGGTGTGGTCCGCCTACCTGCCGGTGCGGAGCACCCGGCGGGCCGCCTCCGAGCCCTCCCCCGTCGCGCGCAGCGCGCGCGGCTACCTGCGCAGGGACCAGTGCCAGGCGGGGGTGGAGGGGTTCCTCGCCGGACTCCAGTTCGTGGGGCAGGAGTTGCGGCGCGGCGGGCACTGGCCCCTCTAGGAAGATTGCCGAACGTGCAGTTCCGGTGAAGCGCAGGTTTCCGGCAACACCCCGAGCAGCCTCCTGGAGAAGAACGTCGACCGGTTCCGGAAGGTCGTCCACAGGTATGTCACGTCCACGCCGACCAGCGGCTAAACCTCGTCGAACCGATGAGTCGACAAACACGGGCCCGGCTCGACCACCCTTCCGGCGGAACCCCCGAGCCGGACAGGATCGGTCCCGCCGGAGCGGCCGCAGCAGACACGGCCCCCGGCCCGGAGCCCCCGACCCGGGCTTCGGTGACGCGTTGTACATGTCCCCCCTCGGAGGAACAGGAACATGCGTAAGACCGCTGCCAAGCTGCTCACCGTCGCCGCCCTGGCGACCTCCCTCGCCACCGTCGTCAGCGGCACCGCCGTCGCCGACCCGGCCGCCGGTGTGACCCCGAACTCCCAGGACATCGTGGGCGTCGGCTCGGACACCACCCAGGCCGTGCTGAACCAGCTCGCCGCCGACTACAACGCGACGCTGACCGACCCGAACGCGCCGCACCTGTACAGCTGGGACGCGATCCCCACCGGCACCATCACCACCAAGACCGGTGCCACCGCGATCACCCGGCCGAACGGCTCCGGCGCCGGCATCACCGCGCTGAACGCCAACACCAGTGCCACCGTGGACTTCGCCCGCTCCTCGCGCGCCCCGCAGCCGACCGACCCGACCACCGACGACTTCGTCGCGCTGGCCAAGGACGCCGTCGCCTGGGCCGCCCCGTCCACCGGCAACGCCCCGGCGAACCTGACCACGCAGAACCTGAAGGACATCTACACCTGCGCGGTCACCACCTGGAACCAGATCGACCCGTCGCTCTCCACGGACACCATCAAGCCGTTCCTGCCGCAGACCGGCTCCGGCACCCGGTCCTTCTTCCTGGGCGCGATCGGCGGCGGCACCGCGGTCACCCCGGGCACCTGTGTCAACAGCAGCGTCCAGGAGAACCAGGGCAGCGACTCCCAGCTGGCCGACGTGGACGCGCTGGTCCCCTACTCCGCCGCCCACTACATCGGCCAGGTCTACTTCGGCAAGGGCAGCGGCGCCGACGTGCAGGGCCCGCTGACCATCCGCTCCATCAACGGTGTCGCGCCGGTCGACGCGACCAACAAGGTCATCACCGCCGACTACGCCACCACCACCTACGCCCGCGTGGTCTACAACGTCTTCCGCGACGCGGAGTGGACCGCGACCGACACCCACGGCACCACCCTGCGCGCCATCTTCGGCCGCGGCGGCTGGATCTGCAGCAACGGTGCCTCGGACCTGACGAGCTTCGGCTTCCTGCCGCTCGCCGCCTTCAACTGCGGCAGCGTCTACCACTCCTGATCGACCTCGCACCACACCGGCGGGGGGGGGGGGGCCCCCCCCCCCCCCCCCCGGCCCCCCCCCCCCGGGGGGGGGGGGGGCCGCCCCCCGGGGGGGGGGGCCCCCCGGGGGGGGGGGGGGGGTGGGGTGGTCCCC
>NZ_JBIWOW010000034.1:0-76084 GCF_044767945.1 Kitasatospora sp. NPDC101183 | reverse complement strand
GGTTACATTCCGAACCCGGAAGCTAAGCCTCATAGCGCCGATGGTACTGCAGGGGGGACCCTGTGGGAGAGTAGGACGCCGCCGAACAATTATTCTGAAAAGCCCCTGATCCATTCGGATCAGGGGCTTTTCGCATTTCCCCCGGCACCTCGACGTATCGTCGGTGCATGGACGATCAGACAGCGGTCACCGCGAACAACGTGCTCGGCCCCGACGAGCGCGACGGCGCCCTCCGGGTTCTGGAGGAGGCCCAGGCGGTCGACGGCCGCGCCGCCGTGTCCGAGCAGGGGCGGCTCCGGCTGCGGAGCGCCGAGGCGGGTCGCCAGGGTGTCACCCACCTCCTGCAGAGCGAGGGCGGGACCGTCCTCGGCTACGGCCAGCTGGAGGTCCCGGAGGCCGCGACCGCCAACCCGGCCGCCGAGTTGGTGGTCGACCCGGCCGCCCGTGGTCGCGGCCTCGCCCGCCCCCTCGTGGACGCGGTGCTCGACCAGGCCCACCGCGAGGGCCGGGACGCCGTCGACTTCTGGGTGCACGGCGGCCACCCGGCTGCCCGGCACCTGGCGCAGGCGTACGGCGCCGAGCTGGTCCGGGAGCTGCGGCAGATGCGCCGCACGGGCCCGCAGACCGAGGAGGTGCCCGCCCCCGCCGGCATCGAGCTGCGGACCTTCCGCCCGGGGGAGGACGACGCGGAGTGGCTGCGGCTGAACGCCCTGGCCTTCGCCCACCACCCCGAGCAGGGTTCCTGGACGGAGCAGGACCTGGCCGACCGGCTCGCCGAGCCGTGGTTCGACCCGGCCGGCTTCTTCCTCGCCACCCGGGAGGGCAAGGTCGTCGGCTACCACTGGACGAAGGTGCACCCGGCCACCGCCGCCGAGCCCGCGCTGGGCGAGGTGTACGTCGTCGGCGTGGACCCGGCCGAGCAGGGCAGCGGCCTCGGCCGCGCGCTGACGGCCGCCGGCCTGCGTCACCTCACCGGCTCGGGGGAGGGAGAACGCGGTCTGGAGACCGTCCTCCTCTACGTCGACGCCGACAACCCGGCCGCCGTCCGGGTGTACGAGCGACTGGGCTTCACCGTCCACGAGGTCGACCTCATGTACCGCGCCCGGTACGAGGCCGGTCGCACGGATCACACGGACCGCACGGCCTGACGGCACCTGGCCGAAGCGGGGGCCGACAGCATCCGTCGGTCGAGGGCAAGGGGTCGGACGGTGTCGAACGGGCCACGGAAGGCCACGACACCCCTTGCCCCGACCGACTCAGCTTTCCTCCTGGCCATGCGGTGTTTACCGTGGATTCAATTGCTGCCGCGAAGATCACAGGATGAAGTCCGTAGTGTCTCGCTCGTGCAGAGTCGACCGCGATTCCTCGGCCGGTCCTGTACGTACCGCGCCCGGCGGGTGGGCGCTGGTCCCGGGAACCGCCCGGGGCGAGGACGACGGCCCGCAGAGCCACACGCGTCCGGACGACGTCCTGCTGCTGGAGGAGCTGGAACCGATGAGCATCCCCCGCCCCGTCTCTGCCCCGCTGTCGCCGCCCGCCAGGATGTCCAGTGCGCTGGGCGTCCCGCCGGAGCTGCCGGCCACGGACGAGCAGGCGTACGAGCCGTTGCCCCAAGGGCGTTTCCTCGATCGCGAGCGCAGTTGGCTCGCCTTCAACGAGCGCGTCCTGGAACTCGCCGAGGACCCGGAGATCCCGCTGCTGGAGCGGGCCAAGTTCCTCGCGATCTTCGCGAGCAACCTGGACGAGTTCTTCATGGTCCGGGTGGCCGGCCTCAAGCGCCGCATCGCGACGGGCGTCGCCCAGCGCAGCGCGTCCGGCCTCCAGCCCCGCGAGGTGCTGGACCAGATCTGGACGCGCTCGCGCGAGCTGATGGCCCGCCACGCCGCCGCCTTCCAGCAGGAGGTGCTGCCGGACCTCGCCGCCGAGGGCATCGAGCTGGTCCGCTGGCCGGAGCTGGCCGAGAAGGAGCAGGCCCGGCTGCACACCCTGTTCCGGCAGAAGATCTTCCCGGTGCTGACCCCGCTGGCCGTCGACCCGGCGCACCCCTTCCCGTACATATCGGGGCTCTCCCTCAACCTGGCCGTCGTCGTGCGCAACCCGGTGTCCGGGCACAAGCACTTCGCCAGGGTGAAGGTCCCTCAGTCGCTCGCCCGCTTCCTGGAGGCCTCGCCCCAGCGGTACGTCCCGCTCGAGGACGTGATGGGCGCTCACCTGGAGGAGCTCTTCCCGGGGATGGAGGTGCTGGCCCACCACGCCTTCCGCGTCACGCGCAACGAGGACCTGGAGGTGGAGGAGGACGACACCGAGAACATCCTCAAGGCCCTCGAGAAGGAGCTGATGCGGCGGCGCTTCGGCCCGCCCGTCCGGCTGGAGGTCGAGGAGTCGATCGACCCCTACATCCTGGACCTGCTGGTGCGGGAGCTGAACATCACCGAGGCGGAGGTCTTCCCCCTGCCGGGGCCGCTGGACCTCACCGGGCTGTTCGGCATCGCCGACCAGGACCGCCCGGAGCTCAGGTACCCGAAGTTCGTGGCCGGCACGGCGCGCGGGCTGACCGACGTCGAGTCGGCCTCCCAGCCCGACATCTTCGTCGCGATGCGCGAGCGCGACGTCCTGCTGCACCACCCGTACGACAGCTTCTCCACCTCGGTGCAGGCCTTCCTGGAGCAGGCCGCCGCCGACCCGGACGTGCTGGCGATCAAGCAGACCCTGTACCGCACCTCGGGCGACTCGCCGATCGTCGACGCGCTGATCGACGCGGCCGAGTCCGGCAAGCAGGTGCTCGTCCTGGTCGAGATCAAGGCGCGCTTCGACGAGCAGGCCAACATCAAGTGGGCCCGCAAGCTGGAGGAGGCCGGCTGCCACGTCGTCTACGGCCTGGTCGGGCTGAAGACGCACTGCAAGCTGTCGCTGGTGGTCCGCCAGGAGGGCGACACCCTGCGACGCTACTCGCACGTCGGCACCGGCAACTACCACCCGAAGACGGCCCGGCTGTACGAGGACATCGGCCTGCTGACCTCCGACCCGCAGGTCGGTGCGGACCTCTCGGACCTCTTCAACCGGCTCTCCGGCTACTCCCGCCGCGAGTCCTACCGCCGTCTGCTGACCGCCCCGCGCGGCCTGCGCGACGGCCTGCTCTCCCGCATCCACAACGAGATCGCCCACCACCACGCGGGCCGCCCGGCCTACGTGAAGCTCAAGGTCAACTCGATCGTCGACGAGGCCGTGATCGACGCGCTCTACCGGGCCTCGCAGGCCGGGGTGCCGGTGGACGTCTGGGTCCGCGGGATCTGCGCGATCCGCCCGGGCGTGCCGGGGCTGAGCGAGAACATCAGGGTGCGCAGCATCCTGGGCCGCTTCCTGGAGCACTCGCGGATCTTCGTGTTCGGCAACAACGGCGATCCGGAGGTGTGGATCGGCAGCGCCGACATGATGCACCGCAACCTGGACCGCCGGATCGAGGCGCTGCTGCGGATCACCGACCCGGCGCACCGCGCCGAGCTGTCCGGGCTGATCGACCTCGGGATGTCGGAGGAGACCGAGTCCTGGCACCTGGGGCCGGACGGCGCGTGGACCCGCCACTCGCAGGACACCGAGGGCAAGCCGCTGCGGCACGTCCAGGACCTGCTGATCGATTCGCGTCAGCGCCGCCGGGCCGCCACCTCGCGCTGACGCGTCCACGGATGCGAAGCCGCCGGGAGGAAGGGGACTCCTTCCGGCGGTCGGCCACCAGCCTCGGGGAAGGGCCCCGGGGGAACGGGGATTCACCACGCCATGACCGATGCGCCGATGACGGCCCAGGCTGCCTCCACAGCGACCGCCGGGGACATCCTTTCCCTCCGGCTCACCTCCCAGGCCGGGGCGTTCCTGCGCGCCCTGCCGCTGGCGGTCGGCGAGGTCGGGGCCAGACCGGGCTCGGCCTCGGTCGTCCCGGCGGCCGGCACCGCCGACCTGCTGAGGGCCGTCCGGAGGGTCGGCGGGCTGCTGCACACCTTCGGCTCCGTCTTCGAGCAGGCCTGGGCGCAGGAGACGCGCACCGAGCTGCGCTGGCTGCTGAACCTGCTGGCGCTCGAGCCGGGGTACGTGCGCCGCTCGGCGCGGCTGCTCGGCGCCCTGGACTCGCTGAGCGGCACGGACCCGGACGGCACCGGCATGCTCGCCGGGCACGCCGGCGCCCCCAAGGCGCGGGCCCTGCTGGACCGGCAGCTGACCCTGGCCCGGACGCGGGCGCACTCGACCGTCCTCCAGGACCTCCGCTCGGCCCGGCTGCACGCGCTGGCGGACCGGATGACGCTGCTGGTCGGCGAGGCGCCGCTGCTGGAGTCGGCCGGCGGCCGGGCCTCGGCGGTGCTGCTGCCGCAGGCGGCCGCCGCCTTCACCGCGCTGGCCGCGAGCGCGCAGCAGCTGCCCCTGCAGCGGGCGGCGACGCCGTACGGCGGGGACGGGCTGCGCCGGCTGGCCCCGGTGCCGCAGGCGCGCGGCGCGACGGACGCGGACACGGCCCTGGCGGCCGACGACGCGCCCTGGGCGCGGTTGCGCATCCTGGTCAAGCGGGCCCGGTACGCGCTGGAGGTGTGCGCCCGCCCGTCCGGCGAGCTGGACGAGCTGGACGCGGTGCTGGGCCACCACCAGGAGGCCGCGGACGCGGCGGTGACGGCGGCGACGGCGGCGCGCACGCCGCGGATCACCCCGGCGACGGCGTACGTGCTGGGCGTGGTGCACGCCGACCAGCGGCTGGAGGTGGAGGCGGCGCGGTACGCGTTCGGCCGCCGCTGGCCCGAGCTCCCGCCGGGCCTGGACGGCTGGCTGGAGATCCCCCCGGCCGAGGGCTGGGGGCACGCCCCCGCCCCGCGGACGGCCTGAGGTGCGCGGGGCCGGGGCGACGCGGCGTCCGGCGGACGTCACCGAGGCCGGGCCGCCCGGTCGCGGCCGGGTGGTGCTGGCGGCGGGCGCGGTGCTGTGGCTGCCCGGCCCCCCGAAGAAGGACGGCCGGCTGGGGCGGCCCCGGATCGCGGTGATCCACCGTCCGAAGTACGACGACTGGAGCCTTCCCAAGGGCAAGCTCGACCCGGGCGAGGGCGTGGTCGAGGCGGCGCTGCGCGAGGTGTGGGAGGAGACCGGCTTCCACTGCCGCCTCGGCGAGGAGCTGCCGACCCAGCACTACATGGCACAGGGCCGTCCGAAGGAGGTCCGCTACTGGGCGGCGGTGCCGGCCTCGGGGGCGTTCCGGCCCAACCGGGAGGTGGACCTCCTGGAGTGGCTGCCGGCCGGGAAGGCCAGGGCCCGGCTGACGCACGACCGCGACCGGTTGCTGATCGACGCCCTGCTGGTGATGCTGGGCGCGAGGCCGGTGCGGTCGAACGGAGACGTCCCGGTGAAGGAACGGTGGAAGTGATCTGCCTGCGGCCTTGCCGTGACGCAACCGTTACTACCTGACGTAGTTTCCTGTCATCCCTCCGAGGTTCACTCTCCGTTCACTTGCGACCGGCTGTCGTGTCACTTACCCGGCCTAGTTTCGGGATTACCGACGGGCCGAACGGGCCCCGGACCACAGCAAAACCCGCGCTCCTCCGTGCACCGCACGATCTGCGCGACGGGCAATGCCACAGAAAGGGACACCCCTGTGAAGCTCCAGCGGAACGGCCGCTCCAAGGCCCTCGCCATCGGTGCCATGGCGCTTGTCAGCTCGCTGTCGCTCGCTGCCTGCGGCTCTGACGACAACAGCAACAGCGGTACGTCCGGTTCCACCTCGGCCGCCGCGGGTGGCTCCACGATCAAGTGTGGCAAGGCCGGCAACCTGCTCGGCGCCGGTTCCAGCGCCCAGGCCACCGCGGTCGACGTCTGGAAGACGAACTTCGCCGCCGCCTGCTCCGGCAGCACCGTGAACTACCAGGCCCCCGGCTCCGGCGCGGGCATCCAGCAGTTCACCCAGGGCAAGGTCACCTTCGCCGGTTCCGACTCGGCCCTCAAGCCGGCCGAGGTCGACGCGAGCAAGGCGGTCTGCACCGGTGGCCAGGGCATCGACCTGCCGATGGCGGGCGGGCTCGTCTCCCTGGTCTTCAACGTCGACGGCGTGGACAGCCTGATCCTCGACGGCCCGACCGCCGCGAAGATCTTCGACACCCAGATCACCAAGTGGAACGACCCGGCGATCGTCGCGCTGAACCCGAGCGCCAAGCTGCCGGACGCGGAGATCCAGACCTTCCACCGGTCCGAGGACTCGGGCACCACCGAGAACCTGACCAAGTACTTCGCCGCCGCGAGCAACGGCGCCTGGTCCTACCCGGCCTCCAAGGCCTGGGCGGGCAAGAACGGCCAGTCGGCCACCGGCAGCGCCGGTGTCGCGGCCCAGGTCAAGCAGGTCAAGAACTCGATCAGCTACGTCGAGCTGGCCTACGCCCAGACGAACAACCTGAAGAGCGCCGCCATCGCCACCGGCGCCTCCAAGCCGGTCGAGGCCACCGCCGCCAACGCCGCCAACACCTTCGCCAAGGCGAAGATCGCCGGCACCGGCAGCGACCTGGCGCTGAAGCTCGACTACGCGACCAAGGACGAGGGCTCCTACCCGCTCGTCCTGGTCACCTACGAGATCGTCTGCGACAAGGGCAACAAGGCCGAGACCCTCGACACCCTGAAGTCCTTCCTGACCTACACCGCCAGCGACGCCGGCCAGAAGGCCGCCGGTGAGAAGGGCTACGTCCCGCTCCCCAAGGAGCTGACGGACAAGGTCAACGGCATCATCCCGACGCTCGCCTGATCTGACGGAACCACCGGTGGGACGGCCCCGTAGCGAGGGGGGCCGGGGCCGCCCCACCGGATCGCGCCGACAACGCACCAACGTCCGGGGCACCGCCGCCATGGTGCCGGCCCCCTTCCCGGGGCGGCACCACCAGACCGGAGTAGACCAATGACTTCATCCTCCCCTGCCGCCCCGCGAGGCAGGGAACGCCGACCGCGCGACAGCCGGCTCGGCGACGCGATCTTCATGAACCTCGCCCGGGGCTCGGGCATCTTCCTCCTGGTCGTCATGGGCGCCATCGCCGCGTTCCTGACCTGGCGCTCGGTCCTCGCGCTGACCAACAACGAGGGCAACTTCCTCACCACCTTCGAGTGGCTCCCCGACGCCCCGAAGCCCGTCTTCGGCATCGCCGTCCTGACGGTCGGCACCCTGGTCAGCGCGACGATCGCGATGGCGATCGCGGTGCCGGTGGCCATCGGGATCGCGCTGTTCATCTCGCACTACGCGCCGCGCCGCATCGCCCAGCCGTTCGCCTACCTGGTCGACCTGCTCGCCGCGGTGCCCAGCATCGTCTACGGCCTCTGGGGCGCGCTGTTCCTCGTGCCGCACATGGACGGCCTGACCAGCTGGCTCAACGAGTACCTCGGCTGGACGTACATCTTCGACCAGACCCGGACCGGCACCCCGCGCAACCTGTTCACGGTCGGCATCCTGCTGGCCATCATGGTCCTGCCGATCATCACCGCGGTCACCCGCGAGGTGTTCCGCCAGGTCCCGCGGATGCACGAGGAGGCGGCGCTCGCGCTCGGCGCGACCCGCTGGGAGATGATCCGCACCGCGGTGCTGCCCTTCGGCCGCCCCGGCATCATCTCGGCCTCGATGCTCGGCCTCGGCCGCGCGCTCGGCGAGACCATCGCCGTCGCGGTGGTGCTCTCCTCCAGCAGCGTCCTGTCGCTGCACATCCTGGACGCCGGCGGCGGCACCTTCGCCCAGAACATCGCGCTCAAGTTCTCCGAGGCCGGCGACAACGGCCGCAACGCGCTGATGGCCTCCGGCCTCGTCCTGTTCGTGATCACCCTGCTGGTGAACGGTGCCGCGCGACTGATCATCGCCCGCCGCAAGGAGTACTCGGGGGCCAACGCATGACCGTCACCGCCGTCGTCGAGGACGCCCGTCCTCTCGGCAAGTCCCTGAGCGCCAACCGACTCCCCAAGTGGGCCCCGGCCGCCGTGGCCGGGGGGTCGATCGCCCTCGGCTGCGGGATCGGCGCGGTCGCCGGCCTGGAGAGCCACCTCCAGTGGGGCCTGATCTCGGCCCTCCTGTTCCTGGGCATCAGCTACGGGCTCGCCGTCCAGGTCGAGGGCCGCCGCCAGGCCAAGGACCGGTTCGCCACCTCGATCGTCTGGGTCGCGTTCATCCTGGCCGTCGTGCCGCTGGTCGCGCTGACCGTCTACACCGTCCAGCAGGGCATCGGCGTGGTGAACGGGAACTTCCTGAGCCACTCCATGAAGGGCGTGCTGCAGTCGGGCCCCGGCGGCGGCATCTACCACGCGCTGCTCGGCACCCTGCAGCAGGTCGGCCTGGCCACCGCGATGGCCGCCCCGATCGGCCTGCTGACCGCCGTCTACCTGGTCGAGTACGGCCGCGGCACGCTCGCCAAGGCCGTCACCTTCTTCGTCGACGTCATGACGGGCATCCCGTCCATCGTCGCCGGCCTGTTCATCCTCTCGCTCTGGAACATCGCGCTCGGCTTCGGCTACTCGGGCTTCTCGGGCAGCCTCGCGCTGGCGATCCTGATGATGCCGGTCGTGGTCCGCTCCACCGAGGAGATGCTCAAGCTCGTCCCGAACGAGCTGCGCGAGGCCTCGTACGCCCTCGGCGTGCCGCGCTGGAAGACCATCCTGCGGATCGTCCTGCCCACCGCGATCGGCGGCATCACCACGGGCGTCATGCTCGCGGTCGCCCGCATCACGGGTGAGACCGCCCCGGTGATGATGCTGGTGTTCGGCGCCGACGTCATCAACAGCAACCCGTTCGACGGACCCCAGCAGTCCCTGCCGATGTACATCTGGATGCAGTACTCCCAGGTCAACAACGACTTCGGCTACGCCCGCGCCTGGGGCGCCGCGCTGGTGCTGATCGCCTTCGTGATGGGGCTCAACCTCATCGCCCGGGGCATCGCACGCTGGCGCTCGCCCAAGGGCGGACACTGAGCGACCGACTGACGTACGAGACAGACGAGAGAAGCAACGATCATGGCCAAGCGCATCGACGTCAGCGGACTGTCGGCCTTCTACGGCTCCACCAAGGCCATCGAGGACATCTCGATGAGCATCGAACCCCGCTCGGTGACCGCCTTCATCGGCCCGTCCGGCTGCGGCAAGTCCACCTTCCTGCGCACCCTGAACCGGATGCACGAGGTGATCCCCAACGCCCGGGTCGAGGGCAAGGTCCTCCTGGACGACGAGAACCTCTACGGCGCCAACGTCGACCCGGTGGCCGTGCGCCGCGCGGTCGGCATGGTCTTCCAGCGCCCGAACCCGTTCCCGACCATGTCGATCTACGACAACGTGATCGCCGGCCTGCGCCTGTCGGGCGTCAGGAAGAAGGCCGTCCTCGACGAGGTCGTGGAGCGCTCGCTCAAGGGCGCCAACCTCTGGAAGGAGGTCCACACCCGGCTGAACAAGCCCGGTGCCGGCCTCTCCGGCGGTCAGCAGCAGCGCCTGTGCATCGCCCGCGCCATCGCGGTCGAGCCCCAGGTCCTCCTGATGGACGAGCCCTGCTCGGCGCTCGACCCGATCTCCACCCTCGCCATCGAGGACCTGATCGGCGAGCTGAAGTCGCAGTTCACGATCGTCATCGTGACCCACAACATGCAGCAGGCGGCCCGTGTCAGCGACCGCACCGCCTTCTTCAACCTGTCGGGCGTCGGCCAGCCCGGCAAGCTGATCGAGCTGGACGACACCCAGCGGATCTTCTCCAACCCCTCCGTCCAGGCGACCGAGGACTACATCTCCGGCCGCTTCGGCTAGGCCGGGACACGGACTGCTCCACGGTGCTGCATGGCGGTGCCGCCGGGGAGCACGAGAAGGGCCCGCCCCCGAGATGTGGGGGCGGGCCCTGTCGTTTCCCTCTGCTCGTTTCCCTCGGCGCGTCAGCCCCAGAAGAGGTGGACGAACCAGTACATCAGCGCCGCGACCAGCGCGGCCGCCGGCATGGTGATGAACCAGCCGAGGACGATGTTCTTGGCGACGCCCCAGCGCACCGCGCGGATGCGCTTGGTGGCGCCCGCGCCCATGATCGCGGCGGTGATCACGTGGGTGGTGGAGATCGGGGCCTTGAAGACGAACGAGGTGATGTACATGACCGTCGAGGCGGTGGCCTCGGCGGCGAAGCCCTGCGGCGGGTCCAGCTCGATGATCTTGCGGCCGAGGGTCCGCATGATCCGCCAACCGCCCGCGTAGGTGCCGAGCGAGAGCATCGTCGCGCAGGAGATCTTCACCCAGACGGGGATGTCCCCGGTGCTCTGGTGGCCCGAGATGGTGAGCGCCATGACCACGATGCCCATGGTCTTCTGCGCGTCCTGCAGACCGTGGGCCAGCGCCATCGCGGCGGCCGAGGCGGTCTGGGCGACCCGGAAGTTGCGCTTGGCGCGGTGCGGGTTGGCCCGGCGGAAGATCCACAGGATCGCCAGCATCACCAGGTAGCCGCCGATCAGGCCGACCACCGGCGAGACGATCATCGGGATGACGATCTTGTCGAGGACCCCGCTCCAGATCACGTCGATCCCGCCGGCCATCGCCGCGCCCACCATGCCGCCGAACAGCGCGTGCGAGGAGGAGGACGGGAGGCCGAAGTACCAGGTGACCAGGTTCCAGGCGATCGCGCCGACCAGGGCGGCGAACAGGATCGCCATCCCCCGGTTGCCGGTCGGGGTCTCGA
The DNA here is from genome assembly GCF_044767945.1 of Kitasatospora sp. NPDC101183. Lineage (NCBI taxonomy): Bacteria > Bacillati > Actinomycetota > Actinomycetes > Kitasatosporales > Streptomycetaceae > Kitasatospora > Kitasatospora sp. NPDC101183. The sequence goes on along the minus strand of NZ_JBIWOW010000034.1, from coordinate 65,403 downwards.
TGATCCCCTTGGAGACGGTGTGCGCCACCCCGCTGCCCAGGAAGGCGCCCGCCAGGTTCATCACGGCGGCCATCGCGAGCGCGGCCCTGGGCGTGAGCGCCCGGGTGGAGACCGAGGTGGCGATCGCGTTCGCCGAGTCGTGGAAGCCGTTGGTGTAGGTGAAGAAGAACGCAACGCCGATGACGGCGATGAGTGCTGCCATGTCCACGGGGGTCAGGACTCCTTGACGGCGATGGTCTCCACCGTGTTGGCGACGTGCTCGAACGCGTCCGCCGCCTCCTCAAGGACGTCCACGACCTGCTTGAGCTTGAGGACCTCGATGGCGTCGTACTGGCCCGAGAACAGGTGGGCGAGCAGCTTGCGGTGGATCTGGTCGGCCTGGTTCTCCAGCCGGTTGACCTCGATCCAGTACTCGGTGAGGTTCGACATGCTGCGCAGGTTCGGCATCGCCTCGGCCGTGAGCTCGGCCGCCCGCGCGAGCACCTCGATCTGCTGCTCGACGCCCTTCGGCAGGGTCTGGATGTCGTAGAGGACGACCAGGTCGACGGCCTCCTCCATGAAGTCCATGATGTCGTCCAGCGACGAGGCCAGGCTGTAGATGTCCTCGCGGTCGAACGGCGTGATGAAGGAGGAGTTCAGCTGGTGGAACACCGCATGGGTGGTGTCGTCCCCGGCGTGCTCGGCGGCGCGCATGCGCTCGACGATCTCCGCGCGGGCCGACACGTCTGATCCCAGCAGTTCCAGGAGGAGCTTCGATCCGACGACGAGGTTCTCCGCGGCCGCGGCGAACATGTCGTAGAAGCTCGTCTCCTTCGGGGTCAGGCTAAAACGCACGGAAATCTCCGATGTGCGGGGTAGGGACTGAACGATGCTAGGTGCAACCAAGCGCGATCGCGCAAACGGGGTGGTGGGGCAGGAGCCGGAACCTCCTCTTCCGTACGGCCGCCGCACCGGCTGCTCGGGGCCGCACTCCCGTGTGCGGACGGGAGCCCAATTCTGACGGAACCTCGTGCGGATTGTCCCCGTCGTCGGCCCGGAAGACGGGGGCGCCGCTCATACGGCGCAACCGCGCCGCGGCCCCGGCACGTGCCGCGTCCGCCGACGGAACACCACGGGCCGCCCCGGTGTTGGACACTGGAGGCCGACGCAGCCACCAGGCACTCATGACGAAGGCGGGCCGATGACCACGACGCAAGCGCGCACCGAGCCGGACCACGCGCACGGGGCCGACCCGCACGCCGGCCAGGCCCCCGCCGCCGGCAGCGGGCACCACGGCCCGCACGGCTACAGCGCGCAGAAGGACGCCCACCTCAAGCGGCTGCGCCGGATCGAGGGCCAGATCCGCGGCCTCCAGCGCATGGTCGACGAGGACGTCTACTGCATCGACGTGCTCACCCAGGTCTCGGCCGGCACCAAGGCGCTGCAGTCCTTCGCCCTCTCCCTGCTGGAGGAGCACCTGCGGCACTGCGTGGCCGCCGCCGCCGAGGAGGGCGGCGCGGAACTGGAGGCCAAGGTCGCCGAGGCCACGGCCGCGATCAGCCGGCTGCTGCGCAGCTGACTCAGGCCGCCGGCCGGCCCGGGGGAGCATCGGCCCCGGGCCCGGGCGGCTCCGGCCAGGGCACCGCCCCGTTGAGCAGCACCTCGTCGATCCGCTCCGTCGGCAGCCGGTCGCCGGGGCTGGCCGTCGCGGCGATCATCAGCTCGCCGGCCAGCTCGATCTCGTCGAGGGCCGCGTCGTCGTGGCCGCCGTTGCGGTCACCCGTGGACGACACCACCTGCACCACCCCTTCAGCGCCTCGCCAGCCCGGGCGGCAGCCACCCGACGTCCAGCCTAGGCACTCCGGGGCCCGTCCACATGGCACGGACGGGCCATCTGTGCGCCGCCGAAACGGGTGGCCGCCGCTCCCCGCACGGCCACCCGCACCGGGGCGGCCTACTTCGGGCTCTCCGAGGGCTTCATCTGGAAGATGTCCGAGGCCGGGGGCTCGGCCGCGTCCACCGGCTTGCCGAAGTCGCTCAGCGAGGTCGTCGACGTCACCTTCACCTGGTCCTTGGCCTCCTTCGACCCGGCCACCCCGGCGAAGGTGAACACCTCGACCACCTTGTGCAGCCGCCCCTGGTCGTCCAGCCACGCGTCGTAGGGGACCTCCTTCACGGTGAAGGTCTGCGCCCCCATCCGCAGGCCGTCCCCGCCGCGGCCGCCGGTCGCGTCGGCCGCCTTCACGAGGTCCAGGGTGCCGCGGTAGTGGTGCAGGGAGACCCCGTCCACCGTCTCCGTGCCCACGGCCTCCGCCTTCTGCGCCCCGCGCAGCGCCCCCGCCGCCGAGGCGGGGTCGGTGGCCCCGCTGCTCACCAGGTTGCCGTCCGGCAGCTGGCGAACGTCCAGCTTCACCCACTTGCCCTCGGGCACCTTGGCGCCGCTGTTCTGCAGGTAGACCGTGCCCGGCAGGACCACCTCGACGATCTTCCCGGTGGTCGCGGCGCCCGGCGGCACCTGCACCTCCAGCCGGCCGATCCGCTTCACGTAGTCGTAGCCGCCCGTCCCGCTGAACGAGGCCTTCTTCTCCGCGGACTCCGTGACCAGCTCCGAGGCGGTGTGCGCCGAACCCGTGCGGCCGGTGATGTCGGCCGCGCCGCGCACCGCCGCCAACGGATCGGCGGCCAGCTTGTCGGGGGCGCTCGACCGCTGGTCGGAGGAGCCGTTCGCGGTGCCGCCCGAGCACCCGGCGGCGCCCGCGGCCAGCGCGGCGACGAGCAGGGCGGCCCCGGCCGCCGGACGCAGGTGCGTCGGCCGCCGGCCGGCCGGCCGTGCGGTGCGCTGCTGCTCGGTCATCTTCATCCTCGTGACAACCCCCTCGGACCCGCGCTGCCCGCGGGCCGGCGCGGGACGGGCCGCACCGAAGGGGCAGAGCTCTTTCCGGGCAAACGAGTTGAGAGGCGAAGGGTTACGGGCCGGACCTCACCGAGTGCGTCGCGCCGGGGGCCGCCGACGCGTTACGGTGAACGACGTGCACAGTGAGCTGCCGGCCGCGCCCGGCACCGCCCGGATGCCCGATCACCGCGTCGAGATCAGCGAACGCGGCTCCTTCGCCTTCGCCTCCTGCACCTGCGGCTGGTACGCCCCGGCCCGCCGGTCCCGCGACCTGGCCCGCCGGGAGGGGGACGGCCACCTGGCCGAGTCCGGCGGCGGGGAGGTCGACTGAGCTCCTCGCTCCGGGCGGTGAGGCCTCGGACGGTGAGGCCTCAGCCGGTGCGGCCTCAGGCGGCGAGGTCGGACTCCGGCGGCTGGTCCTCGGAGCGCACCGGACGGCCGCGCCGCCGTCCGCGCTGAGCCGCCCCGCGCGAGGCCTTCGCGGCACGCTCGGGCGCCCGCACGAGCGGGGCGAGGGCCGTACGGGTCAGCGCGTGGCAGAACGGCACCAGCACCGCCATGGCGATCGGCGCCAGCAGCAGCACCACGGCCACGGCCAGCGCGAAGCCGCCGATCACGTCGGTCGGGTAGTGGACGCCCATGAACATCCGGCAGAAGCCCTGGAGCAGGGCCAGGCCCCCGGCGATCCAGCCGAGTCTGCGGTTCACCAGGAACAGGGCCACCGCGACGCCCATGGTCATGGTCGAGTGGTCGCTGACGAAGGAGTGCGTGCCGGCCTTGCCCTCCACCAGCACCAGCAGGTCGGGGTGGTCGACGAACGGGCGCGGGCGGTCGACGATCGCGGCGATCGGCAGGTTGGCCAGCTCGGCGATCGCCACCGACAGCGGCACCCACAGGAGCCCGGCCACCGCCACCGGCGCGTCCGGGCGGCGTCTGGCCTGCAGCCAGGCCGTCAGGCCGAGGGCGGCCAGGCCGATCAGGATGCCGTACTCGCCGATCCACGAGACCAGGTGGTCCAGCCACCGGGGGGCGTGCTTGGCCAGCCCGTTGACGGCGTGGAGCAGGCCGAGGTCGGGGTTGGTCGTGTCGGCAAGCGGCGTCGACACGCCGTACCTCCTTCTGGTCCGCTGCACCTGTCCGTTCCGGCCGGTCCCACCCGGCACGGAGATCCTGACGAGGGGCCACCGGACCCAACGTCATCGCCGGGGCCCAGCGTTCCACGGAAACGCGCGGTTATGGAAACTTGACTCAGCGTCCACAGGGCGCACACAGGTGCGCCCGTGTCTCAGCCGCGGGGAGCGGCCGTCGTGGCCGGTGCCAGGGCCGCGGCGGGGGCCGCGGCCGGGGCGGTGGTCGGGGCGGTGGTCGGGGTGGTGGTCGGGGTGGTCGGGGCCGTCGTGGCTGTCGTGGGGGAGGGCGTCGGAGCGGTGCCGCCCGGGCGGCTGGGGGCGTTGACCGCGCCGTTGCCGCCGTCGGCGCGGGACGGCAGCGCCTGGGCACCGTCCGAGGTGACCCGGGTCGCGCCGATGTACTCCCGGGTGTCGATCCTGTCGTAGCGGATCACGGCGTTGGTGTGCGGGGCGTTGATCATGTAGCCGCCGCCGACGTAGATCCCGACGTGGTGGATGCTGCGCGGATCGCTCAGGTCCGTCGCGAAGAACACCAGGTCCCCCGGCCGCAGCTGATCCCGCGACGGGTGCGGCCCGGCGTACCACTGGTCGTTCGCCACCCGGGGCAGCTTGATGCCCACGGACTCGTACGCGGCCCTCGTCAGCCCGGAGCAGTCGAACCGGCCCCCCTGCGAGGCCAGGCCCTCACCGCCCCACAGGTACAGCGTGTTGAGCTTGGTCTGCGCGAAGTAGATCGCGCCCGCCGACTGCGCGGACACCTCCACCGGCGCGGTCGGCGCGGTGAAACTCCGGGCCATGGCCTGGATGTTGCGCACGTACCCTTGGGTCTCCTTGTACGGCGGGATGCCGTTGTTCCGCGTCACGGCGTACGGGCCGGCGTTGTAGGCGGCCAGCATGTTCGCCTGGCGGTCGCCCGGGACGTTCGCGACGTCCTTGGCGAGCGCGCAGTCGTAGACCGCCGCCGAGGCGATCGCGTCGTACGGGTTCCAGACGTCCTTCTTGCCGTCCCCGTCGCCGTCCGTCCCGTACGTCGCCCAGGTGTCCGGCATGAACTGCGCCAATCCCTGCGCGCCGACCCCGGAGCGGGCCTTCGGGTCGAAACCGCTTTCCTGGTACAGCTGCGCCGCGAGCATCGGCGGGGAGATCTCGGGACAGAGCGATCCCCACTTCTGGATCGCGTCCTGGTAGACGGCGGGGACCGTTCCCGGGGAGAGGGCGGAACGATTCGCCGATTGTTGTGGTGTCCCACTCGCCGCAAACGTCCCGATCGTCACCAGACCGAGGAAGCCGAGAGCAACAACTCCCGCTGCAGCGGCGGTCTTACCGCCCTTCCGGAGTACCATCAGCACCATCCCGACGAATCGTCAGTCGAAGTGTCCCGGAAGGCGTTGCTCACCGCAATCATCAGAGATACAAAGAGTGAGCGCTATCCTTCGTACGGTGGACATCCTCGCGTACGTGTCCGAGACCTCACGACCAATCCGCGAGAAGTAGCCAAGTCGACATCAGATCTGGCCAAGAATAGGCACCGACCCTTCGCGCGGGCGGGGTCCGGGCCCTTGAATTTGCCTGATCGGGCGGTGAGATGGATATGAACCTGAGCAGCGTGCACACCAATGCGGTCGGCCACCTGGCCGAGGACCCGCCGAAGAAGCCGAACATCGACACCATCATCGGCGGGATCGCCCCGGACTGGGGGCCGTTCGCGAGCCTCGGGTCGGAGGCCCGGGTGATGGTCGAGGTGATCATGGCCCTGGCCATCATCATCTGCCTGGGCATCGCTGCCTGGGGTGCGGCCAAACAGCGGATCGGCGCGACCGCGTTGCGCGACAGCTTCGGGGCCGAACAGGGCAAGGGGCTGATCGTCGCCGGCCTGACCGGCGTGTTCATCATCGGATCGCTCGGCACTCTGTTCACCATTGTCTACGGTATGGCGGTCTGACGATCCGACAGGTCGTTGCTCCTGTTCCTCCGTGCACCCTCCAGCGAGTCCCGTGAGTACCCCCGAGAGCGGCCCGTCCCGCCGTTCGCCGGGAACCCCCACCCCGTAACCGCCCCTCCGTCCGCGCCCGCCCCGGGGCGGAGGACCCCCGGAGCCGCCCGGCTCCCCGCACCAGGAGGGCCGCCGTGCCGTTGTCCGACGACCAGCCGCACACCCGTACGCGGCTGCCGGTCGGCGAACAGCCCTCCCCCCAGCCGAGCCTGCGTCAGTCGCGGCCGCTGCGGACCCTGCTGGCGGTGCTCGTCGTCGTCACGCTGCTCGTGGTCGCCATCTCCATCGCCAACCGCGGCAAGCCCGACCCCGGCGGCGCCGGCCACTCCGCCGACCGCGCCGCCCCCACCGCCCCGGCCGGCGCCGGCCCGGCACCCAGCGGCGACCAGCCGGTCGGCACCACCGTCAACGGCATCGCCTCCGGCTTCCCGCACACCGACCAGGGCTCCCAGTCGGCAGCCGTCAACTACGCGGTGGCGCTGGGCTCCGCGGACATGTTCCGCACGGACAGCCGGCACACCATCGTCGGCACCATCGCCGACCCGGGCGCGGCGCAGGGGCTGCAGAGCCGGCTGGACCAGGGGTTCACTCCGGAGACGGCCGCCAGGTTCGGTCTCGACGCACAGGGGAGGGCTCCTGTGGGAATGACCTTCGTCATGCGGACGATCCCGGTCGGGGCCAAGAGCAACGGCTACAGCGCGGAGAGCGCGAAGGTCGACGTGTGGTGCACGGGCCTGTACGGGGTGGCCGGAGAGCGGTCGATCAAGCCGGTCTCCGAGGAGTGGTTCACGCTCACCCTCAGTCTGCGGTGGACCGGATCGGACTGGAAACTCACCGACTACAGCCGCGCGTCGGGCCCGGCGCCCGTTCCGCCGGACCAGCAGGCCGCGACCGCCGAGGAGATGACTGGTGCCGTCGATAGGTTCGGAGGCTTCCGCTATGCCCGCTGACGGTAACTCGGGCGCCGTGCGACGGGTCATGGGTCGAGTGGCCGGAACGGCGATGTTCGGCGCCCTCTCGGTCGTGCTCTCGACGCAGCGGGCCCTGGCGGCGCCGTCGCCGACCCCCACCCCTGGAACCAGTAACACGAGTTGTCCCGGCATCCCCCTGCCCGGGAACGACGTCTACTGCGCCCCGCCGGGAGGAACCTCGCTCCCCGGCAACATCGGCAGTGGCGTCACCGACCCGTTGGGTTCGCTGGCCAAGGGGTGTGCGCAGGCCGCGGCGTGGGTGGTGCGGAACCTGTCGGGGGCGATCGACGGGACGACGAAGGTGGACTTCACCAATGCGTCGTTCCTGCAGCAGTACGCCGTGGTGTTCGCCGTGTCGACGGTGATCACGCTGGTGCTGTGGCTGCTGGCGGTGACGAAGCGGGCCGTGCGCGGGGCGCCGTTGACGACGGCGTTCACGGAGGCGATCGGGTTCCTGTGGCTGACGGTGGTGGCCTCGGCGTTCACGCCGTTGATCCTGTACACGGTCGTGAGCGTGACGGACGGGCTGACCAAGGCGATCGCGGTGGGGACGAAGTCGGACACCGGGACGTACCTGGGCGGGTTCGCGGACACGTTGGAGAAGGGGGACGTGGGCGGAGGCCCGCTGATCCTGGTGCTGGTGTCGCTGGTGGCGGTGCTGGCGGCGGCGGTGCTGTGGATCGAGCTGCTGATCCGGGCGGCGATGCTGTACGTGGGCGCGCTGCTGGGTACGGCGGTGTACGCGGGGCTGGTGGACAAGCAGATGTGGAAGCACGTGCGCCGGTGGGCGGGGGTGATGGTGGCGGTGGACCTGGCGAAGCCGATCATCGTGATCATCCTGGGCCTGGCGGGCGCGGTGGCCGGCGGCAGCGGGGCGGACGACACGTTCTCGCGGGTGCTGTCCGGGCTGGCGATCCTGTTCCTGTCGATCTTCGCGAGCGCCGCGGTGTACCGGTTCGTGCCGGGGTTCGGCGACGAGATCATGAACATGCGGCACGCCCGGGCGAGCGCGGTGCAGGCCGGGTCGGCGATGATCAACGGCACCGCGAACCTGATGAAGCAGGGCATCTCCACCCACGGGGACCGGGGCCCGCAGGGCGTCGGCGGCGGCGGGGGTGCCGGGGGCGGTTCGGTCGCGCCGGGCATCGCCGCGCACGCCGGCCGGACGCCGGCGCCGCCACCGCAGGGAGGGCCTCCGCAGGGCTCGGTTCCGATCCGTGACAGCAATCCAGCGAAGGGAGGGTGACGGGTAAGTGAGCAGCGAACCGCTCGGCCAGTACGGGGCCCAGTACGCCCAGCCGTACGTGCACCAGCGCCGCACCTACCTGATCGGCAAGGCCCGCCCGAACGCGCCGATCGGCCGGAACCGGGAGTCCGGGGAGATCGTGCTGGTCATCTTCGGGGCGTTCATCGGCATGGTCTGGGGCCTGCTGATGCCGATCCTCCCGCTGCGGATCGCCGGTCTGGTGGGCTTCCCGATGCTGGCGATCGCGGCCGTGTACGTGCCGTACCGCAAGCGGACGTTCTACAAGTGGGTGGAGATCAACCGGACGTACCGGCGGACGGTGCGCAGCGGGCGGGGCCTGTGGCGTTCGGACGTGATGGACGCCGGGACCAGGATGGACGGCCGGGAGGTGGAGGTCGGCCCGCCGCCGGGGGTGGGGCGGCTGCGCTGGCTGACGGCGCCGTTCGGGCCGGACGAGGTCGGGGTGCTGATGCACCTGGAGCGGCGGACGGTGACGGCGGCGATCGAGATCGAGGGCCCGGGCGTGGGCCTGCGCGACTCGGAGGACCAGGAGGCGCTGGTCGACCGGTTCGGGACGCTGCTGAAGCACGTCGCCAACGGGGACGGCTTCGTGACGCGGCTGCAGATCCTGGCGCGGACGCTGCCGGCTGACCCGGACGCGCACGCGAAGGACGTGGAGCGGCGAGGCGACTCGCAGGCGCCGCGCTGGCTGCAGGAGTCGTACGACCAGTTGCAGTCGATGGTGTCGACCTCCTCGGAGCAGCACCGGGCGTACCTGGTGGCGTGCATGCACTACACCCGTGACCTGGCCGCGGAGGCGCACGCGATGGGCCGCAGCGCCTACGAGCGGCGTTCGGGGAGCGGGCGGTCGCGGGACGACGACGGGCTGGCGGCGGTGATGGCGCGCGAGCTGACCGACATCTGCGCCCGGCTGGCGGAGGCGGACATCCGGGTGCGCCAGCCGCTGGGCCAGGCGCGGCTGTCCTCGCTGCTGCACTCGATGTACGACCCGGACCACCCGATCGACCACATCCAGGCGATGTCGCGGCGCAACGCCTGGCCGGCGGAGCTGGACGCGACGCACCCGCAGTACCTGCAGGCGAAGACCCGGGAGTCGGTGACGCGGGACCCGTGGTGCCACGCGACGGCCTGGGTGAAGGAGTGGCCGCTGACCCCGGTGGGCGTCAACTTCCTGGCGCCGCTGCTGGTGCACACGCCGGACGTGATCCGGACGGTGGCGGTGACGATGGACCTGGAACCCACGGACGTCGCGATCGAGCGGATGCTGACGGAGAAGACCAACGACGAGGCCGAGGCCAGCCGTGCGGCGAAGATGAACCGCACGGTGGACCCGCGGGACCTGGCGCACACGGGCCGGGTGGACCAGCGCGGTGACGACCTGGCCTCGGGCGCGGCCGGGGTGAACCTGGTCGGCTACATCACGGTCTCCTCGCGCAGCCCCGAGGCGCTGGCCCGGGACAAGCGGACGATCCGGGCGTCGGCGGGCAAGAGCTACCTCAAGCTGGAGTGGTGCGACCGCGAGCACCACCGGGCCTTCGTCAACACCCTGCCGTTCGCGACCGGCATCCGCCGCTAGCACCGTACGACCGGCCCGCACGACCCCGTTCCGCTGTCACCTGGAGGCCGCCCATGGCGCTCGGCAACATCACCGAGTCGTTCACCAGCCTGTTGTTCGGCAAGGTGGAGACCACCAGGTTGCCGGTGCGCACCTCCACCGGGCAGGCGCAGGCGGTCTACCTGCCCACCGCCGCACCGGGGCTGGGCGACTCCGGGGTGATCATCGGTCGTGAGGTGTACAGCGGGAAGGGGTACGTCTACGACCCGTTCCAGCTGTACGGGCAGCAGCTCCCGGCGCCGCACTGGCTGGTGCTGGGGGAGTCCGGCAACGGCAAGTCCGCGCTGGAGAAGACGTACGTGCTGCGGCAGTTGAGGTTCCGCGACCGGCAGGTCGTGGTGCTGGACGCGCAGGGCGAGGACGGCGTGGGCGAGTGGAACCTGATCGCCAACGCGCTGGGCATAAAGTCGATCCGGCTGGACCCGATGGCGGCCCGGGACGGCGGGGTGAAGCTGAACCCGCTGGATCCGGCGATCACCCAGACCGGCCAGCTGTCGCTGCTGCGCACCATCGTCGAGGTGGCGATGGGGCGCGGGCTGGAGGAGCGGGCGGGCTTCGCGCTGAAGGCCGCGCACGCGCACGTGGCGGCCTCGGTGACGGACCGCCAGCCGGTGCTGGACGACATCATCGACACGCTGCGCAGCCCCGACCTGTCCTCGGTGGAGTCGCTGGGCGTGGCGGTGGACGAGGTGCAGTCCTGGGGCCTGGACGTGGCGCTGGTGCTGGACCGGCTGGTGGACGGCGACCTCCGGGGCATGTTCGACGGGCCGACCACCGACGGCATCGACCTGGACGCGCCGCTGATCGTCTTCGACCTGTCGCACATCGACCGCAACTCGATCGCGATGCCGATCCTGATGGCGATCGTCGGGGTGTGGCTGGAGCACACCTGGATCAGGCCGGACCGCAAGAAGCGCATCTTCCTGGTGGAGGAGGCCTGGCACATCATCAACAGCCCGTTCGTGGCGCAGCTGTTCCAGCGCCTGCTGAAGTTCGGGCGGCGGCTGGGCCTGTCCTTCGTGGCGGTGGTCCACCACCTGTCGGACGTGGTGGACGGCGCGGCGGCCAGGGAGGCCTCGGCGATCCTCAAGATGGCCTCGACCCGGACGATCTACATGCAGAAGGCCGAGGAGGCGAGAGCCACCGGCCGGGTGCTGGGCCTGCCGCGCTGGGCGGTGGAGATCATCCCGACCCTGTCGCCGGGCATCGCGGTGTGGGACGTGAACGGCAACGTGCAGGTGGTGAAACACATCATCACCGAGACCGAGCGGCCGCTGGTGTACACGGACCGGGCGATGACCGAGGACGCGGTGGCCGAAAGGACGCGTGCGGAGCGGCAGTTGGCGGCCGAACCGGGGGTCTGATCCGGGGCCGTTCGTACCGGTCGCACACCGGTCGCGCACCCGGGCGACGACGACGGTTCGTCAGCGGGACATCTTTTCGTCGTGTTCGACCTCCTGACAGCTACGCGCGTTGACCCTAGGCTGCACGGACGCAACACATCGCTTGAGAGCCCGGCCCGGTCCGTACGGCCGGTGCTCCTCCGAGGTGCAGAGGACCCTTCATGCTCTCCGTCAGATCCCGACGCGCGGCGCTCGCCGTCGTCGCCGCCGCAGGTCTGTTCGGCACGGTGGTCGTGCCGACGGCCGCGCAGGCCGCCGACGCCGGTGCCAAGCGCCCCCACAAGACCGTCAACCTCCAGCTGCTGGCGATCAACGACTTCCACGGCAACCTGGAGCCCCCGGCCGGTTCGTCCGGCACGATCAAGGAGGTCGACCCGGCCACCGGCCAGGTCGTCTCGACCCCGGCCGGCGGCGTGGAGTACCTGGCCTCGGCGCTGCGCGAGGCCCGCATCCCGGCCGACGACTCGATCACCGTCGCGGCCGGCGACCTGGTCGGTGCCAGCCCGCTGACCTCCGCGCTGTTCCACGACGAGCCGACCATCGAGGCGATGGACATGCTCGGCCTGGACGTCTCCTCCGTGGGCAACCACGAGTTCGACCAGGGTTCGGCGGAGCTGCTGCGCAAGCAGGACGGCGGCTGCCACCCGAAGGACGGCTGCTACGAGGACGGCCGCACCTTCAAGGGCGCCAACTTCAACTACCTGTCGGCCAACGTGACCGACGAGAAGTCCGGCAAGACCCTGCTGCCCCCGTACTGGGTGACCAAGTCCCAGGGCGTGAAGGTCGGCTTCATCGGCGTCACCCTGGAGGGCACGCCGAACATCGTGACCGCCGAGGGCGTCAAGGGCCTGAAGTTCGCCAACGAGGTCAGCACGATCAACAAGTACGCCGCCGAGCTCCGCTCCAAGGGCGTCAACTCGATCGTCGCGCTGATCCACGAGGGCGGGTACCCGGCCAGCAGCACGTACAACTACGACTGCGGCCCGGCCGGTCAGGGCATCTCCGGCCCGATCGTCGACATCGCGAAGAAGATCGACCCGTCGGTCGGCGCGATCGTCACCGGCCACACCCACAACGCGTACGCGTGCACGATCCCCGACCCGAACGGCGTGCCGCGTTCGGTGACCAGCGCCGCCTCGTTCGGCCGGCTGTTCACCGAGATCAACATGAAGCTGGACAAGACCACGGGCGAGATCGTGCGCCCCTCGGTCAAGGCCGAGAACCACGTGGTGCGCCGCACGGGCGAGAAGGCCCCGGACCTGACGCAGCTGGTGGACCACTACCAGAAGCTGGCGGCGCCGCTGGCCAACCGCCCGGTCGGGTACATCGCCTCGGACATCAACGGGCGCGGCAACTCGGACCTGGAGAAGCCGCTCGGCGACGTGATCGCCGACGCGCAGCAGGACCAGCTGTCGGCGGCCGACAAGGGCGGGGCGCAGGTCGCGTTCATGAACCCCGGGGGCATCCGCGCGGACCTGGTCTACAAGGCCGCCGGGAGCGAGGGCGACGGGGTGGTGACGTACGGCAAGGCGTTCACCGTGCAGCCGTTCACCAACATGATGCAGATCAAGACGCTGACCGGCGCCCAGCTCGTCCAGCTGCTCCAGCAGCAGGTGAGCGGCTCCAACACGGCGGCGCCGAAGATCCTCCAGGTGTCCTCGAACCTCCACTACACCCTGGACATGCGCAAGACCGGCGCCGACCGGGTGCTCGTGGACTCCGTCCGCCTGAACGGCGCGGCGATCGACCCGGCCGCCAAGTACCGGGTCGCGGCCAACGAGTTCCTGGCCGCCGGCGGCGACGGCTTCCCGGCCTTCGCGGCGGGCACCGACAAGCTCGTGGGCGCCTCGGACCTGGACGTGTTCACCGCGTACCTGTCCGCGCACTCCTCGGCGGCCTCGCCGCTGAAGGCCCCGGCGCAGGACCGGATCAAGGTCATCGGCCCGGGCAGCGACATCGACTGACCGTGAGCCGGCGGGGGACGGGCGGGGCGCTGTCGGGGCGCCCCGCCCGTCCTTCTTTTTCCGTGCCCTACTCGGGGGCGGGCCCGCCGGGCAGGCGGAGGGTGGCGAGGGTGCCGGGGCCGCCGTCCGGGGCCGGGCCGAGGGCGACCTCGCCGCCGGCCTCCTTGACGCTCTGCGCCACGATCGACAGGCCCAGGCCCGATCCGGGCAGCTGCCGGGAGGAGGGCGAGCGCCAGAACCGGTCGAAGACGTACGGGAGTTCGTCCGCCGGGATGCCGGGGCCGTGGTCGCGGACGGTCAGCACGCCCTGGTGCAGCCGGACGTCGACGGTGCCGCCGGGCGGGCTGTACTTGACGGCGTTGTCCAGCAGGTTGATCACCGCCCGCTCCAGCGCGGCGGCGTCGCCCCGGACGTACCAGGGCTCGGTCTCCGTGTCGAAGGCCAGCCCGGGCCCGCGCAGCTTGGCCCGCTCCAGCGCCCGCCCGGTGATCTCGTGCAGGGCGACGACGGTGTGCTGGCGCACGGGCTTGGGGGTGTCGGGGCGGGAGAGCTGGAGCAGGTCGCCGATCAGGACGGTGAGCTCCTGCATCTGGGCCTTCATGTTGCCCAGCAGCTTGGTCTTGGTCGCCGGGGGCAGCGGGCGGCCGGTCTCGTCGCTGCGGATCAGCAGGTCGACGTTGGTGCGCAACGAGGTGAGCGGGGTGCGCAGTTCGTGCCCGGCGTCGGCGATCAGCCGGGTCTGGCGCTCGCGGGAGTTGGCGAGGGCGGTGCTCATGGAGTTGAAGGAGTCGGACAGCCGGGCGATCTCGTCGTCCCCGAGCACCGGGATGGTGGTGCCGACCTCCTCGGTGCGGGCGATGTGCTCGACGGCGTCGGTGAGCTGGTCGACGGGCTTGAGCGAGGAGCGCGCCACCAGGCGGCCGGCGACGGCGGCGAGGAGGATGCCGCCGACGGAGACGGCGCCGAGGAGGACGGCGAGGCCCTGGAGGGAGTCCTCGACGGACTTGGTGGGGGTGGCGACCATCATCAGCCCGGGGCCGAACGTGGGGTCACCGTAGACGGAGATGCGCACGACCGCCGGATCGCCGTTGGTGTAGTGGCCGTCGCGGATGATCGCACGGCCGTGCGGGAGGTGGTACGCCTGGGAGTCGCCCGGGTTGACGACGATCGCTCTCCTGGGGTGCCCGGGCAGGCAGACCTCGTGCGTCCTGGCCGTGACGAACTGGACATCCCGCAGGGCGGACCCGCTGACATCGGACGGGGACTTCCCCTCGCGTGTCAGAGCGCCCTCGGGGGTGGCGTCGCAGACCGTCGACTGGGGCGGCAGCCTGGGGACCAGCGGTGTGTCCGCCAGGTCCGCGCGGACCTGGTTGTACAGCTGCTTCTCGACGATGAACCAGCACGCCAGCGCCGACAGTGCGATCGCCACCGCCACCGCCGCCGCGCTCAGGAAGGTGAGCCGGCCGCGCAGGGAGCGGGAGCGCAGCCAGTGCAGGGTGCGCTCACGGCGGCCCGGTGCGACGAGCGGCGGGGCGAGTGGCGGGGGAGGGACCTTGCTCACGTCGTCGTGCCGCCGGTGGTGACCGGGCGCAGGGCGTAGCCGACGCCGCGCACGGTCTGGATGAGCCGGCTCATGCCGCCCTGCTCCGTCTTGCGGCGCAGGTACATCACGTACACGTCCAGGGAGTTGGAGGAGGGCTCGAAGTCGAAGCCCCAGACCGCCTTGAGGATCTGCTCGCGGGTGAGGACCTGGCGGGGGTGGGAGAGGAACATCTCCAGCAGCATGAACTCGGTGCGGGTGAGCTCGACCGGCTTGCCGCCCCGGGTGACCTCGCGGGTGGCGGTGTTCATCTTCAGGTCGGCGAAGGCGAGCACCTCGCTGTCCTCCTCGGCGGCGGCGCGGGCGGCCGCCTCGGTGGCCAGGGCGTTGCGGCGCAGCAGGGCGCGGACGCGGGCGAGGAGTTCGTCGAGCTCGAAGGGCTTGGCCAGGTAGTCGTCGGCGCCGACGTCGAGGCCGGTGACGCGGTCGCCCACGGCGTCGCGGGCGGTGAGCATCAGGACGGGGACGGTGTCCCCGCGCGAGCGCATCCGGCGGACGGCGGTGAGGCCGTCCATCCGGGGCATCATGATGTCCAGCAGGACGAGGTCGGGCCGGTCGCGTTCGACGGACTCCAGCGCCTCGTAGCCGTCGGTGGCGGTGGCGACCTCGTAGCCCTCGAAGGCGAGGCTGCTCTCGAGGGCGTCCCGGAGGGCGGGTTCGTCGTCGACCACGAGGAGCCGGGCGCCGGGGTGGCCGGGCTCGATGGGGGTGCGGTCGTCGGCGGACGGGGTCATGGGCGGCTGCTCTTTCTCGTCGGTACGCGTCGGGTGGAGCCTGCTGGGAGCAATTGTCCGTCCTGGGGACGGCGGGTCACAGGTTCTGGCCGGCCTGAATCTTCGGCAGGACCTGCTTGACGGCGTCGATCGGGATGGCGAAGCCGAGGCCGACGCTGCCGGCGGAGCTGGAGCCGGAGGAGCCGGAGCCGCCGGGCGCGTACATCGCCGAGTTGATCGCGATGACCTGGCCGTTGGCGTTGATCAGCGGGCCGCCGGAGTTGCCGGGGTTGAGGGCGGCGTCGGTCTGGAAGGCCTTGTAGGTGGTGGTGTCGCCGCCGGTGGGCTGCTGGGTGTTGCCGCGCAGGCCGGGGATGCCGGGCAGGTAGGGGAGGCCGAAGCCGCCGTTGCCGCTGGTGCTGCCCTCGTCGAGCTGGACGGTGACGTCGCGGTTCTCGGCGCTGATGATGCCGGAGGTGACGGTGCCGGTGAGGCCGTCCGGATTGCCGATGGCCACGACCGGGTCGCCGACGGCCACGCCGGAGGAGTCGCCGAGGACGGCGGGGACGAGGTTGCTCGCGCCGGTGGCGGTGATCACTGCGACGTCGAGGGACTTGTCGGTGCCGGTGACGGTGGCCTGGGCGGTGGAGCCGTCGTGGAAGGTGACGGTGATCCGGCCGCCGGCGGAGGCGGTGGCGATCACGTGGTAGTTGGTGAGGATGCGGCCGCTCCCGTCGAGCACCACGCCGGTGCCGGTGGCGGTGCCGGCGGAGTTCTTGACGGTGATCTCGACGACGCTGGGCGAGACGGCCGAGGCGATGGCGGGCACGTTGGCGGTGCCGTCCGAGCGGACGGAGACGGGGCTGGCGACGGTGCCCACCCGGGTGTCCTGGGACTGCCGGTCGGCGGTGACGAGCCCGCCGGTGACGCCGCCGAGGACGGCCGCGACGGCGGCGACGGCGGTGACCAGGGCGAGCCGGCCGCGCAGCAGTCCGCGCCGGGCCCGGCCGCCGTGGGCGGGCTGGCCGCTCTGCGTGCCGTACGGGCCCTGCGGACCCTGGGGGCCTTCGGGGCCGTAGCCGAGGATGGTCGGCGGCTCGGGCGGTACGGGCGGCGGGGGAGGGGCGTCGAATCCGTCGGTGCCGGCGCCGCCGTGGAGGACGGTGCCCTCGATGACCCGGGGGTCGTGGCCGCCGTACGGGTTCGGGGCCGCGTACGGGTCGTACGGCGGGCGCTCCCCGTACGGCTGCTGCGGTGCGGACTGCTCGTGGCCGGGCTGCTGCTGTTCGCTCATGACGACCAAGCTCCGCCCGGTGCATGAGGAGCGGATGAGAAGCGGCTCAGAACGGTCCGAGAAGCCCGTTGGGTTCTCATAAAGCCTGGTCAGACGGCCGTTCGGGCGGAATCCGCTATTCCGCCCCGGTGGGGCCGTTGCAGCCGCAGGAACGTCGCACGACCAGGCGGGACGGGAAGGTGCGGACCCGCTCGGTGTCCGAGCCGGGCACCATCAGCGAGTCGTCCAGCACGAGGTCGACGGCGGCGCGGGCCATCGCGTCCCGGTCGGAGGCGACGGTGGTCAGCGGCGGGTCGGCGAGGGCGGCCTCGGGCACGTCGTCGAAGCCGGCCACCGCGAGGTCCTCGGGCACCCGCAGACCGACCTCGCGGGCGGCGCGCAGGACGCCGATGGCCTGGTCGTCGGTGGAGCAGAAGATCGCCCGCGGCCGGTCCGGGGAGCGCAGCACGCCGAGGGCCACGTCGTAGGCGCCGTAGCGGTGGAAGGGCGCGTCGATCAGGTGCGGCTCGGTGGGGACGCCGTGCGCGTCCATGGCGCGCTGCCAGCCCTCGACGTGGTCGATGACCGGGTCCCCGGGGGCGGGGGACTCGACGGGGCCGCCGAAGCAGGCCACGTACGGGTGCCCGTGCACCTCCAGCAGGTGCCGGACGATCGTTTCGGCACCGGCCACGTCGTCGGTGACCACCGCGACGTCGTCGATGGCCTCGGGGCGGCGGTGCAGCAGGACGACCTTGGCGCCCTCCATCGCCGCGAACTCCTCGGCGGCGCGCTGGGAGGGGCCCTGGCTGACGAGGATCAGGCCGGAGACGCGCATCCCGAGGAAGGCGCGGACGTAGTGGACCTCGCGGTCGTCCACGTAGTCGGAGTTGCCGATCAGCACGAGCTTGCCGCGCTCGGAGGCGGCCCGTTCCACGGCGTGAGCCATCTCGGCGAAGAAGGGCTGGCGGGCGTCGGGGACGACCATGCCGATGAGGTTGGTGCGGCGGGAGGCCATCGCCTGGGCGACGCTGTTCGGCCGGTAGCCGAGCTGGTCGATGGCCGCGAGGACCTTCTCCCGGGTGGCGGGCGCGACCGGGCGCGGCCCGTTGTTGATGACGTAGCTGACGACCGCGGTCGAGGTCCCAGCCAGTCGGGCTACGTCGTCGCGCGTCACTTTGGCCACGGGGGGAGTCTACGCGTGTGGCCCCGGCCTGGGCAGGGGGCCCTTGCGCCTCCCGGGGCGGGGGCCGGGCGGGGCCGGGCGGGTGGCGGACGAACCGGACAAGCCGGGCGGGGGAACGGTTCTCCCCCGCCCGTTCAGGCCTCCAGCGGCGCCGTCCGGCGCTGGGCCGGCTCCGGGCGCTCGCCCTTGTCGGGCTTCTCCGGGACGACGAAGCGGTAGCCGACGTTGCGCACCGTGCCGATCAGCTGCTCGTTCTCGACGCCGAGCTTGGCGCGCAGCCGTCGGACGTGGACGTCCACCGTCCGGGTGCCGCCGAAGTAGTCGTAGCCCCAGACCTCCTGGAGCAGCTGCGCCCGGGTGAAGACCCGGCCGGGGTGCTGGGCGAGGTACTTGAGGAGCTCGAACTCCTTGAAGGTGAGGTCGAGCACGCGGCCCTTGAGCTTGGCCGAGTAGGTGGCCTCGTCCACGGAGAGGTCGCCGTTGCGGATCTCCATCGGGCTCTCGTCGACGGCGACCTGGAGGCGGCCGAGCGCGAGCCGCAGCCGGGCCTCGACCTCGGCCGGGCCAGCGGTGTCCAGCAGGACGTCGTCGATGCCCCACTCGGCGGTGACGGCGGCCAGGCCGCCCTCGGTGACCACGAGGATCAGCGGACAGGCGATGCCGGTGGAGCGCAGCAGCTGGCACAGGCTGCGGATCTGCGGCAGGTCGCGTCGGCCGTCGACGAGGATGACGTCCGCGCTGGGGGTGTCCACCAGGGCGGAGCCCTCGGCGGGGGCGACCCGGACGTTGTGGAGCAGCAGGCCGAGGGCGGGCAGCACCTCGGCGGAGGGTTGCAGGGCGTTGGTGAGGAGGAGCAGAGAACTCATACCCGGTGGTCCCCTTTCCGGGTCGTCGCGGTCGCTGTCGGGCTGCCGCCACAGCCGGATGGCGCACGTGCTGGGGTGAGGGTGAGGACGACGGGCGGCCGAGTCGTACCGGGGGCGCGGACGGGGGCGGGGGCGCGGTGGCGTGCGCGCCCCGGGGGCCGCGACCCCTGGCGCACCGTTTCTGCCCCGCTCATTCCCGCGAACCTCCGGTCTGGTCCGGTGCCGGGCGGCGGCCCGGCGCCCGGTGGCGACGCCCGGCCGGACGGGGCACGTCGTCGTGCCGCGAGCGGCGGGCGGTCCCTGCGGCGCGCCGGGGGTGGGCCGACGAATCGCAAGGACGTCCGTACTGGCGTCCTGTAAGCACGAAAGGACCCGGGGGCGACTCTGCCCGGGTCCCTCTTGGTGGTCGAGGATAGCCGACCCCCGCCCGCCCCGGGAGGTGCCGAACCCGGCGCATCGCCCAATCCGGGCACCCGGCGGGTGAGCCTGGTCACGGCTTCGCGGGCCGATCGGGGCCCTCCCGGCCAGGGCGGTTGCCGCTCGTGGCGGCCGACACGCCATCATGGGACGCGCACCGGCGGCTCGGCCCGGGTCCATCTTTCGGGTGGTTTCGGAGGCCGCCGCCGGGGCGATCCGGACCGGGGCACCCGGGCCGGGCGAGGACGACGAGAAGGGGTGGCCCGATGGGCGCGACCACCGAGCCCGCCGACGGCGGCGCCCGGGTGCGCGGGACGATCCGCTACTGGGCGGCCGCGAAGTCCGAGGCCGGGCTCGCCGAGGAGCCGTACGAGGCGGCGACGCTGGCGCAGGCGCTGGCGGGCGTCCGGGAGCGGCACGCGGACCGGCCGGCGTTGCTGCGCCTGCTCGGGCACTGCTCGTACCTGGTCGACGGTGCGCAGGTGGGCGGCCGCGACCACGGTCTGGTCGCCCTGACCGAGGGCGGGACGGTCGAGGTCCTTCCGCCGTTCGCGGGAGGCTGAGGGACGTGACGGACATGAACAACCCGCATCAGGGCGGCTACGGGCACTGGCCGCAGCAGGGCCACCCGCAGGGCCCCGGCCACCAGCCGCCGTACGGCTACCCGGCGGACCAGGAGGCGACCACGCTGCTGCCGCCCGTCCCCGCGGTGGACGAGGCCGCGACGACGCTGCTGCCTCCGGTGCCGGCCCTGGAGGACGCCGCGGCGACCACGCTGCTGCCGCCGGTGGTGCCGGGCGGGATGCCGCCGCAGGCTCCGCAGCAGCAGCCGTACCAGCAGGCTTATCAGCAGGCGCAGTCGCAGGCGTACCAGCCGCAGCCGCAGCCGCAGCCGCAGCCGCAGCAGCCCCGGGCCCAGGGGCGGCACGCGGCCCCGGCCGCCGCCGCGCCAGCGCCCGTGCCCCCGCCCGTGCAGCAGCCCGCGCCCGGCTTCGACCCGCCGACGATGACGCTCAAGCGGCCCGCCGCACCCGCCGGGCCGCCGTACCCGGGCGTCCCGTCACAGCAGTTCCAGCAGCCGCTCCCGCCGCCCGCCGCGCAGGAGCAGCGCGGCCGCACCGGCTCGCCGATCATCGACCCCGGCCTGCAGCCCGCGCTGATCACCGCCGGCACGGCGGCCCTGCTGGCCGGCGGCGCGGCCCTCGGCCAGGTGCCGCTGGCCCTGGTGGTGGTGCTGCTCCAGGCGCTGACGGCCGCCGGGTGGTTCCGGCTCAACGGCATGTGGCCGGCCCGCCAGGGCATCGCCCTGGCCGCGCTGGCCGGCTTCACGGCGGACGCGGCCGTGCTGCTGTCCGGCTCGGACGGCTCGGCGGCGGCCGTGGTGGGCACCCTCGGCGGGTTCTTCCTGCTGGTGATGGTCCTCCAGACCTTCCGTCCCTCCGACCCGAAGGAGCGGTTCTACGCCCTGACGGTGCTCGGCTCGGCGACGGTGGTGACGGCGCTGTGCACCATGCTGCTGCTGGCCGACTGGGTGCCGGCCGGCGTCGGCGCCGTCGCGCTGGCGACGCTGCTGGCCGCCGCGCCGCTGCCCGGCCCGAAGTGGCTGGGCCCGGTGCTGGGGCTGGCCGCGGCGGTGCTGCTGGGCCTGCTGGTCGGCGCGCCGCTCGCCCTGGGGGCGCTGGCCGGGGTGGGCGCCCTGGTCGGGCGCCGGGTCGCCGCGTACGACTTCCCGTCCCGCTTCGTGCACATGACGGCGGGCGTGGCGCTGCCGCTGGCGGTGGCCGCGCCGCTGATCTGGATCGCCACCGATCTGCTGGCCTGACACCCGCCGGGAGCACCGCCCGTACGACGAACCGCCTCGGAACCAAGTTCCGGGGCGGTTCGTCGTACGGGCGTGCGGGTTCGGCCCCACCGCGGGGCCACCGGTGACCAGGAAACGGCGAGCGGCGAGGACGGGGGACAGCGGTGCGCGGATGGCTGAAGGCGACGATCGGCCTGGCGGTGCTCGGCGGCCTGCTGGTGGGGGCCGACCGGATCGCGGTGGGCGTGGCCGAGGACGAGGCCGCCGACCGGATCGCGAAGAGCGGCCGGATGAACCAGAAGCCGGACGTGACGATCGAGGGCTTCCCGTTCCTCACCCAGGCGCTGTCCAAGGAGCTGGACGACGTCCGGATCTCCTCGGACGGCCTGACGGTCGGCGACGGCCGGCAGCAGGTGGCGCTGCACGCGTTCCAGGCGAAGCTGTCGGGCGTCAAGGTGAGCGACGGGCTGAACAGCGCCACCGTGGACAGGGGCACCGGCAGCGGGGTGATCAGCTATGCCGACCTCTCCCAACTGCTGCCGCCGGCCAACCAGTTGGTGTCCGGCAAGGTCCCGATCGGCGGCTCCTCCCGGTTCAGCCTCTCCTACGGAGGGCCGGGCAAGGTGAAGGCCTCGCTGGGGTCGCTCCCGGTCGGCGAGGGCACGGTGCACAGCAAGGGGAACACCATCACGGTGGACGGCTTCAGGCTGAGCGGCCTGGCCGGGGCGCTCGCCGGGGCGTCCGGCCAGGAGCCGGCGCCGCTGAGCGTCACCCTGGACTCGCTGCCCGCCGGGCTGAACCTGGCCGACAAGGACGGCGCGACGCCGGTCGAGGACGGGCTCCGGCTGGCCTTCGACGCCAAGGGCGTCCAGCTGCTCGGCTGACCGCCCCCTCCTCCACCTCCGCTCCCTCCCGTCCCTCCCGTTCCTTCCGTCCGTTCCGCTCCGCGAGACGCGCTGTCCAGCGCGCCCCGCGGAGCGGTGTCGTTTCCGCCCGATCTGCGCCGCCGGAGGGCCACCGGCCGGGGAACGGGCGGGTGCGGGAGGGGTGAATCCCGGAATGTGGTCTTCCTGGTCTCGGTATTCGATACGCTGATGACAGCAGCCCTGGAGTGTCCCTAGCATCGTCGGCATGAAGCGACAGACGGATCTCACGAAGCGGCGGGCGGTCGACCTGTGCCGCGTGTCCGCCTGTCTGTGTCGAATGCGCTGAATCGGCATCCTGGCAGGGCAGTTGCAGCCCGCCGCCGATCCTCCCGGTGACCTCCGCCGGCCGCTGAGGCCGCAGGTCTTCGCCGTACCCCCGCAGTCTCCGGCCCGGCCGTACCTCCCTCTCCCGCTCGTCTCGGTATTCGGACGGGCTTTCGGACGAGGTCCCCGCCCGGGCAGCCCTGCAGCCCTGAGCAGCACCTTCCGCCACACCGCCCTCGGATGGAGAACACCACCATGAGCCGCAGCGACGTCCTGGTCGACGCCGACTGGGTCCAGGCCCACCTGGACGACCCGAAGGTCGTCATCGTCGAGGTCGACGAGGACACCTCCGCCTACGAGAAGAACCACATCCGCAACGCCGTCCGGATCGACTGGAAGCAGGACCTCCAGGACCCGGTCCGCCGCGACTTCATCGACCAGGCCGGCTTCGAGGCGCTGCTCAGCGCCAAGGGCATCGCCAACGACGACACCGTCGTCCTGTACGGCGGCAACAACAACTGGTTCGCCTCGTACGCCTACTGGTACTTCAAGCTGTACGGCCACGGCGACGTCCGCCTGCTGGACGGCGGCCGCAAGAAGTGGGAGCTGGACTCCCGCGACCTGGTCGTCGAGGTCCCGGCCCGTCCGGCCACCGAGTACAAGGCGCAGGCCGTGGACTCCTCCATCCGCGCCTTCCGCGACGACGTGATCGCCGCGATCGGCACCCTCAACCTGGTCGACGTCCGCTCGCCCGACGAGTTCTCCGGCAAGCTGCTCGCCCCGGCCCACCTCCCGCAGGAGCAGTCGCAGCGCCCCGGCCACGTGCCGAGCGCCCGCAACATCCCGTGGGCCAAGAACGCCAACGACGACGGCACCTTCAAGAGCGACGACGAGCTCAAGGCCCTGTACGAGGCCGAGGGCGTCGACCTGGCGAAGGACACCATCGCCTACTGCCGCATCGGCGAGCGCTCCGCGCTCACCTGGTTCGTCCTGCACGAGCTCCTCGGCCAGGAGAACGTCAAGAACTACGACGGCTCCTGGACCGAGTACGGCAGCCTCGTCGGCGTGCCGATCGAGCTCGGCAGCAACTGAGCCCCGGCTCGCGGTCAGTCAGAAGGGATACAGAGACATGTGCGGTGCGAAGGCCGGCGGCCCGGACCTGGCAGGAGTAGACGTGGCGAACGAGACGATCATCCAGGGTTCGGTGACCCGCGACGGTGAGCCGGTCAACGGCTACGTCCGGCTGCTGGACGAGAACAACGAGTTCACGGCCGAGGTCCCCACCTCGGCGACCGGGCAGTTCCGGTTCTTCGCCCGCCCGGGCAAGTGGACCCTGCGCGCGCTGGTGCCGGGCCAGACCGTGGACCGTCAGGTGGTGGCCTCCCAGGGCACCGCCGTCGAGGTCGCGATCGCCGTCTGAGCGATCGCCGTCCTCGTGATCGCCGTCCGAGCGGTCTGATCGACAGCTGATACGCGCGAAGGGCCCCTGCCGAGCGGGGGCCCTTCGCCGTACCGTGGAAAGGTGCAGGCGAGACGGCGGCGGCGTTGGTACTACGTCCTGATGGGCGTCTGCCTCGGCCTGTTCGTGCTGGCCTGGGGCGTGGTGCGGTTCTTCTCGGTCGGGGCGGCGATCGGCCTGTGCCTGGTCGCGATGGTCATCCCGCCCGCCGCCGCGGTGTTCGCCAACCAGCGCGACTCCGAGGACGACTGGTGGAACGACCCGCGCTGGGACGACCCGAAGTGGGACGAGCCCGGCCACGACCGGGACCACCCCGACCACCCCGAGGGTCAGTAGACGAGCGCCTGCACGCCGTCCGACATGATCTCGCTGACGAAGACCTGCGCGCCCGCGATCCGGACGCCCTCGACGGTGTCCTTCTGCTCGATCCCGCGCCGCACCGCGCACTGGGTGCACAGCGTCACCGAGCCGGCCGCCAGGATCGACTCCAGGAGGTCCGGCAGCGGCGCCGCGTGCGGCAGCTCGAACTCCGCCGCCCGCCCCGGAAGCGCGAACCAGGAGGACTCCCCGGTCAGCCAGAGCGAGACCTCGATCCCGCTGGCGACGGCCACCGCCGCCACCGTGAACGCCTGCGAGCACCGCTCCGGCGCATCCGCCCCGGCGGTGACCTTGATGACCAGTTTCTTCGCCATGGGCGACACCTTAGGGCTCCGGCGACCGCCGCCCGTCGTCATCCTCGAATCCCTTGGGCAAACCTTGGGCGGCGGATGGCCCCCGGCGCGCGCACGCAGGTGGTGGGGCTCACCACGACCGGCGAAAGCCCGGCGGATAGAGTGAGCGGCGAACGATCCACCACACTGTCGTCGCCTGGGAGCCCCCCGTGTCCGCTCTGGAACTCTTCTTCGACGGTCTGCTGGCCCTCATGGCCGTGCTGATCACCTGGTTCGCCATCTTCTCGGTGATGAAGCTGTACCAGGGCCAGCGCTGAGCCTGCCGTACGGTTGAGGCATCCGCACACCGACGACAGCGACCAGGAACATGATCGAGATCCCCTCTGACCTCCACCAGGACGTCGTCCCGCTCGCCTTCCTCCTCGGCACGTGGGAGGGCGCGGGCGTCTACGCCCCTCTGCCAAATGAGGGGGGCCCGGGCACGGAGAAGTGCAACTTCGGCCAGGAGATCGTGATCCGCCACGACGGCCGCCCCTTCCTGGAGTTCCGGTCCCGCACCTGGGTCCTGGACGAGCAGGGCGAGAAGGTCCGCCCGCTGGAGAACGAGCACGCGTTCTGGCGCATCACCAGCAACCAGCACGGCACCAGCGGTGCCCGCGGGATCGAGATCTCCTCCGTCCGCGACGACGGCACCGTGGAGATCTGGTACGGCGAGCTGGCCGACGGCAAGCCGCAGATCGACGTCTCCACGGACGCGGTGGCGCGGATCGAGGGCTCCCCGGAGTACTCGGGCGGCAAGCGGCTGTACGGCTTCGTCAACGAGGAGCTGCTCTGGGTCGGCGAGAAGGCCGCCCCCCAGGTGCCCCTGCGGCCGTACATGTCCGCCCAGCTGCGCAAGGTGCTCAGCCCGGCCCAGCTGATCAAGGACATCAACGATCTGCCGGACGACGGGATCGCGTTCTTCAAGTAGGACACAGCTCAAGTAGGACGCAGCTCAAGTAGGACGCGGCTCGGCTGGAACGCAGCTCGAGCGAGGCCCCCGCAAGGCCTGAGGTAGGGATAGGGACCGGCCCCCGGCCGGTCCCTACACTGGCATCAGGACCCCCGACCTTGGCAGGGACAGACCGTGGCGGACACCGGCACCACCGACTGGCAGCTCTCCGGCGACTGGAAGACCGACCTGCGCGAGCGCGGCTATCGGCTCACCCCACAGCGCCAGCTCGTCCTGGAGGCCGTCGACGTGCTCGACCACGCCACCCCCGACGAGATCCTCTGCCACGTGCGCCGCACGGCCAGCGGCGTCAACATCTCCACCGTCTACCGCACGCTGGAGCTGCTGGAGGAGCTGGGCCTGGTCTCCCACGCCCACCTCGGCCACGGCGCCCCGACCTACCACCTGGCCGGCCGCCACCACCACCTCCACCTGGTCTGCCGGGACTGCGACCAGGTCACCGAGACCGGCACCGAGATCGCCCAGCCGCTGATCGACAGCCTGCGCGAGCGGCACGGATTCGACACCGACCTCAAGCACTTCGCCATCTTCGGCCGCTGCGCCGACTGCACCGCCAAGCTCTCCGGCGGTCGGTCGTAAGCTGGCCGGTATGACCGGTCCGAAGAGCCCGCTGCTTGCCCTGCCCGGAGCCGTCCCCGCCGAGGGGGCCGACGAGGGCGTCGCCGCCCACTACGGCGACATCTTCCGCGAACAACGCCGCCTGTCGCAGGGCGTCGGCTTCGTCGACCTCTCGCACCGCGGGGTCGTCACCGTCACCGGCGCGGACCGGCTGGCCTGGCTGCACCTGCTGGTCACCCAGCACGTCAGTGAACTGCCGCCGCAGCAGGCCGCGGAGGCGCTGGTGCTCTCCCCGAACGGGCACGTCGAGCACGCCCTCTACCTGGTCGACGACGGCACCACCACCTGGGCGCACGTCGAGCCCGGCACCCAGGGTGCGCTGGTGGCGTACCTGGAGAGCATGAAGTTCTTCTACCGGGTGGAGGTCGCCGACGCGACCGCCGACTACGCCGTCGTCCATCTGCCCGCGGGCTCCGACGCCTCCGCCGAGGGCGCCGCCGCCGTCCGCGAACTCCCGTACGGGCGCGACCTGTTCGTGCCGCGCGCCGAGCTGGAGAAGCTCACCGCCGGGTACGGCCCGGCCGCCGGGGTCTGGGCGTACGAGGCGCTGCGGATCGAGGGCCACCGGCCCCGGCTCGGCTTCGAGACCGACCACCGCACCATCCCGCACGAGGTGGACTGGCTGCACACCGCCGTCCACCTGCAGAAGGGCTGCTACCGGGGCCAGGAGACCGTCGCCCGGGTGCACAACCTGGGCCGGCCGCCGCGCCGGCTGGTCTTCCTGCACCTGGACGGCACCGAGGAGACCCTGCCCCCGCACGGCACCGAGGTGCGTCTCGCATCGGACCCGGACGGGCGGGCGCTCGGCTTCGTCACCTCCTCGGCGCGGCACCACGAGCTGGGGCCGATCGCGCTGGCGATCGTCAAGCGCAACGTCCCCGTGGACGCGGTGCTGCTGGCCGGGACGGTCCCGGGCACCCAGGACGTGATCGTCCCGCAGTAGCCGCAGGGTCTGTCGCCGGTTCTGTCGCCGGTTCTGTCGCCGGGACTCAGACCTCGACGAGGACGGTGAACGGGCCGTCGTTCACCAGCGCCACCCGCATGTCGGCGCCGAACCGGCCCGTCTCCACCTTCGCGCCGAGCGCGCGCAGCTGCGCCACCACCTCGTCCACCAGCGGCTCGGCGACCGGGCCGGGGGCGGCGGCGTTCCAGGTGGGGCGGCGGCCCTTGCGGGCGTCCCCGTAGAGGGTGAACTGCGAGATCACCAGCAGCGGGGCGCCGATGTCGGAGCAACTCTCCTCCACGCCCTCCCCGTTCGCCGGCAGCAGCCGCAGCGTCCAGAGCTTGCGGGCCAGTTGGGCCGCCTTGGCCGGGGTGTCCTCGTGGGTGACGCCGACCAGGACGCAGAGCCCGGGCCCCTCGATCGCCCCGACGGTCTCGCCGGCCACGGTCACCCGGGCCTCGGTCACTCGCTGCACCACTGCTCGCATGCCGCCCATTGTGCCGGACCCCCGTAGCCCGTTCGGACGGGTCCCGGGGCGCACTGCTGGGGCGTGCGGAAGGGTGGCGCACGCCGTGTGTTGCGCGCCTGCGCGGTGGCGGGCGCCGCTCTTCCTGCGGAAAGGCTCTGTCATATCAGCCACCCCCGTTCGCCAGGGGGCCGTTCGGGTGCACGGGCGGTGCGCGCGCGCCGGGCGGGGTGGCACGCTGGTGGACCATACGAAGGGCCCGGGGCGCCTCATGGTCCGCCGCACCGGGCCCCGGGGTTCGGCCGGGCGGTCGAGCCGGTGGGTCAGGCGCTCCGACGAGGTCGCCCCGACGGGTGGTTCCCGGCCGGTGGCGCAACCTTCCAGGGGCGCCCGGGCGTGCCGAAGGACGGGACGCGAGCCCGACCGGGGGGCGGGCCGGACCGGCGGCAGGGACGGGGTGCCGTGAGCGGGCGGGATCGGACGACGGCAGGTGGCTGGATGATGGACGCGAGCAGCGCGGCGCGGGAGCGGTCGGCGCGGGGCCCGGAGCAGCGGGCGGGCGGCGGGGGCGGCGGGGACGGGGAGCGGAGTCCCGACCTGGAGCGCCTCGGCCTGGACGAGTTGCGCGTCCTGCGCCGCGAGACCCTGGAGCAGGAGGCCGACCTGTCGTACCTGCGGAGGCTGCTGCACGGCCGGATGGACATCCTGCGCGCCGAACTCGACCGCCGCCACCCGGGCGCCGGCCCGGCCCCGGCCGCCGAGGAGCCCGGGTGGGACGCGGGCGGGGACCTGCTGGACCGGCTGCCGGCCATCCTCACCGACGCCCCCTCCACCGTGCGCCGCTCGGCCCGGCACGTCACCCTCGGCCCGCCGCGCACCCTGGACGCCCGGCTGGAGGCGGACGAGCTGATGGGCGACGTCCAGCTCGCCGACCTGGCCGCCCACCCGGCCGAGGAGCTGCGGGCCGCCCTGGAGCGGCTGCGGGCGTACGAGCGCGAGGTGTCCGGCCGCCGCCAGCGGCTGCTGCGCACGGCGGACGGTTGCAACGCCGAGATCACCCGCAGGTACCGTGATGGGGAAGCACGGGTCGACGACCTGCTCGCGGGCGGCCCGCTCTGACCAGGTGAGGCCCCGCGCGCGGACGGGCCCGGGCTCGCCCCCGGCCCACCCTCGCCCCCGGAAGGCTCCCGCCATGCCCCAGCACGCCGCCCCGCCCGTCCTCGCCGAGGTCGTCCGTTCGGGCTTCACCGAGGGCCGTCACCACGGCTCGCTGGTGCTGCTCGCCGCGGACGGCTCGGTCGAGTTCGCGCTCGGTGACCCGGACGCCCCGGTGTTCCCCCGCTCCACCGCCAAGCCGTTCCAGGCCGTGGCGACGCTGCGGGCCGGGCTGGCGATCGGGGGCGAGCTGCTGGCGCTGGCGGCCTCCAGCCACTCCGCGGAATCGTTTCACCTGGACGGCGTCCGGGCGATACTCGGCTCCGCCGGGCTGGACGAGACCGCCCTGCGGACCCCTGCGGACCTCCCGCTGGACGAGACCGAGGCCGAGCTGCTGCTGGCCTCCGGCGGGCGGCGCGCCCCGATCCTGATGGACTGCTCCGGCAAGCACGCCGGCTGGCTGGCCGCCTGCGTCGCCAACGGCTGGGACACCGGGGCCTACCTCGACCCGGCCCACCCCATCCAGCGCCTGGCCCACGACGCCCTGGCCGAGGCCACCGGCGAGACCCCGGGCCACCTCGGCGTGGACGGCTGCGGCGCGCCCCTGCTCGCCGTCTCGCTGACCGGGCTGGCGCGCGGCTACCGCGCCCTGCTGCTGGCCGCCGAGGGCACCGAGCAGCGCCGGGTGGCGGACGCGATGCGCGCCCACCCGGAGTACGTGGCCGGCACCCGCCGCGCCGACACCTGGCTGATGCGGGCCGTGCCGGGCGCGCTGTCCAAGATGGGCGCCGAGGCCGTCCAGGTCGTCGCCCTGTCGGACGGGCGGGCGCTGGCCTTCAAGATCGAGGACGGCGGCGAGCGGGCCCGCGGCCCCGTCCTGGCGGCGGCCCTGCGCCGGCTCGGGGTGGACGGCGCCGACGAGACCCTGGAGCGGATCGGCGCGGCCCCGCTGCTTGGCGGCGGGCAGCCGGTCGGGCTGGTGCGCGCGGCGTTCTGACCGCGCGGCCCGTCACCCCGCCGGGGTGCGGGCGGCCCGGCGGCGGTGCACGGTGGACGGACCGGGGGCCGTCGCACAGCTGAGGAGTCCGCCATGTCCGAGCACGTGTACCGGGTGACCGAGATCGTCGGGACCTCGACCGAGAGCGTCGACGCCGCGATCCGCAACGGGGTGGAGCGGGCCTCCCGGACGCTGCGCAACCTCGACTGGTTCGAGGTCTCGCAGGTCCGGGGCCACCTGGAGGACGGGCGGGTCAAGCACTACCAGGTGTGCATGAAGGTCGGCTTCCGCCTGGAGGACTGAGCCCCTAACGTTCGGGCAGCACCAGCGGCACCCCGGTGCGCGGGTGCGCGAGCACCTCGACCGGGTGCCCGTACACCTCGCTGAGCAGTGGCGCCCGCAGCACCTCGGCCACCGGCCCGTCCGCGACCGTCGCGCCGCCGGTCAGCAGCACCACCCGGTCCGCGTGGGCCGCCGCCAGGGAGAGGTCGTGCAGCACCACGACCACGCCGTCCCCGGCGGCGGCGCGCTCGCGGGCGATCCGCAGCACCAGCTCCTGGTGGCGCAGGTCCAGGGCGGCGGTCGGCTCGTCCAGGAGCAGCAGCGGGGTGCGCTGGGCCAGCACCCGGGCGAGCGCGACCCGGGCCCGCTCGCCGCCGGAGAGCGCGGTGAACGGGCGCCCGGCGAAGGCGGCGGCCTCGGTGGCGGCCATCGCGGCGTCGACCACGGCCCCGTCCTCGGCGGCGGCCGCCGTGCCGGCCCAGGGGGCGCGGCCCATCCGGACGACCTCCTCGGCCGTGAAGGGGAAGGACAGCGCGGCGGCCTGCGGCAGCAGCGCCCGGTGCCGGGCGAGTTCGGCCGCCCCGTACGAGGCCAGCGGGCGCCCGCGCAGGGTGACGGCGCCGCCGTCCGGGGCGAGGTCCCCGGCCAGGACGGACAGCAGGGTGGACTTGCCCGCGCCGTTGGGCCCGAGCAGGGCGACCACCTCGCCCGCGGCGACCCGTACGGTGGCGCCGGCCAGCAGCTCGCGCCCGCCCAGGCGCAGCCGTACGGCCTCGGCGGCGAGCAACTCGGAGCCGGGCGGCGGCCGTTCGGGGATCTCCTGACGTCGGCGCAGCCTCACGCCCAGCCTCCCTGCTTCGTCCTGGTGCGGCGCAGCAGCCAGAAGAAGAACGGGCTGCCGATGAGCGCGGTGAGCACGCCGAGCGGCAGTTCGGCCGGCTCGGCGAGGGTGCGGGCGGCGAGGTCGGCGAGCACCAGCACCAGCGCGCCGCCGAGCGCCGAGGCGGGCAGCAGGAAGCGGTGGCCGGGCCCGGCCAGCATCCGCAGCAGGTGGGGGACGACCAGGCCGACGAAGCCGATGACGCCGCTGACGGCGACGGCCGCGGCGGTCAGCAGGGCGACGACGGTGATCAGCGTCAGCCGCATCCGCTCGACGTCCACCCCGAGGTGGCGGGCCGGGCGCTCGCCCAGTGCCAGCAGGTCGAGCCTGCGGGCGTACGGCGGGGCGGCGGCCAGGCCCACGAGCGCGAAGGGCAGGACGGCGAGGACCTTGCCCCAGGTCGCCTGGGCGAGGGAGCCGAGCTGCCAGAAGGTGACCTGGCTGATCGCGGCGGAGTCGGCGGTGAAGAGGAACAGGCCGATCAGGGCGCCGCAGAAGGCGTTGACGGCCACGCCGGTGAGGATCAGCGTGACGACCTCGGTGCGCCCGTTCGAGCGGGCCATCAGGTAGACGGCGAAGACGGTGAGCAGGCCGCAGGCGAAGGCGGCGGCGGTGATCGTCCAGGTGCCGAGGGCGTCCAGGCCGAGCACGATGCAGCCCACCGCGCCGACGGCGCCGCCGGAGGAGACGCCGATGACGGCGGGCTCGGCCAGCGGGTTGCCGAAGACGCCCTGCATCAGCGCCCCGGCGCAGCCGAGCGAGCCGCCGACCAGCAGGGCGAGCACCACCCGGGGGAGGCGGACGTTCCACAGCACCGACTCGGGGACGCGGTCCAGGGCGTGGCCGCCGAGGCCGAGGCGGTGGGCGGCGGAGGCGAGGACGTCGCCGAGCGGGATGCGGTAGGCGCCGACGCCGGCCGCGAGCAGGGCGGCGAGGACGAGGGCGGCGGCCAGGCCGACGGTGATCAGGGTCGTCCGGCCGATCGGGGTGGGGAGGCTCTTCTCCCGTACGGCGGTGGTCACTTGGCGCCCGCCGGGTAGAGCTGGGCGGTGATCTCGGTGAGCACCTGCGGGGTGCGGGGGCCGTAGCTGAGGAGCTGGCCGTCCTCGACGGAGACGATCCGGCGGTCGAGCCCGGCGGGGGTCTGGGCGACGCCGGGGAGCTTGAGGAGGCCGTCGACGCCGCCGACGGAGTCGAGGCCCTTGCTCATCACCAGGATCGCGTCGGGGGCGGCCTTGACCAGGGCCTCGCTGGTGAGCGGGGTGAAGTCGCCGCTGAGGCCGGAGTCGGTGCCGGCGTCCCGGCCGCCGACCGCCTCGATGAGGGAGCCGGCGCCGGAGGCGGGGCCGCCGATCAGGTAGACGGAGGCGCTGCCGCGCAGGTAGAGGAAGGCGACCTTGGGGTGGGCGCCGGTGGCGGGGACGGCGGCCCTGGCGGCCTCGGTGCGCTGCGCGGTGCGCTCCTTCAACTGCCGCCCGGCGTCCGGGACTCCGAGGGCGGTGGCGACGGTGTCGATGCGCGGGCCGACGTCGTCGAGCTTCTTGGCGTCGTCCAGGACGATCAGCGGGACCCCGGCGGCGCGGATCTGCGAGATCGCCTCGGCGGGGCCGGTGGAGCGGTCGGCGAGGACGACGGTGGGGTGCAGGGAGAGGACGCCCTCGGCGGAGACCTCGTGCGCCTGGGTGATCACGGGCAGGGCGGAGGCCTGCTGGAAGGTGGTGGAGACGTCCCGGGCGACGACGGAGGGGCCGAGGCCGAGGCTGAACACCAGCTCGGCGAGGCTGCCGTTGAGCGGGATGATCCGCTCGGCGCTGGTGACGGTGACCTGGCGGCCGTCCGCGGAGGCGGTGGTGACGGGCAGCTGCGGGGCGGGCCGGTCGGGCAGCGGCTCGACGGCGTCGGGGGTGCGGGTGGCGGCAGCCGTCGTGGCGTCCTTGGTGCCGCCGCAGGCGGTGAGGGCGAGCAGGAGGCCGAGGACGAGCAGCAGGAGCGCGGGCCCGCGGGCCCGCCTGGTGTGGGTCGTGCTGCTGCTCAACATGCTTCCCTTCGCCGGGAGTTGTCGCTGCCCGTACCTGGGTGGGGGAGGGCGCGGCGGGACTCTTGACTCATATATTAGGTTAGCCTTACCTGACTTCCGCAAGGGGGGTCGGTGCCGTTCCCGACCCCCGCGCCGCTGTGCCCCCGTCCCTTCGAGGAGTGATCCGTCGTGTCCCTGTCCAGTCGGCTCCGCCGCCGGGCCGCCGTCCTGGTGGCCGTCCTCGCCGCGCTACTGGCGGTGGGCCTGTCACCGGGACAGGCCTCGGCCGCCGAGGGCAAGGTGTCCGGCGGGCGGCTCGACTGGGGGATCAAACAGTCCTTCCTGACGTACGTCACCGGGCCCATCGCCAAGGGGAGTTGGGCGCTCACGGGCGGCGCGGCCACGGTCGGCGGCAGCACCTTCCGCTTCCACTCCGCCAACGGCTCCTACGACCCGGCGACCGGCGCGCTCACCGCCGCCTTCACCGGCGGGGTCCGCTTCACCGGGCACCAGGAGAACGGCGCCAACGCGCTGGACCTGAGCATCGGGCGGCTCACCTTCCGCGCCGCGCAGGGCGGTTCGGCCGGGCTGTACGCGGACGTCAGCAGCAAGTCCCGGGAGACCGGCCAGGTCAGCAGCGCGAACCAGGCCAAGCTGGCCGACCTCTCACTGGCCGGCGTCGACCTGCGCGGGGCCTCGGGCACCCTGAGCCTCACCGGCGTGCCCGCCGTCCTCACCGACGCCGGGGCGAAGGCCTTCGGTGGGTTCTACCAGGCGGGGACGGCCCTCGACCCGCTCAGCCTCTCCGTCAACCTGCCCGCCGCGCCGCCGAGTTCGGCGGCTCCCACACCGAGCGCCACCACCGCCGCGCCGACCGCGGCCGAGCCCCAGCCGGCCGCGAGCCCGACGGCGGGCCCGAGCGCCGCCGCCCGTACCGAGTTCGCTCACGGCGCCCTGGACTGGGGCGTGCGCCGCACCTTCCGCGACTACGTCACCGGCTCCGTCGCCCAGGGCCGCTGGGAGCTCGGCGGCGGCTCGGCGGACGGCGGGGCCTTCTTCCGCTGGACCCCGGCGAAGGGCTCCTACGACCCGGCGACCGGCGCGCTCACCGCCGCCTTCACCGGCACCGTCCGCTTCACCGGCCTGCGCAGCGGCGACGCCTACGGCCTGGACCTCACCCTGGCCAACCCGGGCGTCACCGTGGCCGACGGCCGGGGCCGACTGGTCGCGGACGTCTCCGGCCGCACCCCGGACGGCGGCACCCAGCAGCTCACCGGCGTCGAGCTGGCCGCCTTCGACCCGGCCGGCCTCAAGCCCGAGGGCGGGCTGCTGAAGGCCGTCGAACTGCCGCTGAAGCTCTCCGAGTCCGGCGCCAAGGCGTTCGGCGGCCTCTACCCGGCCGGGACGGACATGGACCCGCTGAGCTTCGCCGTCGCCCTCGACCCGGCGGCCGCCCTGCCCCCGCTGCCCGACCTCGGCAGCGCCCCGGCCACCCCGCCCGCCCCGCCGAGCCCGGCCGCCGAGCCGGTCGCGGCCTCCTCCCCGGACGGCGTTCCGACGGCGGCCCTGGCCGGCGGCGCGGTGCTGGTCGTCGCGCTCGCCGCGACCGGCGGGCTGCTCGTCCGCCGCCGCCGCAAGGCCGCCACCGCCCCGGTCCCCGAGACCGACGAAGCGGCCTGACCCCACCCCCCAATCCCCCCGCACGAAACGGAGCCCCCTCCATGTCCCGCAACCGCACCCGGCTGGCCGCCCTCGCGGCCGCCACCGTCGGCCTCGGCCTGACCGCCCTCGGCGCCCCCGCCCTCGCGACCGCCGCCGGGGGCCCCGGCAGCGTCACGTACGACACCGGTGCGCTGGACTGGGGCGTGAAGGCCAGCTTCCGCGGCTACCTCAACGGCCCGGGCTCCCAGGGCGGCGCCGTCGAACTCACCGGCGGCGCGACCACCAACCCGGACGGCACCTACCACTTCGGCCTGGCCAAGGCCTCGTACGACCTGGGCTCGCACGCCCTCACCTCCTCCTTCACCGGCGGGGTCCACTTCACCGCCCACCACGGCGCGCTGGACATCGCGGTCACCGACCTGAAGGTCACCACCTCGGGCACGACCGGCACGCTCACCGCCGACACCGCCTCGAAGGAGTCGATGGCCGCCCCCGAGGTGACCCGGCGCGAGGACGTCCCGCTGGTGACGTTCACCGTCGCGCGGGACACCACCACCGGGGTGCCGACCGCCGCCAAGCTGACCGAGCAGGGCTCCAAGGTCTTCGCGGGCTTCTACCCGGCGGGGTCGGACATGGACCCGCTGTCGCTGCTGCTCAAGCAGAGCCCGGCCACGCCCTCGCCCACCGCCACGCCGTCCACGACGCCTTCGGCCACGCCCACCGTCACGCCGTCCGCCACCGCCACCGCCACGGCGCAGCCCACCGCCGAGCCGACCGCCCAGCCGACCGCGACACCGACCGCCACGACTACGGCCACGCCCACGCCGACCGCCGCCCCCACCACGGCACCGTCCAAGCTCCCCGTCGTGAACGGCACCCTGGACTGGACGGTCAAGGAGAGCTTCCGCAAGTACCTCGAATCCCCGATGGCCGCCGGCAAGGTCGAGTTCGCCGGAGGCGCGGCCGACTACCGCTTCGGCGGCGCCACCGGCGCGTACAACACCGCCGAGCACTCGCTCACGGCCGGATTCGACGGCTCCGTCCGCTTCCTCGGCCACCCCGGCAAGGACGGCTGGGCGCTCGACACCAAGCTCTCCAAGCTGGGCCTGACCATCGACAGCCAGGGCGCCTTCCTGACCGCCGACGTCGACGGCCGGTCCCCGGACGGCAAGTCGACCAAGCTGACCGGCGCCCGGATCGCCAAGCTGGACGTCCCCGCCTCCGCGCTCAGGCCGGTGAACGGTGTGGTGACGCTCGCCAAGGTCCCCGCCACGCTCACCGCCGAGGGCGTCCCGGTGTTCTCCAACTACCCGGCGGGCACGGCCCTCGACCCGGTCACCGCCAGCCTGGCCTTCGACAAGGACGCCAAGCTCCCGACCGACCCGCCCGCCGGGACGAACACCGGCACGGGTGTGAACGTCGGGACGAACGCCGGTGGCGGCCAGGCCTCGGGCGGCGGCCCCTCGCTGACCACCGACCTCGGCACCACGGGCGGCGGCTCGCTCGCCGCCACCGGCGCGGACACCCCGGTCGTCCCGCTGCTCGCCACCGCCGCCGGCCTGGTGCTGGCCGGCGGCGCCGCCACCGTCCTGGTGCGCAACCGCCGTCCCCGCGCGACCGTCTGACGCGCGGGTACGCGAAAGGGGCCGGTCCTCGCCGAGGGCCGGCCCCTTTCCGTGCGCGCTCAGGCGCTCAGCGGGTACCGCGCGTCCAGGTCGCGGAAGATCGCGCCGTTGAGGACGAAGGCCCGCTTGCACTCCTCGACCACCCGGCGGCGCTCGACCTCGTCCATCGCCTCGCCCGCCGCGTCCAGCTTGGCGCGGTACTCGCGCTTGAAGGCGGCCGGGTTGTCGACCTCCTCGAACACGTAGAAGCGCACGCCGTCGCCCTTGCGCTCGAAGCCCCAGGTCTTCTCGGCGATCCCGCGGATGATCTGACCGCCCGACAGGTCGCCCAGGTAGCGGGTGTAGTGGTGCGCTATGTACCCGGCGGGCCATTCGGCGGCCAGTTCCTCCACCCGCGCCACGTACGCGGCGGTGGCCGGAAGCGGCGCCAGGCCCTCGCGCCAGTCGGGCCCGCGCAGGTGCGCGAGGTCGCGCTCGACGGCGGCGGTGCGCAGCAGCGCCCGGTCGATGAAGGGGCCCGCCAGCCGGTCCTCGGCGAGCTGCCCGGCCCGGCTCTCCAGCGCCCGGTACACGTACCAGAGTTGGCCGGTGAGGTCGGCGTACGCATCGATCCCGAGTCGGCCGCCGAGCAGGCGGCTCATGAACGAGGACTGCTCCGCGGCCTCGTGCTCCTCGCTGCTCGCGGTGCGCAGCACGGTGGAGAACGGGACGGACTCGGGCGTGGGCATGCGGCCTCCAGGAATCGGAATCGGCCCGACAGTTTTGGTTAGCCTAACCTAACTGTCTCCGTATGCCGACAGCCTGTCGGTAAACCGTCCCCGGGAACGCCGGAGGCCGGGGACCGCGGACGAATCCGCGGAGCCCCGGCCCCGGGTGGTGCTGTCCCGACCGGTGGTCGGAACGGCGGCTCAGTGGCCGCCCTGGTCCGCCAGACGCTTGATCGAAGCGGTGACCTCGGCCTCGGCCTCGGCGCGGCCGACCCAGTCGGCGCCCTCGACCGACTTGCCCGGCTCCAGGTCCTTGTAGACCTCGAAGAAGTGCTGGATCTCCAGGCGGTCGAACTCCGACACGTGGTGGATGTCGCGCAGGTGCTCCCAGCGCGGGTCCGTCGCCGGGACGCAGAGCAGCTTGTCGTCGCCGCCGGCCTCGTCCGTCATCTTGAACATGCCGATGGCGCGGCACTTGATCAGGCAACCGGGGAAGGTCGGCTCGTCCAGGATGACCAGGGCGTCCAGCGGGTCACCGTCGTCCGCCAGGGTGCCCTCGACGTAGCCGTAGTCGGCCGGGTAGCGGGTCGAGGTGAAGAGCATCCGGTCGAGCCGAAGGCGGCCGGTCTCGTGGTCGACCTCGTACTTGTTACGAGAGCCCTTCGGGATTTCGATAAGGACGTCGAACTCCAACGGTTCCTCCAAGGTAGGTACTGACAGAATCCCAGTGTCTCCTACGGGAGTGGATGCTCGGGAAAGGGGCCGGTCGGTGGGATCAGGGGTGGGGGCGGCACGCCGTCGCAGGGGGACGGCCGCCGGACTCTTCGGAGCGGCCGTGCTCGTCGCCGGTACGGTCCTGGGCGCGGGCGGTGCGTACGCGCAGCCCTCCCCCACGCCCGGCGGCCACAGCACCTCGCGCGGCGGCAACGACGACCGCGACAACCAGGACGAGGGCCAGGGCGGGCGCGACGGGAAGAAGGGCACGCCCGGCAAGGACAAGGGCAGGAGCCCGACCCGCCGAGCGGACCAGCCCGCCCCCACCCCGGGCGGCGGGAGCGACGCCGCCGCCGCGCGCCCGGCACCCGCCGCGGGCGCCCTCCTCGCCGCCGCCGAGCCCGGCGCGGACACCCCCACTGCCCAGGGCCTCCAGCAGGCGCTCGCCCCGCTGCTCGCCGACAAGAGCCTCGGCACCGTCACCATCGCCGTCGCGGACGCCGAGAACGGTCAACTCCTGTACGGCTCGGGCGAGAACACCGCGGCCACCCCCGCCTCCACCACCAAGCTCGCCACCTCGATCGCCGCCCTGTCCCTCATCCCCGGCGACACCCGGCTGACCACCCGGGCGGTCAAGGGCGCCGCCCCGGGCGCCGTCACCCTCGTCGGCGGCGGGGACCCGACGCTCACCGCGCTGCCCGCCGACCAGGTGCAGATCGGCGGCCAGCCCGTCGACCCGGACACCGCCCCCGCCTCCCTCGTCGAACTGGCCCGGCAGACCGCCGCCGCGCTCAAGGCCGCCGGCACCACCACCGTCACGCTCGACTACGACGTCTCGCTGTACAGCGGCACCCCGCTGCACAAGTTCCATGACGACGACACCAACATCGCCCCCGTCGTCCCGCTGATGGTCGACGAGGGCCGGGTCGACGCGAAGAGCCGCGAGGAGGCGCCCAAGCGGGTCGCCGACCCGGCCGCCTCCGCCGCCGAGGCGTTCGCCGGGCTGCTCAAGGCCCAGGGCGTCACCGTCGAGGGGAAGGCCAAGCCCGCCGCCGCCCCGGCCGCGGCGGACGCGCCCGTCCTCGGCCGGGTCGACTCGCCGACCGTCGCCCGCCTGGTCGAGCGGCTGCTCACCACCTCCGACAACCAGCTCGCCGAGGCGATCGCCCGTCAGGCCGCGATCGCCGGGCACCAGCCGGCCAGCTTCGAGGGCGCGGCCACGGCCGTCACGCAGGAGCTGACCAGGCTCGGCGTGCCGATGACCGGCACCACCCTCAACGACGGCAGCGGCCTGCACACCGGCAACGCCGTCCCGCCGGCCGTCCTCACCCGCCTCCTGGCCCTGGCCGCCTCCGGCCGGCACCCCGCCCTGCGGCCCGTCCTCACCGGCCTGCCCGTCGCCGGCTTCACCGGCACCCTCGCCAAGCGCTACGGCCAGGGCTCCGGCTCCGCCGACGCGGCCGGCCTCGTCCGCGCCAAGACCGGCAGCCTCAACGGCGTCAACACCCTCGCCGGCACCGTCGTCGACGCCGACGGCCGCCTCCTCGCCTTCGCCGTCATGACCCGCACCACCGCCCCGGCCGACACCGCCCGCGCCGCCATGGACCGCATAGCCGCCCACCTCACCACCTGCGGCTGCCACTGACCCAGGCCGCAGAGCCCGCCTCGGCCACGGGCGAGCAGGGAGCCTCACGAACGGTGCGCCCCGGGCCTCCGCCTCACCCGGCGGCTCCGGCCGGGCAGGGAGTCTCATGACAGGCGCGCTCCGGCCCTCCGGCACAGCGCCCACCACCAGCACCCCCGCAGTCGCAGCCCACCCACACCTCCTGCGGCCCTCGGCCCCGGCCGAGGGCCGCAGCGGCGCCCCACCTCCGCCGGACTCGGCCGAGCCCGGCCCCGCCCGGCTTCTCCGGCCGCTCCAGCTTTCGGCGGAGCGGCCCGGCCTCCTGAGGACACCCGCGCCTGACCGGCCCTGTCGGGCCTCCTCGCCCCGCCCGTGCCTCCGGCGGGGCGTCCTCGGCCCCGCCCCCAGGCGGTTCTCGGTGTCAGCCGGAGTCGTCGGCAGATCTCACGGTCAGGGCCGGTTCCGGAGCGCCTCCGGTTCGCCGCCGGACCGCCGCTCGGCATCCAACTCCTGCTGCCCCGGCTGCTCGGCGGTTTCCGGCGCGGGCCGGAGCTTGCGACAGCCCTGATGGCCAAGGCCGCCTCCCGAAGGGGCGGCCCGGCTCGCCAGTGACCCGGCCGCAGCGGTGCTCCGCCCCGGGCGCCGCCGCGGGCGCCCGGGGGCCCCGGCGACCCCGGTTCGGGGCGGCTGCGCCGGGGGTCGGGCGGCCCCTGAGGGGCGGGGGCGGGCGCTGGTGGTGGGTGGGAAGGTGATCGTGGCGGGTGGCTGCCGCTGGTGGTGGGGAGCACGTACGGTGAGGGCATGACGAGCGCGAGTGGCGGGGCTGACATGGTCGACTGGAACCTCGCGGTCGCAACCGCGACCAGGTTGGTGCGGCCGGGGCCGGAGGTCAGTCGGGCGGAGGCGGCGGCGGTGGTCGCCGAGCTGCGGCGGCACGCACTGGAGGCGGAGGAGCACGTCCGGGCGTTCACCGGGATGCGGTCGAGCAGCCTGGCGGCGGCCGCCGCGACGCCGGTGCTGGTGGTGGACCGCCCCGGGTGGGTGCGCGCGAACGTGGCGGGCTTCCGGACGGTCGTGCAGCCGCTGGTGGAGAAGCTGCGGGCGCGGCGGGCGGCCGGCGGGCCGGCGGCGGGGGTGTTCGGTTCGGTGGGGGAG
Source organism: Kitasatospora sp. NPDC101183 (assembly GCF_044767945.1). Classification (NCBI taxonomy): domain Bacteria; kingdom Bacillati; phylum Actinomycetota; class Actinomycetes; order Kitasatosporales; family Streptomycetaceae; genus Kitasatospora; species Kitasatospora sp. NPDC101183. The sequence goes on along the minus strand of NZ_JBIWOW010000034.1, from coordinate 25,158 downwards.
AAGGCCACCGGGATCGAGGTCGGGGCGCTGCTGGCGTTCCTGTCGACGAAGGTGCTGGGCCAGTACGAGACGTTCGCCCCGGCGGAGCCCTCGCTGGAGGCGCCGGACAGCCCGGCGGCGCTGTTCGACAAGCCCCGGCTGGGCCCGGAGGGCCCCGGGCCGGGCCGGCTGCTGCTGGTGGCGCCGAACATCGTGCACGTGGAGCGGGAGCTGGACGTCGACCCGTCCGACTTCCGGCTCTGGGTCTGCCTCCACGAGGAGACGCACCGCACCCAGTTCACGGCGGTCCCCTGGCTGCGGGACCACATCCAGTCGGAGGTGCAGTCCTTCCTCGCCGAGACGGACGTGGACCCGGGCGCCCTGCTGGAGCGGCTGCGCGACGCGGCCGGCTCGCTGGGCGGCGGGCTGCCGGGCGGCGCGGCCCGCGAGCGCGAGGCCGGCGGGGGCTCGTCGAACCTGCTGGAGATCGTCCAGTCGCCCGCGCAGCGCGAGATCCTCGGCCGGCTGACGGCCGTGATGTCGCTGCTGGAGGGCCACGCGGACGTGGTGATGGACGGCGTGGGCCCGGCCGTGGTGCCGTCGGTCGCTGAGATCCGGGAGAAGTTCCAGCAGCGCCGGGACCGCGGCGCGAACCGGCTGGACCTGCTGCTGCGCCGCCTGCTGGGCATGGACGCGAAGCTGCGCCAGTACCAGGACGGCGCGGTGTTCGTGCGCGGGGTGGTCGAGCGGGTCGGGATGGAGGGGTTCAACCGGGTGTGGACCTCCCCGAACACGCTGCCGACCAAGGAGGAGATCCACGACCCGGCCGCCTGGGTCGCCCGCGTCGCCCGCTGAACCATTCGCGGACGCCCGCAGCCGTAAAGCGCCGTGCGCCGGTCAAACCCGCTCGTACGAGTGGTTCATTCCGGCCGGGCGTGGGTGAAGATACGTTTCTCCATTCACCCGAACGTGGGACGGTGGTCGTACTGGTGGCGAGGGTGGCGTAGCGGGTCCCTCCTTTCTGCCACCATCTGTGAGCGCCCGGTAACGCGGCGCTCACACGGCTTGGCGGTTCTGCCGCGCTCGCCGTCGTCCTGTCCCCACCTCCGCCGAGGAGTCGTCCGCCGTGGGCCCTCACCCCGCTGTCGCCGCGATACGCCTGGCCGTCCGCCGTACCCTCACCGAGCTGGCCGCCGAAGCCGGCTCCACCTTCACGCCGCCCGCCCGCACTCCCCGCGAGCGTCCGGCCGGCTCCCCGCTGGTGGGTGCCGCCCTCGGCACCACGCTGATCGGCAACGCCGCCCGCCACCCCTCGGGCCTGCCCCGAACCCCGGCCGCCCCCGGGTCCCCGCTGGTGCTCGTCGCCGTCAGCGGCGGCGCGGACTCCATGGCCCTGGCCATCGCCGCCGCCTTCGAGGCCCCCAAGATCGGGCTGCGGGTCGGCGCCGTCACCGTCGACCACGGCCTCCAGAACGGCTCCGGCGAACGGGCCGCCCAGGTCGCCGAGCGGCTGAGCTCGCTGGGGCTGGACCCGGTCGAGGCCGTCCAGGTGCGCGTGGGCCGCGAGGGCGGCCCCGAGGCCGCCGCCCGGGACGCCCGCTACGCCGCGCTCGACGAGGCCGCCGAGCGCCACCGCGCGGTCGCGGTGCTGCTCGGCCACACCCGGGACGACCAGGCCGAGACCGTCCTGCTGGGCCTGGCCCGGGGCTCGGGCGCCCGCTCGCTGGCCGGGATGCCGGCCCAGAAGGGCCGCTACCGCCGCCCGCTGCTGGAGCTGGACCGCGCCGCCACCCGGCAGGCCTGCTCGGCGCAGTCGATCCCGGTCTGGGACGACCCGCACAACTGTGATCCCGCCTACACCCGCTCCCGCGTCCGCCACGAGGTGCTCCCAGTTCTGGAGAAGCACCTGGGCGGCGGAGTGGTGGAGGCGCTGGCCCGCACCGCCCGGCTCTTCCGCGACGACGCCGACGCCCTCGACCAGTGGGCCTCCTTGGCCGAACGCGACCTCCGTACGGGCGAAGGCGCCCTGGACGCCGTGAAACTGGCCGAACTGCCCCCCGCCGTACGGCGCCGGGTGCTGCGCCGGGCCGCGCTGCGGGCCGGTTGCCCGGCCGGGGATCTGTTCGCGCGGCACTTGGAGACGATCGACCTGCTGGTCACCGGGTGGCGCGGACAGGGCCCGCTTCACCTACCCGGGGGAGTCGAGGCCACCCGCAGGTGTGGCACGCTGGTCTTTCGGCGGCAGGGCGACTGACGGGCGAGGCATGCCCGGGGGCGGCCGGCCGCCGGCCACACAGACCCCGAACGTTTGAGGACGTATCCCCGGTGGACCAGAACGACATGGGCGCTGACCTCGCGAAGGTGCTCATCAGCAAGGACGAGATCGACGCGAAGCTCCTGGAGCTGGCCGAGCGCATCGACCGGGACTACGCAGGCAAGGACCTGCTGATCGTCGGCGTCCTCAAGGGGGCCGTGATGGTCATGGCCGATCTGGCCCGGACCCTGCACTCGCAGGTCACCATGGACTGGATGGCCGTCTCCTCCTACGGGATGGGCACCAAGTCCTCCGGCGTGGTGCGTATCCTCAAGGACCTCGACACGGACATCGCCGGCCGCGACGTCCTGATCGTCGAGGACATCATCGACTCGGGTCTGACCCTGTCCTGGCTGCTGGGCAACCTCGGCTCGCGCGGCCCGGCCTCGCTGGAGGTCTGCGCCCTGCTGCGCAAGCCCGACGCGGCCAAGGTCGAGATCGACGTGAAGTACGTCGGCTTCGACATCCCCAACGAGTTCGTGGTGGGCTACGGCCTGGACTACGCCGAGAAGCTGCGCAACCTCCCCTTCATCGGCACCCTCGCCCCGCACGTCTACGGCGGCTGAGGACCCCGTTCGGGCGACGGACGGGAACAGGAGCCTGTTCCCGCCCGTTGGACCGGGGACAAAGAACCACAGCCGTGTCGCCGTGCTCCCGCCATGGGCGGGTCCGACTGCGGTACGGTCCAATAAACCGCTCTTCACATGAGCACCGACCATATGCGCCGCGGCCCACAGCCACCCGGCGCCGTTGAGTGGCAGGAGGGACGGGGCGGCAACGCCCCGCATGGATGGACGTCAAGCGATACTTCCGTGCGCCGATCATGTGGATCGTGCTGGCCGTCCTCGCCGTCATCGTTCTGATGCAGGTCGTTTCGGACTCGAACGGCTACAAGACGGTGGACACCGGGCAGGTCGTCGCCGCGATCGATGCCAAGGATGTCAAGTCGGCGCAGATCACCACCGGTGACTCGAACACGATCAAGATCCAGTTGAAGGACGGCGCCAAGCTGTCCCCCGCCGGCACGGGCAAGGTCCCGTCCGGCAACAAGTTCCAGGCCTCGTACATCGGGGACCAGGGCGTGGCCATCGCCGAGAAGCTCCAGGTCCAGGTGAACGCCAAGGACCCGAACACGCTGACCGAGGGCTACACCATCAGCCCCGAGAAGCAGAGCACCTTCGTCAGCCTCATGCTGTCGATGCTGCCGATCGTCATCATCGTCGTGGTCTTCCTGTTCCTGATGAACCAGATGCAGGGCGGCGGCTCCCGGGTCATGCAGTTCGGCAAGTCCAAGGCCAAGCTGCTCACCAAGGACACCCCCAAGACCACCTTCGCGGACGTCGCGGGTGCGGACGAGGCGGTGGAGGAGCTCCACGAGATCAAGGAGTTCCTGCAGGAGCCGGCCAAGTTCCAGGCCGTCGGCGCCAAGATCCCCAAGGGCGTGCTGCTGTACGGCCCGCCCGGGACCGGCAAGACCCTCCTCGCGCGCGCCGTCGCCGGTGAGGCCGGGGTGCCGTTCTACTCCATCTCCGGCTCGGACTTCGTCGAGATGTTCGTCGGTGTCGGCGCCAGCCGCGTCCGCGACCTCTTCGAGCAGGCCAAGGCGAACGCCCCGGCGATCGTCTTCGTCGACGAGATCGACGCCGTCGGCCGGCACCGCGGCGCGGGCCTCGGCGGCGGCCACGACGAGCGCGAGCAGACCCTCAACCAGCTGCTGGTCGAGATGGACGGCTTCGACGTCAAGGGCGGCGTGATCCTGATCGCCGCCACCAACCGCCCCGACATCCTGGACCCGGCGCTGCTGCGCCCGGGCCGCTTCGACCGCCAGATCGCGGTGGAGCGCCCCGATCTCCAGGGCCGTCTGGACATCCTCAAGGTGCACCAGAAGGGCAAGCCGATCGCGCCGGACGTCGACCTCTCGGCCGTCGCCAAGCGCACCCCCGGCTTCACCGGTGCCGACCTGTCGAACGTCCTCAACGAGGCCGCCCTGCTGACGGCCCGTTCGGACAAGAAGCTGATCGACAACGGCATCCTGGACGAGGCGATCGACCGCGTCGTGGCCGGTCCGCAGAAGCGCACGCGGATCATGTCCGACAAGGAGAAGAAGATCACCGCGTACCACGAGGGCGGTCACGCCCTGGTCGCGGCGGCCTGTCAGTACAGCGACCCGGTGCACAAGATCACGATCCTGTCCCGCGGCCGGGCCCTCGGCTACACCATGGTGCTGCCGGACGAGGACAAGTACTCCACCACCCGCAACGAGATGCTCGACCAGCTGGCGTACATGCTGGGCGGCCGCGCGGCGGAGGAGCTGGTCTTCCACGACCCGACCACCGGCGCCTCGAACGACATCGAGAAGGCCACCGCCACGGCGCGGGCCATGGTCACCCAGTACGGCATGACCGAGCGCCTCGGCGCGATCAAGTTCGGCAACGACAACTCGGAGCCGTTCCTGGGCCGCGAGATGGGCCACCAGCGCGACTACTCGGAAGAGGTCGCCGGGCTGGTCGACGAAGAGGTCAAGAAGCTCATCGAGAGCGCGCACAACGAGGCCTGGGAGATCCTGGTCGAGAACCGCGACGTGCTCGACAACCTCGTTCTGGAGCTCCTCGAGAAGGAGACCCTGAACAAGGAGCAGATCGCCGAGATCTTCGCCCCGATCGTCAAGCGCCCGCACCGTCCGGCCTGGACGGGCTCCGCGCGCCGGACGCCGTCCACCCGCCCGCCGGTGCAGTCGCCGAAGGAGCTGGCGCTCACCAACGGCGCCGCCGTGGGCGACACCGCTCCGGTGGACGTCGTGAAGCTCCCGCCGCTCCAGGCGCCGGAGCACCCGACCGACGGCTGACCGCCGGCGGTACAGGGCACGGAATGGATGCCGCGTCACCGGGGTTTGTACCCTGGAGGCGCGGCATCCGTGCTGTTCAGCTCAAGTCGTCCCACACGTAAGCGAGGCCCGCATGATCGACCCGGTGACGCTCGACGGTTCGTCTCCCGTCGGCACCTTCGACCAGAAGCGGGCCGAGAACGCCGTGCGCGAGCTGCTCCTCGCCGTCGGGGAGGACCCGGACCGCGAGGGGCTGCTGGAGACCCCGGCCCGGGTCGCGCGGGCGTACAAGGAGATATTCGCCGGGCTCTGGCAGGAGCCGGAGGACGTCCTCACCACCACCTTCGACCTCGGGCACGACGAGATGGTGCTCGTGAAGGACATCGAGCTGACCTCCGTCTGCGAGCACCACCTGGTGCCCTTCCGCGGGGTCGCGCACGTCGGGTACATCCCGTCGACCTCGGGCAAGATCACCGGCCTGTCGAAGCTGGCCCGGCTGGTGGACGTCTACGCCCGCCGCCCCCAGGTGCAGGAACGGTTGACCAGCCAGGTGGCCGACGCGCTGATGCGCATCCTGGAGCCGCGCGGGGCGATCGTCGTGGTCGAGTGCGAGCACATGTGCATGTCGATGCGCGGCATCCGCAAGCCCGGCGCCAAGACCATCACCTCCTGCGTGCGCGGCCAGCTGCGCGACCCGGCCACCCGGGCCGAGGCGATGAGCCTCATCATCGGTCGCTGATCGGGTTCAGAGCACCTCGCGCTCCGCGTGCGGCGGGGCCGGGGTGCCCAGGGCGTTGCGGTGCTCCGGCATCCGCAGGGTGACCATCCGCCGCCAGCCGAACGTCCGGTCGTACAGGTAGAGCGCCTGCACCCCGAGGGTGACCACGGTCAGCTGCCAGCGCGGCCAGCGCAGGATCCTCGCCATCCGGGACGTCACCGCCAGGCCGACGTCCCGGTGGGTGCGGATCTCGCCGCGGGCGCTGGTCTCCAGCGCGTGGCGGATGTACGGGCCGTGGCCGGCCGCCCGCAGCCGCAGCAGCTCCTCGTGGCAGTACGCGAGGTGGTCGTCCTCGTCGGCCGAGATCATCCGCATCGCCCGGCCGAGGTCCGGGTTGTCGCCGTACGCCTTCACCAGCTGGCGCATCTGCTCGGCGGCGCGCTGCTCGGTGACCCGGCTGTGCGCCAGGTAGACGATGATCTCCCGCTCCGTCAGCGGGACGTCGCTGTTGAGCCGCTCGTGCGCGAGGCCGACGCCCTGGCGCTCCAGCAGCATGCAGTAGTCGGCGTCGTCCGGGACGGGCACCTTGGGCAGGCCGCGCTTGTGCAGCAGCTGGGAGAAGATCCGGCCGTGCTTGCGCTCGTCCGCGCCGTGCCGGGCGACCTTCGGCGCGAGGACCTCGTCCCGGGTGAGGGCGGTGATCCGCTCGTTCTCCCAGCCGCCCTGGTCCTCGCCGCCGGCCGCGATGCTGCAGAACAGCTGGTACGCCTGGTCGTTCCGGTAGATCTCGTCGAACAGCGATCGGGTACTCAGCACGGCGCCTCCTGCGCGGACGGGCGGCGCCCGCGCCGGTCGGGCGGGCGGCCGCGATTCGTTCCCCCGGGCCGCCGGGCGACCGCGGTGACCGGCGGGTAGTCACTCGCACGCGTCACCCGAGGTGCGCGCCCACCCATTCGAGGGAGGCCGGCAGCTCCCGGACCCAGCTGTCGAAGTTGTGGCCGCCGTCGTCCAGGTAGAGCGACTCCACGCTGAACTGGGGGTTGGCTGCGGCCACCTGCTGGGCCTGCTCGACGAAGCGGACGGTCTGCGGGTAGTCCGACTCCTTGCGGGTGGAGACCACCAGCATCGACAGCGGCGGGGCGGGGAGGTTCTGCAGCCGCCAGGACAGGTCGCTCTGCTGGGCCAGGGCCTTGTCGCCGTTGAAGAGGCTGCCGCCCGTGAACTGGTCCTCGTGCACGGTGAAGTCGCCGTGCAGGCCCACCGCGCTGCCGTAGACGTTCGGGAAGCGCATCGCCAGGCGCATCGCGCAGCTGCCGCCGGTGGAGTAGCCGAAGACGGCCCAGGAGCCGGCGGTGCGGCCGGTGCGGTAGGTGGTGCGCAGCGCCTCGGGGACGTCCTTGACGAACCAGGACTCGGTGCGGGGGCCGCCGGGGACGTCCACGCACTCGGTGTTGCGGGGCGGGGCGACGGTCGGCCGGGCCAGCACCACGATGGTGGGCGGCATCTTGCCGGTCTTCTGGAGCTCCGCCGCCGTCCGGACGACCGGCAGCTCCTTCATCAGGTTGAGCGTGGTGCCGGGGAAGCCGGCGATGGTCATCAGGACCGGGAAGCGGACCAGGGCGAACTTCGGGTCGAAGTACTCGGGCGGCAGGTAGACGAACATCTGGTCGGACAGGCCGGTCTCCTTGCCGGTGACCCGGACGGACTCGACCTTGCCGGCCTCCTCCGGCGGGCCCTTGGGCAGGTCCGTCACCGTCTCCAGGCCGCCCTCGTTGGTCGGCTGGACCAGCGCGTCGGAGACCGGGGTGCCGCCCTTGTGGTTCTCGTTGCTGGTCAGCGCGAGCTTGGCGCCGCCGGGGTTGAGCAGGTCGTCCCAGGAGGTGTAGAACCCGAAGGAGTTGTTCACCGACAGCGCCAGCACCGCCAGGACGGCGGCCTGAGTGACCGTCAGCAGGCCGATCCGGCCGAGCACCGGCAGCGGGCGCTGCCGGGCCAGGCGGGGCCAGAGCCACAGGGTCGTCACGAGGGCCGCGGCGCCGAGCGCGAGCAGCGAGTTCACCAGCAGGTCGCTGGTCAGTTCCATGCCGTCGGCCTTCCGGTGGGACACTGTCGATGCGGGATTCATCGTCTGGCGGCCCGTCAGGCCCGGCCACCGCAGCTAGGCTGTCCGGATGCCCGGGCGGGCCGGGAGACCGGGGGGAGACGCAGGCAACCGGCGCCCTAGAATGCGGCGTCCACCGTACGTAAACGCCCCGGGGGGCCTCGCCGCGCCACGCGGCGGCGGGCCTCCGCTCCCACCGCCGGCTCAACCCGCAGCGTCGCCACGGCACCGGTTTACCGACCGTTTCCGGATCCTTGGTATGCGCATTGCCTGATGAAGGAATAGGCATGAAGGTCCATCACGCGTCGCCCACAGGGGTGACCGGACGCCCGCCCGCAGCCTCTACGCTGAGCACCCATGAGCGTTCCCGTGTCCGTTGAGCCGAGCCCCGAGCAGCCGCCGTCGCCCCGTCGCCGCGGCCTGCAGACGCTGCGCAACCAGGCGGCTGCCGTCCCGAGGTCCTGGCTCCCCGGCGCGGTCGGCTACGCCTGCCTGCTGATCGGGCTGGTCGACATCGCCAGCGCGGTGTTCCCCAAGCTGCGGCACACCAAGATGCACACCTTCGCCGGGCAGCTTCCGGGCGGCACCACCAGCCTGGCCGCGGTCGGCACGCTGATGGTCGGCCTCCTGCTGGTGCCTCTGGCGCACGCGCTGCGCCGGCGCAAGCGGCGGGCCTGGCGCGCCGTGTGCGTGCTGCTGCCCGTCAGCGCGGCCCTGCACATCGTGCGCTGGCACCAGGTGGGCCCGGCGGTCGTCTCGCTGATCGTCCTCGCCGTGATGCTCGTGCACCAGCGCGAGTTCTACGCCAAGGCCGACCCGCGCACCCGCTGGGGCGCGGTGGTCAACCTCGTCGTGATGGGCGTCCTCAGCGGGCTGCTGGGCCTGCTGATCGTCTGGACCCGTACGAAGTACGAGCACGGGCACCCGGGCTTCACCGAGCGGCTCCAGCACGTCGGGTACGGGCTGTTCGGCTTCGAGGGCCCGATCCGCTACACCAACGAGCGGATGTCCGACCTGGTCGCCTACCTGCTCGGCGGGCTCGGCCTGCTCACCGCCCTCACCACCGCCTACCTGGCGCTGCGCCCGGGCAAGCCGAAGCCGGAGCTCACCGTCGAGGACGAGGAGAAGGTGCGCGAGCTGCTCAAGCGGCACGGCGCCCGCGACTCGCTCGGCTACTTCGCGCTGCGCCGCGACAAGAGCGTGCTGTTCTCGCCCACCGGCAAGGCGGCGATCTCCTACCGCGTCGTCTCCGGCGTGATGATGGCCTCCGGTGACCCGGTCGGGGACGTCGAGGCCTGGCCCGGCGCGATCAAGGTGTTCATGGCCGAGGCCCGCGAGCACGCCTGGGTGCCGGCCGTGATGGGCTGCAGCGAGGTCGGCGGCGAGGTCTGGACCCGCGAGGCGGGCCTGGACGCGCTGGAGCTGGGCGACGAGGCGATCGTCGACACCGCCACCTTCTCGCTCTCCGGCCGGGCCATGCGCAACGTGCGCCAGATGGTCAAGCGGATCGAGCGCAACGGCTACTCCTGCAAGGTCCGCAGGGTCGCCGACCTCGACCCGGAGGAGAAGTACCGCATCGCCGACGCCGCCGCCCGCTGGCGCGGCACCGACACCGAGCGCGGCTTCTCGATGGCCCTGGGCCGCTTCGGCGACCCGCTGGACGACGAGTGCGTGGTCGTCACCGCCCACAAGGCCCCCGAGGAGGGCGAGGAGGGCGACGACCTCAAGGCCGTGCTGCACTTCGTGCCCTGGGGCACGGACGGCATCTCGCTGGAGCTGATGCGCCGCGACCGCGCCGCCGACCCGGGCCTGAACGAGCTGCTGATCGTCGCCGCCCTGCAGGAGGTGGGCGCCATGGGCATCCGCCGGGTGTCGCTCAACTTCGCGATGTTCCGCTCGGCGCTGGCCCGCGGCGAGCGCATCGGCGCCGGCCCCGTGCTGCGGGCCTGGCGCGGGCTGCTGGTCTTCCTGTCGCGCTGGTTCCAGATCGAGTCGCTGTACAAGTTCAACGCCAAGTTCCAGCCCGAGTGGGAGCCTCGCTTCCTGGTGTTCCCCAACACCCGGGACCTGCCGCGCATCGGCTTCGCCGCGATGCAGGCCGAGGCCTTCATCACCCTGGGCATGCCGCGCTTCGGCCGCAAGCGCCAGCGGGAGGGCCTGATGCCCGTCCCGGCGGCCCGCGAGGTCACCGAGGCCGCCTGAGCGCCGTCCTCGTGAACGGGGCCCCCGCCGAGAATCCTCGGCGGGGGCCCCGTTCGATAATGGGGGCATGGACAACTCGCCCTCGTACACCCTGCCGGCGGGGCTGCCGCGGCTCGACCGCTGCGCCGTGATGGGCGTCGTCAACGTCACGCCCGACTCCTTCTCGGACGGCGGGCTCTGGCACGACCCCGCCAAGGCCATCGCGCACGGGCTCGCGCTGCGGGCGCGCGGCGCGGACCTGGTGGACGTCGGCGGCGAGTCCACCCGGCCCGGCTCGCAGCGGGTGACCGAGGAGGAGGAGCTGCGCCGGGTGCTGCCCGTGGTCCGGGAGCTGGCCGGGGCCGGGGTGCCGGTGTCCGTGGACACCATGCGCGCCCGCGTGGCGGAGAAGGCGGTCGAGGCGGGCGCGGTGGTCGTCAACGACGTCTCCGGCGGGCTCGCCGACCCGGCGATGGCCCGGGTGGTCGCCGAGACCGGCGCGCCCTTCGTGGTGATGCACTGGCGCGGCCAGTCCTCCGACATGTACGCCGGGGCCGTCTACGAGGACGTGGTGCGCGACGTCGTCGGCGAGCTGACGGCCCGGATGGACGCCCTGGTGGCGGTCGGCGTCAAGGAGGAGCAGCTGATCCTCGACCCGGGGCTCGGCTTCGCCAAGACCGCCGAGCACAACTGGGCGCTGCTCGGGCGCCTCGACGCGCTCACCGCGCTCGGGCGCCCCGTCCTCGTCGCGGCTTCGCGCAAGCGGTTCCTGGGTACGCTGCTCGCCGACCCGGAAACCGGGGAGCTGCGCCCGGCGAGGGAGCGGGACGACGCGACCGCCGCCGTCTCGGTGCTCTCGGCCCGGGCGGGCGCCTGGGCGGTACGGGTGCACGACGTGTCCGGCACGGCGGACGCCGTCCGCGTGGTCGCGGCCTGGCAGCGCGCGGCGCGGCTGGGGTGAGGGAGGGTCTGTGGCAGGTGACGGCAGGGTGAGCGGCGGTACGGCCGGGAAGGCCCGCGAGGCGGACGTCGAGGCGGTGCTGGCGGCGAACCGGGGGCTGTACGAGGCGCTGGAGCGCGGCGACGTCGAGGCGGTCGAGGACGTCTGGCTGGGGGCGGCGGACGCCGACGACAAGGGCGGGGTGGTGTGCGTGCACCCCGGCTGGCCGGTTCTGCGGGGGCGGGCGCAGGTGACCCGCTCGTACATGCTGATCATGATGAACACGGAGTACATCCAGTTCTTCCTGACCGATGTCGAGGCCGAGGTCCACGGTGATGTGGCCCTTGTCACGTGCACCGAGAACATCCTCTCCGGCGGTGAGTCGGAGGAGGAGGGGGAACTCGGGCCGCTCGTGGGCGGAAAGGTCGTGTCGACCAATCTCTTCCGTCGTACGCCGGCGGGGTGGAAGCTCTGGTCGCACCACGGTTCACCCGTCCTGACCAGCGGCGACGAGGACGACGAGGACTGATTTCCGGGCGTTTCCCGGGGCGGCGGGAAATCTCCGCGGCGCCGTCGCCGGGGAATTCCCGAGTGGTCACCGAACGTTCACGTCAATCGCCATTGCGGTGCGCGTGGCGACGGTTCGTGCCGGGTAGGACGGTCAGGCGTTGTCCGCGCCCGCGGGTAGATTCGAAACGGAGTGGCGGGCCGTGCCGCCCGCCTCCGCCCTGCCCGTTCACGCTGTTTTCCGGGCGGGCCCGTCCGACTGGGAGCAGTGATTCGTTTGCTGGACCGCGTCACCCTGCGGGGCCTGCGTGCCCGGGGCCACCACGGAGTCTTCGAGCGCGAGCGCGTCGAGGGGCAGACCTTCGTGGTCGATCTGGTGCTGTACCTGGACACCCGCCCGGCCGCGTCCGGCGACGACCTCACCCGCACGGCGCACTACGGCATCGTGGCCGAGGAGGTCACCGCGATCATCGCCGGGGAGCCGGTCGACCTGATCGAGACCCTGGCGCAGCGCATCGCCGACCAGTGCCTGAAGCACGAGGCGGTCGAGGAGGTCGAGGTCACCGTGCACAAGCCGGACGCCCCGATCACCGTGCCGTTCGACGACGTGACCGTGACCATCCACCGGGGCCGCGCATGACCCCCTCCGCGCACCCGGTACCCGAGGCAGAGGACTTCCCCGATGAGCAGTGACCGGATCACCGAGCCGAACGCGTTCGACCTGGAGAGCCGGGTGGACTCCGCCGACACCACGCTGCACGGGCAGCGCTGCGCGGTCGTCGCGCTGGGCAGCAACCTGGGCAACCGGCTGGACACCCTCCAGGGTGCCGTCGACGCCCTCGCGGACACCCCCGGGCTGCGGATCAAGGCCGTCTCCGCCGTGTACGAGACCGAGGCTGTCGGCGGCCCCGAGGAGCAGCCGAACTACTACAACGCCGTCGTGGTGCTGCGCACCTCGCTGCCCCCGCGGGACCTCCTGGAGCGCGGCAACGCGATCGAGGACGCCTTCGGGCGGGTGCGGGACGTCCGCTGGGGCGCGCGCACCCTGGACGTCGACATCCTGGCGTACGAGGGCGAGCTGAGCGACGACCCGGAGCTGCTGCTGCCGCACCCGCGCTCGCACGAGCGCGCGTTCGTGCTCGCGCCCTGGCTGGACGCCCAGCCGGAGGCCGAGGTGCCCGGCCACGGGCGGGTGGACGCGCTGTTGGCGGCGCTCGGCGGCCCGGACGCGCAGGGCGTCAAGCGGCGTGACGACATCGGGCTGACGCTGCCCGAGTAGGCGGCCGTCGGGGCCCGCCGGGGAACTCCTCCGGGGGCCCCGGCCGTACGAGTAGATGTCCGCCCGGCCGGGCCCGGTACGGTGGCCTGGCGCCTGCGCGCCGGGACACCGGGGCGGCCGGCGGCACCGCCACCCCGGGAAGGACCTGCACCGCGTGAAGCTGCTTCGCCTCCGTCTGCTGATCGGCATCACCGCCGCCACGACGGCGCTGTCCTGGGCCGGCTCCAAGCTGTGGGCCTCGCTGGACACGCTGCCCGCGGTGCCGGCGGCGGCGCCGGTCGTTCTGGCGGCGGTGGCGGTGATCCTGCTGGCGACCGCGCTGTCGCTGCGCGGCCGGCTCAAGGCGGTGCGGGAGCGCCAGCCCGGTGCGAAGGGCGTGGACCCGCTGCTGGCGGCCCGTGCGGTGGTGCTGGGGCAGGCCAGCGCGCTGGTCTCCTCGGTGGTCACCGGGATCTACGCGGGCGCCGGGATCTTCCTGCTCGGCGAGCTGGACGTGTCGGCCCGCAAGGACCAGGCCGTCACGGCCGGCCTCGCGGTGCTGGCGGGCGCGGCGGTGATCGCGGCGGCGCTGTGGATCCAGCACGTGTGCAAGCTGCCGGAGAACCACGACGACCCGGGCGGGCCGGCGGCCTCGCACCGCTGAGGCCTGCCGCGTGGGCCGTGGATCTTCGGTGATCTTGCGTGAACGGCCGAGCACGTGCGGTGGAACTCGCCCCCTGTCAAGGGACGAAGTCGACCCTGGGCTGACACGGCCCCAATTCGCACGCTAGTTTCTTGGCATGTCTCGCGGACGCCACCGTCATTCCTCCGTCCTCGGCCGGATCTTCCCCCCCACCGCCGCCGGCGTGCTCCTCGTGGCCGCCCTGGCCGCGTTGCTCGTCAGTCAGGACACCGTCCTGGTGCGCTCGGTGGGCGTCGCGGCCGTGATCGCGACGCTCGGCTTCGCGCTGCTGCTGCGTCAGCGGGACCGGGCGGCCCGGGCGGCCGCCGAGACGGCCGTCGCGCAGCGGATGCGGGCCGAGGAGCGGTTCGAGGAGCAGCTGGCCGAGGCCGAGTACGCGGCGGAGGTCGCGGAGGAGCGGGCGACCCGCTTCGGGCGGCGGCTGACGGCGGAGAAGTCGCGGTTGGCGAAGGCCGAGACGGAGATCGCCCGGCTGCTGCGCGAGCGGGCCGTGGCGGTGGCCGAGCAGGCGCTCAAGGAGGCCGAGGCGGCCCAGCGGGCGCTGGCCGCGAGCCGTCCCAAGCACCCGGCGAGCCCGGCGGCGTACGTCCGCGCGGCCTCCGCGCTGCGGCAGATGGAGCGGCGGGCGGCCCAGGAGGCGGCGCGGCGCGAGGCGGAGCAGGCGCGTACGGCGGGCGCAGTGGTCGCGCTGAGGGCGCGCACCGCTCCGGCCGCTCCGGCGGCCACGGCGCCCGCTCCGGTGGCCGTGCCGGCCCCGGTGGCGCCCTCGGTGCCCACGCCGGAGCAGGCGCCGGTGGCCGAGACCGCGCAGCGGCCCGCGACGGTGGTGCCCACGCCGGTGCGTCCGGCGCTGACCGCGACGGTCGGCCAGCTCGGCGGCACGCCCGGCACGCCGGGTTCGGCGCCCGTGGTGCCCGCGGTGCCCGCCGTGGCGGAGCGGCAGCGGCCGCGCCCGGGGCAGTCCGGTCAGGGGCGCGGGCCGGGCTTCAGCTTCTTCGGCCGTACGCCGGGTGCGGCCGTGAGGGCCGCCGCTCCGGCGCCGTCGGTGGGCAGCATCGCCGAGCTGGGCGAGCGCGCGGACCTCGCAGACGTGGTGGGCGACGAGGCCGTCGCCGCGAAGGCGAAGGCCGAGGCGGGCGCCCTGGCCCAGGAGGAGCAGGTGTCGCAGGCCCCCGAGGTGGTGGACCTGACGCCGGAGGACGAGACCGAGCTGATCGAGCTCCCGGAGCTGCGCGCCTCGCGCTGAGCCCGGGCGGGAACGCGAACGGCGCGGGAGGTCGTGGAGACCTCCCGCGCCGTCGGCGTACCCGGGTGTCAGATCTGGACGCCGAAGTCCTGGGCGATGCCCGCCAGGCCGGAGGCGTAGCCCTGGCCGACCGCGCGGAACTTCCACTCGCTGCCGTTGCGGTACAGCTCGCCGAAGATCATCGCCGTCTCGGTGGCGGCGTCCTCGGAGAGGTCGTAGCGGGCGATCTCGGCGCCGCCGGCGGCGTTGACCACGCGGATGTAGGCGTTGCGGACCTGGCCGAAGTTCTGGCCGCGGGCGGTGCCGTCGTAGATGGTCACCGGGAAGGTGATCTTGACGGCCTCGGCGGGCAGGCCCGCGAGGTCGACGTTGATCGACTCGTCGTCGCCCGCGCCCTCACCGGTGCGGTTGTCGCCGGTGTGCACGACGGTGTTGTCCGGTGAGCTGGTGTTGTTGAAGAAGACGAAGTGCCCGTTGGTGAGCACCTTGCCGTCCGCGTTCAGGACGATCGCGCTGGCGTCGAGGTCGAATTCGGTGCCGGTGGTGGTCCGGACGTCCCAGCCCAGGCCGATGCTGACCGCGGACAGGCCGGGGGCCTCCTTGGTCAGCGAGACGTTGCCACCCTTGGTGAGGCTCACTGGCATGACGGTGCAGTCCCTTCGATCGCTTTTCCCGGGACAACGCGGATTCTCGGGGGCTTGGTTCCGCCCGGTGCGGGAATTCTGCGCGGATTCCCCCCGGCTTCCCCCGGCGGGCGTCAATGCCGGGCAAAGCCGGGGCAATGCGTCGGTCAGATCCTCGGGAAACGGCCCTGGAGGGTCCAGATGTTCGGATTGTCGGCCAGATCGGGGTGCATGTCGAAGAGGTCGGCGAGGGTGTCCTGGAGGAAGTCCCGGGCCTCGCGCCGCAGTTCGGAGTGGCGGACGACGGCGGGCGGCTCGTCGGGCAGCCAGGTGGCGGTGACCTCGACCCAGTTGAAGCGGCGGGCGAAGCGCAGCAGCTCGGTGTTCTGGGTGAAGTCGAGGTCGGCGGTCTGCACCCGGGCGGCGCGGGAGCCGTCCGGGTCGCGGTCCAGCTGCTCGGCGATGTCGCACAGGGCCCAGGCGAAGTCCAGGACGGGCACCCAGGCCCAGCGGGTGGACAGTTCGGCGCCCTCGGCGTCCAGGTAGACGTCGCCGCAGAACAGGTCGTACCGCAGGGAGCGCACGGGGGCGGTGCGGTAGTCCGTCTGCGGGGGGTCGGGGAAGCGGTTGGAGAGGGAGTAGCCGAGCTCGATCACGTAGGCCATTGTCGGGGCTGCGGGCCCGCGCGGATAACCGGGTGACCGGGCACCGCGCGGGCGGGATGATGGGCGCATGACTGAGCCCATCCGCGTACGGGGGTCGGTGGTCGTCCCCGACGCCGAGCTCGTCTGGCGCTTCTCGCGTTCCTCCGGCCCCGGCGGCCAGCACGTCAACACCTCCGACTCCAAGGCCGAGTTGCGCTTCGACCTGGCCGCCTCGAAGGCGCTGCCCGAGGTGTGGCGCGAGCGTGCGCTGGAGCGGCTGGCCAACCGGCTGGTGGACGGCCGGGTGCTGGTGGTGACGGCCTCGGAGTTCCGCTCGCAGTGGCGCAACCGGGAGGCCGCGTCGGTGCGGCTGGCGGCGCTGCTGAGCGAGGCCTGCGCGCCGCCGCCGAAGAGCCGGCGGGCGACGAAGCCGAGCCGGGGGATGGTCGAGCGGCGGCTGTTCAGCAAGCGGCACCGCTCGGAGGTCAAGCAGGGGCGCCGGTCCCCGAAGGGCGAGTAGGCCCTCTCCCGCTGGGGCCTCTCCTGCTGGGCCCTCTCCTGCGGTTTCAGCCCAGGGGGCGGTAGCCGCCGCGGAAGTAGAGCAGGGGGCGTCCGCCCGGGTCGGGGACGGCGGCCTCCAGGACGCGGCCGATCAGCAGGGTGTGGTCGCCGGCCGGTATGCGCTGCTCGGTGCGGCACTCGACGGTGGCCAGCGCGCCCTCGATCAGCGGGGCGCCGGTGTGCGCGCCGCGGCGGTGCGGGGTGTCCGCGAACAGCAGCCGGTCGCTGAGCCGGCCCTTCATGGCGAAGCGGGAGCCGAGCGCCTTCTGGCCCTCGGTGAGCACCGAGACCGCCCAGGTCTCGGCCCGGGAGAGCACCTCGTCCATCCGGGAGTCCTCGCGCACCGAGATCAGCACCAGCGGCGGCTCCAGCGACACGGAGAGGAAGGACGTGGCGGTCATGCCGACGTCCTCGCCGTCCTCCGGGTCGTGGACGGTCACCAGGCTCACGCCGGCGGCGAGCTGGGAGAGGGCCGCCCGGAACTCGTCGGGCGTGGCGTGGGAGGCAGCTTCGGGCTGCGGGGACGGGTACACGTACCGCACGGTAGTCGTCGCGCAGGGGGTGCGGTATCGGGCCCTGGTCGTAGGACCACCGGCGCAGCCGGGGGGTTACGGGCCGTGGCGGAGATCACTCCCGGATCACTCCTGGGGGTGAAGCGAGGGGACTGGCGGGCGGCAGCGGTCTTCAGCGCGGGGCCCCGGCGGTCGACCACGGGAATTGTCCTGATAGCGGGTTTCGTCCCGCTATGGGCGGATGAACTGATTAAGGGCGCATTAGTTCTATGTGATTTAAGTCACAACAGGTGGCCTATTGCTGACCGAGCGTGCCGAACGCTGTGCTCCCTGTGATTCAGTTCTTCTGGCAATCGGACGATAACCAATCAAGAACCATCCGAAGCAGCCGGGGAGCCCCCGCATGGAAGCCGAGTCGGAGCCGTACGTCCGTCTCGCGACCCTCCGCACCTTGCACCGGGTCGTGGCGGACCTCAACGCTGCCCGCAGCCTGGCGGGGACGCTGCAGGCCGTCGTCGAGGGCGCGGTGCACGGGCTCGGCTTCGACGCCGCCGCGGTCAGCCTCGTCCGCCCGGACGGCGACCTCGTGGTGGCGGCCGTCTGGGAGCTGGAGGAGAGCACCATGGGCGGCCCGTCCGTGCTGCTCGGCCAGGTCGGCTCGCGGGAGTCCTGGGACCGGCTGCTCGGCGTCAGCGACCACTGGGGCACCCTGCGCTTCCTCCCGTACGACCGGGGCTGGGCCGTCGCCAGCGACATCCCGCGCTGGATCGGCGACGGGCCGATGCCCGTCTACGCCAACGACTGGCACCCCGCGGACGGGCTGCTCGCCCCCATGTACAGCGCCGGTGGAGACCTGCTCGGCGTCCTCTCGGTGGACCGCCCGCGCAGCGGCAAGCGGCCCGGCGCCTGGACCCGCGAAGCCCTGGAGATGTTCTCCCTCCAGGCGTCCATCGCCATCGGCAACGCCCGGCTACGCGCGGAGATGCAGCGGGCGCTCGCCCGGCTGGAGAAGGAGCAGCAGGCGCTGCGGGCCAGCGAGGAGAGCTTCCGCCAGGCCTTCGAGTACGCGCCCAGCGGCATGGCCATCACCGAGCTGCACGGCGCCGGGCGCGGGCAGCTGACCCGCGTCAACGACGCGCTCTGTCGACTGCTCGGCCGCCCCCGCGCGGTGCTGCGCCAGCAGAGCTTCGCCGACCTCGTCCACCCGGAGGACCGCGCCCTGCTGGAGCGCACCAGCGCCGAGAGCGGCCGGGCGGAACTGCGGCTGTCCCGGCGGGACGGCGGCTACCAGTGGGTCTGCCTGCGCAACTCGATCGTGGCGGACGCGGCCGAGGGCCCCAGCTTCCTGCTCACCCACGTCGAGGACATCGAGGACCGCAAGCGGCACGAGCTGCAGCTCGCCCACCGGGCCAGCCACGACGCGCTCACCGGCCTGCCCAACGGCGCCGAGCTCAAGGCCCGCCTCGCGCGGCGGCTCTGCGCCGAGGTGCCCACCGGCGCCGCCGTCGCCGCCACCGGCGGGGCGGTCGAGGCGGCCTACCCGACGGAGTACGGATACGCGGCGGACTCCTACGCGGCGCACGCGGTGCACGCCGCCTCGGAGGCCTCCGACCCGTACGGCGCGGTGCACGGGTACGGCTCGGAGGACGGCCGGCCGGCGGCCGACCTGGGCTTCGAGCACGTGCACGCCGTCGTCCCCGAGGACCAGCCGGGCGGAGAGGCGTGGTCCGCGTCGTTCCGCGGCGGCCCGGCGGCCGCGCAGGACAAGGGCCTCGCGGTGCTCTTCTGCGACCTGGACGGCTTCAAGTCGATCAACGACCGGTTCGGGCACAACGCGGGCGACTCGGTGCTGGTCGAGGTCGCCCGGCGGCTGAGCCAGGCCGTCCGGGACGGCGACACGGTCGCCCGGCTCGGCGGCGACGAGTTCGTGGTGCTGGCCGACGGCATCGGGCGCGAGGAGGCCAAGGACCTCGCCCACCGGCTGCGCAACGCGATCATCCCGCCGATGCGGATCGACGGGCGGGCGATGCGCGTGGGCGTGAGCCTCGGCGTCGGCTGGGCGGGCTGCGGGATGAGCATCGAGGAGGTGCTCCACACCGCGGACGAGCGGATGTACGACGAGAAGCGGGCCCGGGGCGGCGCGGTGCGCGGCGCGCGGGGGGAGCGCTCGCACCGGCGGGCGGGGTGAGCGGACGGCGCTCGGGGTGAGTCGGGGGCGCTCAGGTTACCCGCGAGTTGTCAAGGGTTCTTTCCCGGTGGTCGGGTGCGGCAGGTAGGGTTCCGTGGAACGACAGCGTCCATGATCCGTGCCGCGGGCCCGCAGCCAGGCGGTGCCCACCGGATGGGGGAGTAGACCACCGTGACGACCGCCGGCAGCAACGGAGTGCCCGAGGGCCAGGGGGGCGGTGCCCCCCAGGACGACGACCCGTTCGGCTACCTGTACCGCCCGGCCGAAGGTTCCCCGGCCTCCCCGGCCTCGCCGGCCGAGCCGCAGCAGGGCGTGCCCCGGACGTCGTACAACCGGCCGATGGAGGTCGGGCGCGCGCAGTACGGCCAGGGGCCGCGCGGGCCGCAGGCGCCGTACGAGCAGCAGGGCCACCCGCAGCAGTACGGCCAGCCGCAGTACGGACAGCAGCAGCCCCCGTACGGACACCAGCAGGGCGAGTACGGCCAGCAGCAGGGCGCCGAGCACGGCGCCGCCCCGACCCAGCAGAACCGCTACGCGGAGCACTCCCGGCCGCAGCCGGGGGAGGAGCGGCCCGGCCGTGAGCACAGCAGCGGGCGCAGCAAGGGCGCGGTGATCGGGGCCGTCGCCGTGGTGGCGGCGATCGCCATCGGCGCGGGGATCGCGCTGTCCGGCAGCGACCCGGACACGGACAAGAACGCCAAGGGCGGCACCTCGACCGTCGCCCCGCCCGTCCCCACCACCCCGGCCACGGGCAGCGGCACCGGCACGCCCTCGGCGAGCGCCTCCGCCACCTCGGGCCCGGGCACCGTGGACGCCTCGCAGCTCCAGGGGCAGAACGCCCCGTCGGGCAACACCGTCAAGGGCGCCAAGTCCGCGGACGGCGGCTACCTGACGCTCCAGCCGGGCGGCTCGGTGTCCTGGACGGGGGACATCCCCACGGCCGGGGCGTACAAGCTGAACGTGCACTACAACTACGCCGGCGCGGACATCAAGGGCGCGGTCTCGGTGAACGGCAAGGACTGGCCGAGCGGGATCACGTACAAGGTCTACGGCGGGGCGGCGCCCAAGGACCAGGCCTCCGCCTGGTTCAACACCTGGATACTGCCGCAGTTCCAGGCCGGGTCGAACACGGTGACCTTCACGGTGCCCTCCGGGGGGCCGGTGCTGATCGACCAGATCACCATCGAACCGGGCACCGGCTGACGACGTGACGCACGAAGGCCCGCCCGACCCCGTACGACGGGGTGGGGCGGGCCTTCGCGCGTGATCAGGCCGGTGCGACCGGGGAGAAGCGGTCCGCGCCGAGGACCCAGCGGCCGCGGCGCATGACGGCGACCAGGTCGAAGGTCTCGGAGTCCACCACGACCAGGTCGGCGAGCTTGCCGGTCTCCAGCGAGCCGATCGAGTCGGAGAGGCCGAGCAGCCGGGCCGGGGTCGTGGAGAGCGACTCGACGGTCTGGTTGAGGCTCAGCCTGTTGACCGTCACCGAGCGCTTGAAGGCCACGTCCAGGGTGAGGGTGGAGCCGGCGATCGCGCCGCCCTCGACCAGCCGGGCGACGCCCTCCTTGACCTCCACCTGGAGGGGGCCCAGCGGGTACAGGCCGTCGCCCATGCCGGCGGCGCCCATGGCGTCGGTGATCAGGGCGACGCGGGCCGCGCCGGCGGTGCCGTACGCGAGGTCGAGGACGGACGGGTGCAGGTGCACGCCGTCGTTGATCAGCTCGACGGTGACCCGCTCGTCCTCCAGCAGCGCCACGATCGGGCCGGGGGCGCGGTGGGCGATGCCCGGCATGGCGTTGAACAGGTGGGTGGCGACGGTGGCGCCGGCCTCGACGGCCTCGAGGGTGGTCGTGTAGTCCGAGTCGGTGTGGCCGACGGCGGCGATCACGCCGAGGTCGGCGAGCATCCGCACGGACTCCAGGCCGCCGGGCAGCTCGGGGGCGAGGGTGACCATCTTGGCGTGGCCGCGGGCCGCGTCGACCAGCTTGCGCACCAGCGCCGGGTCCGGGTCGCGCAGCAGGTCCGGGCGGTGGGCGCCGCAGCGGTTGTGCGAGATGAACGGGCCCTCGAAGTGGACACCGGCGAGGACGCCGTCCTCGACCAGCTCGGAGAGGACGGCGGCCTGGCGGGCGACCTCGTCGATCTCACCGGTGACGGTGGAGGCGATCGTCGTGGTGGTGCCGTGCTCCAGGTGGGTGCGGGCCGCCCGCAGGGCCTCCTCGGCGATGCCGGAGGCGTAGGAGGCGCCGCCGCCGCCGTGGACGTGCAGGTCGACGAAGCCGGGTACGACGGTGTACCCGGTCAGGTCCAGGTCTCCGGCCTCGGCCTCGCCGCCGAAGCCTGCGATGCGCTCGCCCTCGACGGCGAGGCGATCGCCGTCGACGACGCCGCCGGGAAGGACGAGGCGGGCGCCGGCGAGGGCGGTACGGTCACGGTCCGCGGTGGTCACGCGGTCACCTCCAAGGAGAGCAGATCCCAGGCGAGCAGGCCCGCGCCGAGGGATGCGGCGGTGTCTTTGAGCATGGCGGGTACGACCTTCGGGGGCATCTGGAAGGTCAGGCGCTCGGTGACCGCCGCGCGAAGGGGGGCGAAGAGCGTGTCGCCGGCCTCGGCCAGCCCCCCGCCGACGATCACCGTGGACGGGTCGAGCAGGCTCTGGGCGAGGACGACGCCGTCCGCCAGGGCGTCGACGGCGCCCTGCCAGACGGCGAGGGCGCGGTCGTCCCCGGCATCCACCGCGGCGGCGCAGGATGCCGCGTCGGCGTCGGGGTCGCCGCTGGCCTCGGCCCAGGCGCGGGACACGGCGGAGGCGGAGGCCAGCGTCTCCAGGCAGCCGCGGGCGCCGCAGCCGCACAGGGGGCCGCCGGGGCGGACCACGACGTGGCCGATCTCGCCGCCGTAGCCGTGCGATCCGGCCTCGATCCGGCCGTCGATGCCGATGGCGCCGGCGATGCCGGTGCCGAGGGCGATGAACAGGAAGCGGTCGACGCCGCGGCCGGCGCCGAGGCGGCCCTCGGCGAGGCCGCCGGAGCGCACGTCGTGGCCGAGGGCCACGGGGATCGGTCGACTGCCGGGAGCCGCGAGGCGCTCGCCGAGGAGCTTGCGCAGCGGGAGGTCGCGCCAGCCGAGGTTGGCCGAGTAGACCGCGATCCCGTTCTTCTCGTCGATCGTCCCCGGGACGGCGACGCCGGCGGCGAGGGGGGCGACGCCGTAGCGGGCCCGTCCCTCGTCCGCGAGGTCGGCGGCGAAGTCGAGGATGGCGGTGACCACGGCGTCCGTACCGTGCTCCCGCCCGGTCGGTCGGCGTGCTTCGAACAGCACGGAGCCGTCCTGGGCGAGCAGCGCGGCCTTCATGCCGGTGCCGCCTACATCGAGTGCGATGACGTGCTTCACGGAGGACAGTTTCCCTTGGTCGGGTCGAAGAGGTCTAGTCCAGTTGTCGGATTGGTCTGGTCCAGGTTGGGTGAGCTTTGTCGCAGATCCGGGGATGTGGGCGGCTTTGGGCAGGGGGCGGGAAGGGGCGCCCGCGAGGGGATTTGTTCATCCGGTGTTGCGCATCGTGCAACGACCTCCGCACTTCGATAACTACTGGGTGGGCTCGGTCGAGTGGTGTGGACCAGTGGGCGCCGCGTTTGGCAGTG
Organism: Kitasatospora sp. NPDC101183; assembly: GCF_044767945.1. NCBI lineage: Bacteria > Bacillati > Actinomycetota > Actinomycetes > Kitasatosporales > Streptomycetaceae > Kitasatospora > Kitasatospora sp. NPDC101183. The sequence continues at coordinate 2,218 of NZ_JBIWOW010000034.1, read as the reverse complement.
TGGCGCCTCCCCACGCCGGAGTCCCTCCTCCGGCCGTTCTTTTCCTCCGAAGGCGGTACCCGCGTTGAACAGGCGCGCCCACGTCCCCTCCCGTGTGCCTCTCCGTGTGCTCGGTACCGCGCTGGCCGGAGCCCTGGCGCTCACCACGGTCAGCGCCTGCGGCGGGCAGGGGGACGGGCCGGTGACCCTCAAGCTGGTCGCCGCGGACTACGGGGAGAGCCCCGAGACCAGCTCCAAGCACTACTGGGACGAGATCGCCAAGGGCTTCGAGGCGGCCAACCCCGGGATCAAGATCGACGTCGAGGTCGACAGCTGGACGGACATCGGCAAGAAGGTCGAGGACATGGTCGCGGCCGGGAAGTCGCCCGACCTGCTCCAGACCGGCGGATTCGCCGACCAGGTCGCCGCCGACCGGCTGTACCCGGCGGCGGACGTGCTCTCGATGGACACCCAGGCCAAGTTCATGGAGAACTTCGCGCACGCCGGGCAGGTGCTCGGCACCCAGTACGGGATCCCGTTCGTCTCGTCCTCGCGGGTGCTCTTCTACAACAAGGCGGTCTTCCGGCAGGCCGGGATCACCCAGCCGCCGGCCACCTGGAACGAGCTGCGGCAGGACGCGGAGAAGATCAAGTCCAAGGTGCCGGGCGTGACGCCGTACGGGCTGCCGCTGGGGCCCGAGGAGGCGCCGGCCGAATCGATGCTGTGGACGCTGAGCGGGGGCGGGAGCCTCTCGGACGACGTCGGCAACTACACGATCGACAGCCCGCAGAACCAGGCGACCTTCAGCTGGCTCAAGAACAACCTCGTCGGGCCGGGGCTGACGTACTCCGACCCCGGGAAGATGAACCGCACACCGGTGTTCCAGGACTTCGCGGCCGGGAAGGTCGCGATGCTGAACGGGCACCCGACACTGCTGCGGATGGCCACCGCCGGGAAGATCGAGTTCGGGACGGCGCCGATCCCCAAGAAGGACGGGATCGGCAGGACCGGGAGCCTCGGGGTCGCCGACTGGCTGATGGCGTTCAAGGCCAACGGGCACAAGAACGAGATCAAGAAGTTCGTCAGCTACGTGTACGGCAAGGACAACCAGCTGCGGTTCGACGAGCAGTACAACCTGCTGCCCGTCACCCAGGACGCGTTCACGCAGATGACCGGGGACCCGAAGCACGAGGACCTCAAGCAGTTCGCGACGGGTCTGACCAACGCGAGCTTCTACCCGTTCGGGGACCCGGCCTGGGGTGAGGTCAGCAACCGGATCAAGGCGGGGATCGGGCAGGCGGTCACGGGGGACCCGAAGCAGGTGCTCCTGGGGATCCAGGACGCCGCCCTGAAGGAGGCGGCGCGGGTTCGGCAGTAGGGCTCCCAGGGGGTGGGGGCTCGGTCGGGTGGTGGGCGGCTCGGTCGGGTGGTGGGTGGTTCGGTCAGGTGGTGGGGGCGGCGAGGGTGATCGCGTAGGTCTTGCGGAGGGTCTCGTGGACCGTCCAGGTGGTGCGGTCGCCCTCGCGCAGGACCGCGCAGTCGCCGGGGCCGACGTGGAGGGTGGGGCCGCCCTCGATCTCGATGGTGGCGCGGCCGGTGAGGACGGTGAACACCTCGTCGGCCTCGACGTCGGTGACCACGCCCGGGGTGATCTGCCAGATGCCGTGGAGGTGGCGGCCGTCGGGGGACTCGTGGAGGACCTTGCCGGTGACCTCGGGGGAGCCGGAGAGGATCTGGGCGGGGTCGAGGGGGTCGGGGGTGAGGGTGGCGGTTGCCGCGTGGAGGGTGAAGCTCGGGGTGCTCGGGGTGCTCGGGGTGCTCGGGGTGGTCATGGGGATGACGCTAGCCGGGTGAGGTGGGCGGGGTGGGCGGCAACGTGTGTCGGGGGCGGGCCGGAGAATGACACTCCGTAGGTCGTAGGAGGTGTTGCCGGTGAGCGGGTTGAGTGAGCGGGAGCGGGCGGTGCTGGCGCTGGAGGGGCGGCAGTGGCGGACGGCGGGGGCGAAGGAGCGGGCGATCCGGGAGGAGTTGGGGCTCTCGGCGACGCGGTACTACCAGGTGCTGAACGGGTTGTTGGACCGGGAGGATGCTTTGGTGGTGGCTCCGGTGTTGGTGAATCGGTTGAGGCGGGTGCGGGAGGCTCGGCGGGGGGCTCGTTGAGGGGTGGGCTCTCGGGAGGGTGGGGGCCGGGGGCGGCTCCGGGGGTGGGGGGGGCGCGGGGGGGGGGGTGTTTTTTTAT
>NZ_JBIWOW010000033.1:0-79573 GCF_044767945.1 Kitasatospora sp. NPDC101183 | reverse complement strand
GGGTGGGTGGGTGGGTGGGTGGGTGGGTGGGTGGGTGGGTGGGTGGGTGGGTGGGTGGGTGGGTGGGTGGGTGGGTGGGTGGGTGGGTGGGTGGGTGGGCTCCAACTGTGGTGGGAGGGGGCCTTCGGGGCGTCCGATAACGCTTCGGCATCCACCCGTGGACCGGGCATTGACACTCCGCTGACGGCGGCCGTACGGTCCATGTCCAAGCGACTGGAAAGTTTCCTAACAGTTCACCCCGGAGCGTCGGAAGAGGAGGATGCCGCGCATGACCGGAACCACCGCGAAGGTCCCCCTCGCCGGGACGCCGAGCCTCCTGCGGGCGATCAACGACCGCGCCGCGCTCGAGCTGCTGCTGGCGAACGGCCCCCTCTCCCGCACCCAGATCGGCTCCCTGACCGGCCTGTCGAAGCCCACCGCCTCCCAGCTGCTGGCCCGCCTGGAGGCGGCCGGGCTGGTGCTGCCGGTCGGGACGACGGCCGGCGGGCCCGGGCCCAACGCGCAGCTGTACCAGGTGAATCCGGCCGCCGGGTACGTCGCCGGGCTGGACGTCCTGCCGGGCGAGATCCGCGTCGCCGTCGCCGACATCACCGGCGCCACGCTGGCCGAACACACCGCCCCGACCCGGGGCGTGCCGGCCGCCGAGACCGTCGCCACCGCGGCCGCCGCCACCGCCACCGCCGTACGGGCCGCCGGGCTCGCCGAGGGCAGCCTGCGCACCGTCGCCATCGGCATCGGCGGCGCCCCCGACCCCGTCACCGGCAAGCTGCGCTACGCCTCCCACCTGCCCGGGTGGCACTCGCCGCGCCTGGTCGAGGAGTTGACGGAGGCGATCGGCGCGCCGGTGTCGATCGAGAACGACGTGAACCTGGCCGCCGTCGCCGAGCAGGCGGGCGGCGCCGCGGCGGGCCACGAGGACTTCGTCCTGCTCTGGGCCGGAGCGGGCGTCGGCGCCGCGATCGTGATCGCGGGGCGGCTGTACCGAGGTTTCACCGGCGTCGCCGGGGAGGTCGGCTACATGCCGGTGCCCGGCTCGCCGGTCGAGTGGGACGCCCGGCGCCGCAGTCACGGCGGGTTCCAGGACATGGTCGGCGCACTGGCCGTCCGCGCCCTGGCCCGCGAGCACGGGCTCGGCGCGCCCACCGCCGAGGAGTCGATCGCCAAGGCCCTGGAGACCCCGGGCGCCGGCGACGCGTTCCTCACCGAACTGGCCCGCCGGCTCGCCGTCGGACTGGCCGCGATCGTGACCGTCCTGGACCCCCGCCTGGTGGTCCTGTCCGGTCCGGTTCCCACCGCCGGCGGCGAACGCCTGCGCGTTCTCGTCGAGGACGAACTGGCCCGGATCTCCATCGCCCGGCCGCCCGTCCGCAGCAGTGCCCTGTCCGGCTCGCCCGTCCTCCTCGGCGCACTGCAGCGCGCCCTGGCGGACGCCCGCGAGGCGGTCTTCTCCACCCACTGACGCTCCCCCTGTCACCTGCTCCCCAGCACCCACCTCTCCCCAACCCCCGAACGCGGGCGCCGAGGCAACGACGCCTGCCCGCGCACCACCAGGAGGACCTCCAAGTGCCTGCCACCACCTCCCGCAGAGGCCGCCGCACCGCCGCCGCCCTCGCCGGCAGCGCCGTCCTGGCCCTGCTCGCCTCCGCCTGCACCGGCTCCAGCGGCTCGGGCGGCACCGACGACTCGGCCAGCGGCAAGGACGTCACCATCACCTTCTGGCACGGCTGGAGCCAGGACAACGAGCTCAAGGGGATCAACGACAACATCGCCGCCTTCGAGAAGGCCCACCCGAACATCCACGTCAAGGCCGTGGGCAACATGGCCGACGACAAGGTCAACCAGGGCCTGCGGGCCGGCGGCGACGACGCGCCCGACGTGGTGTCCTCCTTCACCACCAACAACGTCGGCATGTTCTGTTCGACCAAGGCGTTCATCGACCTCAAGCCGCAGCTGGACAAGTCCGGCATCGACCCGGCCAAGACCTTCCCGTCGACGATGCTCAACTACACGCAGTACAAGGGCAACCAGTGCTCGCTGCCGCTGCTGGGCGACGCGTACGGCCTGTACTACAACAAGAAGGCCTTCGCCGCGGCCGGCATCGCCAACCCGCCGAAGACCTTCAGCGAGTTCGCCGCGGACGCCAAACTGCTGACCCAGCCGGACGGCGACTCGTACAAGCAGCTCGGCTTCATGCCGCTGTACCACGGCTACGAGTCGACCACCGAGCACTACCTCGGCCAGTACGGCGCCACGTACTTCGGCGCGGACGGCAAGTCGAACATCGCCACCGACCCGAAGGTCGCCACGATGCTCAAGTGGCAGAAGGACATGGTCGACCAGCTCGGCGGCTTCGCCAAGCTCGACAAGTTCCGCTCCACCTTCGGCGAGGAGTTCAGCGCCAAGAACCCGTTCCACACCGGGCAGGTCGCGATGATCCTGGACGGCGAGTGGCGCACCTCCAACCTCGCCGACAGCAAGCCCGACTTCGACTGGGCGACCGCGCCGTTCCCTGTCCCGGACGACCAGGCCGACACCTACGGCCGCGGCTACCAGACCGGCACGATCGTCGGCATCGCCAGCACCAGCAAGAAGCAGGCGGCCGCCTGGGAGCTGGTCAAGTACCTGACCACGGACACCGACGCGCTGGTCAACTTCGCCAACGCCATCCACAACGTGCCCAGCACCTTCGCCGCGCTGGACTCGCCGAAGCTCCAGTCCGACGCCAACGTCAAGACCTTCCTCGACATCGCCAAGAACAAGAACTCCAGCACCACCCCGCCCGTCGCCAACGGCGGCGCGTACATCTCCACCCTGCAGAACCTCGGCTACGACATCGAGTCGGGCAAGCAGTCCGACGTCGCGGCCGGCCTGGCGGCCACCGCCAAGCAGATCGACACCGACCTCGCCCAGGCCAAGTAGCGGCCCCGGTCAACGGAACACCCCACATGTCACTCGCGTTCGGCACCCGCAAGGGCTCAGCCCCCGAAGGCCCCGCCGGACCGACCGACCCGGCGGCGCTCTCCTCGCAGCGGCAGCTGCGCAGGAAGCGCCGCCGGGAGGCGGCCCGCAACCTCGCCTTCCTCTCCCCCTGGCTGGTCGGCTTCAGCCTCTTCTTCCTCTACCCGCTGATCTCCACCGTCTACTTCTCGTTCACCTCGTACAACGGCATCGGCGCCGCGAAGTTCGACGGCCTGAACAACTGGAACTACGTCTTCAACCAGCTGCCGTCCTTCTGGCAGGGCCTGCGCAACACCCTGTGGCTGGTCGTCGTCATGGTGTCCCTGCGGGTCGCCTTCGGCCTCGGCATCGGCATGCTGATCACCAAGGTCAAGACCGGTGCCGGCTTCTTCCGCACCGCGTTCTACCTGCCGTACCTGGCCCCGCCGGTGGCCGCGACCGTCGCCTTCGCCTTCCTGCTCAACCCCGGTACCGGCCCGCTCAACCACCTGCTCGGCGAGCTGGGCCTGCCGCAGCCCGGCTGGTTCTCCGACCCGGACTGGTCCAAGCCCGCGCTCACCCTGCTCGCCATGTGGGGCGTCGGCGACCTGATGGTCATCTTCATGGCCTCGCTGCTGGACGTCCCCAAGGAGCAGTACGAGGCGGCCGAACTCGACGGCGCCGGGCCGTTCCAGAGGTTCCGGTACGTCACGCTGCCGAACATCTCGCCGATCATCATGTTCGCGGTGGTCACCGGCGTCATCCAGACCATGCAGTACTACACCCAGGCGCTCGTCGCCGGGAAGGTCGCCAGCGGCGTCGCCGGCAGTTCCGGCCAGCAGTTCGAGCCCGGCTTCCCGTCCGGCTCCACGCTGACGCTGCCGCAGATGGTCTACAACCTCGGTTTCGTCCGCTTCAACTACGGCGCGGCCTGCGTCGTCGCCCTGGTGCTGTTCGCCATCTCGATGGCCGTCACCTCGATCCTGCTCCGCCGCCGGTCCGGCTTCATGGCGAGCGACGACTAGCGGACGGGACTCCTCCATGACTCTCAGCCCCACCCTGACCAAGGCCCGCGTGCCCGCGGACCGCAGCCCCGCCGCCCGGGCCGCCCGGCGACGCGCCGTCCTCAACTGGGTCGCCGTGCACTCGGTGGCCGTCGCCGCCGCGCTGTTCTTCCTGCTGCCGTTCGTCTTCGTGTTCCTCACCTCGGTGATGGACGACCGGCAGGCGCTGACCACCGACTACTGGCCCACCAACTGGCAGTGGGGCAACTACAGCAAGGTCTGGAACACCCCCGGGTTCCTCACCTGGTGGCGCAACACCCTGCTGTACGCCGCCGGGGGCACCCTGCTCACCGTCGTCTCCAGCCTGCCCGTCGCCTACGCGCTCGCCAAGTTCCGCTTCCGCGGCCGCAACCTGGCGCTGATGGCGGTGATCGCGATGATGATGCTGCCCCCGCAGGTCCTCGTCATCCCGATGTTCCTGTTCTGGACCAAGCAGCTGGGCCTGGGCGGCTCGCTGTGGCCGCTGCTCATCCCGATGGCCTGCGGCGACGCCTTCTCCATCTTCCTGCTGCGCCAGTTCCTGATGACCATCCCCAAGGAGTACCTGGAGGCCGCCCGCGTGGACGGCTGCGGCGACCTGCGCACCCTGCTGCGCATCGTGCTGCCGATGGCGAAGCCGGCCATCGCCGCCGTCGCCCTGTTCCAGTTCTTCTACTGCTGGAACGACTACTTCGGCCCGCAGATCTACGCCAGCAACAACCCGGACGCCTGGACGCTCAGTTACGGCCTGGAGTCGTTCAAGGCCGCCCACCACACCAACTGGAACCTCACCATGGCCGCCACCCTGCTGGTGATGGCGCCGGTGATCGTCCTCTTCTTCTTCGCCCAGAAGGCCTTCATCGAAGGCGTGACACTGACAGGGGTCAAGGGCTGATGTCCTCCGCACTCAAGACGTCCTCCGCCCTCAAGTTGGCCATCGTCGGCGGCGGTTCGACGTACACCCCGGAACTGATCGACGGCTTCGCGCGGCTGCGCGACACCCTGCCGATCGGCGAGCTGGTGCTGATCGATCCGGCCGCCGAGCGGCTGGAGCTCATCGGCGGCCTCGCCCGGCGGATCTTCGCCAAGCAGGGGCACGGCGCCACCGTCACCACCACCACCGACCTGGTCGCGGGCGTCGCCGACGCCGACGCCGTGCTGCTCCAGCTGCGCGTCGGCGGGCAGGCCGCCCGCAACCAGGACGAGACCTGGCCGCTGGAGTGCGGCTGCGTCGGGCAGGAGACCACCGGCGCCGGCGGGCTCGCCAAGGCGCTGCGCACCGTCCCCGTCGTCCTGGACATCGCCGAGCAGGTGCGCCGCACCAACCCGGACGCCTGGATCGTCGACTTCACCAACCCCGTCGGCATCGTCACCCGCGCCCTGCAGACCGCCGGGCACAAGGCCGTCGGCCTGTGCAACGTCGCCATCGGCTTCCAGCGCAAGTTCGCCGCCCACCTGGGCGTCGACCCCGAGCTCGTCCGCCTGGACCACGTCGGCCTCAACCACCTCACCTGGGAGCGCGGGGTCACCCTCCTCGACGCGCCCGGCGCGGCGGGCGGGCGCGAGGTGCTGCCCGAGCTGCTCCAGGGCTTCGGCAAGGAGATCGCCGAGGACCTGCACCTGCCGCAGGCCTTCGTGCAGCGGCTCGGCGTGGTGCCCTCGTACTACCTGCGGTACTTCTACCAGCACGACGTGGTCGTGGAGGAGCTGAAGGCGCAGGGCTCGCGGGCCGCGCAGGTCGCCGAGATCGAGCGGCAGCTGCTGGAGATGTACGCCGACCCGACGCTGGACACCAAGCCGGAGCTGCTCGGCAAGCGCGGCGGCGCCTTCTACTCCGAGGCGGCCGTCCAGCTGATCGCCTCCCTGCTCGGCACCGGCGGCGCGACCTCCGTCCAGGTCGTCAACACCCGCAACGACGGCGTGCTCCCCTTCCTGCCGGACGATGCCGTGATCGAGGTGCCCGCCGAGGTGGACGCCGCCGGCGTGCGGCCGCTGCCGCAGCGGGCCGTCGAGCCGTTGTACGCCGGGCTGATCGCCGCTGTCACCGGCTACGAGCACCTCGCCCTGGACGCCGCCCTGCACGGCGGCCGCGACCGGGTCTTCGACGCCCTGCTCGCCCACCCGCTGGTCGGCCAGATCGAGCTCGCCGACCGCCTCACCGACCGGCTGCTCGCCCACAACCGCGACCACCTCGCCTGGGCCTGAAGGCCCGCACCGGGCCGGCCCGCCCCCGACGCGGCGGCCGGCCCGGCGAGGAGACCGACCACCCCCGGCCCCTCACCGGGCCGGGCACCCCGGCCGGGGATCACGGCCGGGCCACGTACGAGCCCGGGGATCTGATGACCCACCAGCCCGAACCCACCCTGCCCGGCGTCCTCGCCATCGACGCGGGCAACTCCAAGACCGACGTCGCCCTGATCGGCCTCGACGGCACCGTCCTCGGCACCGCACGCGGGGGCGGATTCACCCCCCACACCGTCGGCGAGGCGGCGGCCGTCGCCGGACTCGCCCCGCTGGTCGAGGAGGCTGCGGCGGCGGCCGGCCACGACGGCTGGAGCGGCGTGCTCACCACCCACGTCAGCGCCTGCCTCGCCAACGCGGACCTCCCCGTCGAGGAGGACGGGCTGCGCCGCGCGCTGGAGGCGCACCCGTGGGGCCTCGACAACACCGTCGTCAACGACACCTTCGGCCTGCTGCGCGCCGGCACCGACGGCCCGTGCGGCGTCGCCGTCGTCTGCGGCGCCGGGATCAACTGCGCCGGCCTGCTGCCGGACGGGCGCACCGCCCGCTTCCCCGCCCTCGGCGAGCTCACCGGCGACTGGGGCGGCGGCGGGGGCCTGGCCGTCTCCTCCATGTGGCACGCCGTCCGCGCCGAGGACGGCCGCGGCGGCCCGACGGCCCTGGCCGGCGCCATCGCCGAGCACTTCGGCCTGCCCAGCGCGGGCGCCGTCGCGGAGGCCGTCCACCTCGGGCACCTGCCCGGGGCGCGACTGCACGAGATCGTCCGGGTGCTGTTCGCCGTCGCCCGCGAGGGGGACGAGGCGGCGCTGCGGCTGATCGACAGACAGGCGGACGAGATCGTCCGGCTCGCCGTCGTCGCCCTCACCCGCCTCGACCTGCTCGACACCCCCGCCCCGGTGGTGCTCGGCGGCGGGGTGCTCGCCTCCCGTCAGCCGCTGCTGCTGGACAACGTCACCGCCCGCCTCGCCGAGGCGGCGCCGCTGGCCGAGCCCCGGGTGGTCGTCGCGCCGCCGGTGCTGGGCGCGGCCCTGCTCGGGCTCGACCACCTGGCGGCCGGCGCCGACGCCCAGGCGCGGGTGCGGGCGGCGTACGAGGTGTCCGCCTGACGCCCCCGAACCTCCCGCCCCCGCCCGGGCCGCACCCCGGGCGGGGGCGGGAACCGTCGAGCGGTTGTTCGACGTGTTCCCCGGTACGGACCTCAGCCGACAGCGGGGAGACTTGTGCCATGGCCGTGCCCCGTACCCTCGTCGTCGCCGCCCTCCTCGGCTGTACCGCCATGGCGGCCCTGACCGCCTGCGACCCCGCCGACGACGGCCCCACCGTCACCGCCGCCTCCGCGGCGGCGGCCGCCGACGACCACGGGCAGGACCCGCTGGCGGACGACTTCGACGACTACGACGACTTCGGGGACCTCGGCGACCCCGGCGACCCCGGGGACGGCAACGAGCTCGACGCCCCCGCCCCCGCCCCCGCCCCGGGCTGCACCACGCCCGCCCCCGCGCCCGGCCACCAGGTGATGCTCGTCGTCACCGCCGACGCCTCCGAACTCACGGCCCGCCCCGCCGGCTACTCCTGCCCCCGGACCCGCTACCTCCCCACCGGCCCCGCCGTCCACTACGGCTTCGCCGCCGACGGCGTCACCGCCACCCTCGCCGACCGCCCCCGCCCCGTCCCCCTCGACGAACTGATCGACCACCTCAGCGACTGCCTCGCCGCCCAGGACCCGGCCACCTGCCACGACAACGCCTACGACGTCACCCTGGACGACCACGGCCGCATCTCCCGCATCGGGGAACTCGCGCAGCCGTAGCGGGATGTGACGGGCCTGCGGGTGAACCCGGCGCAAGGACGGAGGGCCCGCACGAGTCCCGCATACGGTGGAGAACCGACCGTCAACTGTTGGCATTCTGCTGCGCTACGCGTGTCACCACCGCGCCGAGCTGCGGGGTTTTGGCGTTAGCTACGTTCGGGTGGGTTTTCTTTACGTCCGGGCTCGTTGACCCGGTTTCGGCGGCTCTGGTTTGCTTCGGGCGGTCGGCGGCGATCGGTGATCACCACCCCACGGAGCGGAGTCGATGTGCGGTCGGCTCCCGCCGGTCCTCGCTGTCCTCCACCCCCATGCGTCCCCCACAGTGCCGTCGCCTCCCACCGGTGTGCGCCGGCACGAGAGAGGAACCCTCACTATGGGCATCTCCCCCACCTCCCGCCCGAACCGGACCCGGGCCCTGACCGGGCTGAGCGCGCTGGCCCTGGCCGCGACCGGGTTCGCGGCGGCGCCGGCCGCGCAGGCGGACCAGCCGGTCCGCGAGACGGCCGGGCACAGCCACCCGTACCGGCACGGCGTCCACCCGACGAAGGAGGCGGCCGCCGGGGCCTCCGCCCAGCGCACCTCGAACCTGCGCTTCGGCGGGGGTGTCGACGGGATCGGCGTCACCACCGGCACGCCCAAGGTCTACCTGGTCTTCTGGGGCACCCAGTGGGGCGCCCAGGGCACGGACGCGAGCGGCTACACCACGCTGACCGGGGACCCGGTGGGCGAGGCCGTGCGGGCGCAGCAGCTGTTCAAGGGCCTGGGCACCAACGGCGAGACCTGGTCCGGCGTCATGACGCAGTACTGCCAGGGCGTCGCCAAGGGCGCGACCAGCTGCCCGTCCACGGCCGCGCACGTCGCGTACCCGTCGGGCGGCGCGCTGGCCGGGGTCTGGTACGACAACGCGGCGGCCGCGCCCGGGCAGGCCACCGGCAACCAGCTGGCCGCGGAGGCGGTGAAGGCGGCCGGGCACTTCGGCAACACCACGGCGGCCGCCAACCGCGACGTGCAGTACGTGGTGCTCTCGCCGACCGGCACCCACCCGGACGGCTTCAACACCTCGACGGGCAACTTCTGCGCCTGGCACGACTGGAACGGCGACACCACCCTGACCGGCGGCGCGGCCACCAGCCCGTACGGCGACGTGGCGTTCACCAACGACCCGTACGTGACGGACATGGGCACCTCCTGCGGCCAGAACTACGTCAACAGCGGCAGCGCGGGCACCCTGGACGGGGTGACGATGGTCTACGGGCACGAGTACTCCGAGACCATCACCGACCAGAACCCGGCGGGCGGTTGGACGGACTCCAGCGGCAGCGAGAACGCCGACAAGTGCGCCTGGAAGGGCACCGGCGGGGTCGGCGGGGCGCAGAACGTGGCGATGGCCACGGGCTCCTTCGCCATGCAGGGCACCTGGGCGAACGACGCCTCGGGCTGCGAGATCTCGCACCCGGTCGTTCCCTGATCCCCTGAGCCCCTGATCCCCTGAGCCCCTGAGGAAGACCGCCGGGGCCGGTCGTGTGGGACCGGCCGCGGCTCCGCCGTCAGCCGACCAGCCCGAACTCGTAGGCCTGGATGACGAGATGGACGCGGTCCCGGGCGTCCAGCTTGCTGAACAGCCGGGCCACGTGCGCCTTGGCGGTGGCCACGCTGATGGTGAGCTCGGCGGCGATCTCCGTGTTGGACAGGCCCCGGCCGACGAGGGTGAGCACCTCGCGTTCGCGCTCGGTGACGCTCTCGGTGACGGGCCTGCGCGCGGGCTCGGCCGGCTGCTGCGGCCGGGCGGCGAACTCCGCGATCAGCCGCCGGGTGATGGCGGGGGCGATCAGGGCGTCCCCGGCGGCGACGGTGCGGACACCGTCGAGGATGGTCTCCAGGGCGAGGTCCTTGACGAGGAATCCGGCCGCGCCGGCCCGCAGGGCGCCGTACACGTACTCGTCGTCGTCGAAGGTGGTGAGGACGAGGACGTGGGTGGGCAGTCCGGGGTCGGCGGTGATCCGGCGGGTGGCCTCGATGCCGTCCATCCCGGGCATCCGGATGTCCATCACGGCGACGTCGGGGCGCAGCCGGGCGACCAGGTCGACGGCCTCGGCGCCGTCCCCGGCCTCGCCGACCACCTCCAGGTCGGGGGTGTCGGCGATCAGCACCCGCAGGCCGGTGCGGATGAGCGGCTGGTCGTCGACCAGAACGACACGGATCACGGGGTCACCTCTTCTACGGGCAGGGGCAGTCGGGCGGCGACGCGGAAGCCGCCTTCGAGGCGCGGCCCGGCGCTGAACTCGCCGTGCAGCAGGGCGACCCGCTCGCGCATCCCGGCCAGGCCGTAGCCGGTGCCGGTGCCGCTGTGAGGCGCGCCGGTGCCGAGGTCGACGACGCTGAGCGCGAGGCCGCCGGCGCCGTACTCGACGCTGACGTGGCAGTCGCGGGTGCCGGAGTGCTTGACCACGTTGGTGACGGCCTCCTGGACGATCCGGTACGCGGCGAGGTCCACCTCGGGCGGCAGCGCCCGGGCCTCGCCGCTGCGGGTGAGCGCGACGCGGACGCCGGCCCCGGCGGTACGGGTGACCAGGCGGTCCAACTCGGCCAGCCCCGGGGCGACTTCGAGTGGTGCGGCCTCCGCCTCGGCCTGGCGCAGCGCGCCGAGCATCCGGCGCAGACCGGCGAGGGTCTCGCGGCTGGTGGTCTCGATGGCGTCGAGCGCGGTGCGGGTCTCGGCGGGCTGGGTGTCCATCACGCGGCGGCCCATGCCGGCCTGGATGGCGATGATGCCGATGCTGTGGGCGACCATGTCGTGCAACTCGCGGGCGATGCGCAGCCGTTCTGCGGTGATGGCCTGGGCGGCCGCCTGGCCGCGCAGGGCCTCGCTGTGGGCGCGGCCCTGGTGGACGGTGTTGCCGATCAGCCAGGCGATGGCGGTGACGGCGCCGAAGCCGAGGTAGACGAAGGGGTTGGCCCCGCCACCGGTCAGCAGGCCCACCAGGTACAGCACAGTGAGGGTGCCCATCGGCAGGGCGAGGGCGGTCAGCGAGGCACGCCGGGGGCGGGTGGCGGCGCAGTAGCCGACGACCGCGTCGGCGATCAGGAACTGCAGCGGGGCCGCCTCCTGGACCCTCCACATGCCGATCGCGTAGAGAGCGCCCGCGAGCGCCACCGCGATGGCGAGCAGGGGCAGCCGGACGAGGAAGGTGGCGACCAGGGTGGTGACGACGGCGGTGACCACCAGCGGCATGTCCTCGGGGTTGCCCTGGTAGACGAACAGCAGCTCCAGCTCCCGGTCGCGGGTGAAGCAGCGGAACACCACGAGGGTCGTCCAGAACGCCGCCACCCACACGCCGGGCGGCAGGCGCCGGAGCAGCGGCGGGCGGGGCTCGGTGATCATGACGCGATGGTAGCCGCGGGCACCGGGCCGCCGCATTGGCCCGGGGGTGTAATCCCGGGGACCGGTGCGGGGGCGGAGGGTTGTGTTCCGCCGCCCGATGCCGGGCGGGGGCGGGCGGCGGCACTGTTGTCCCCGTGATCGAGATCGAGCGACTGACCAAGAGGTACGGCGCCACCACGGCCGTCGACCAGCTGAGCTTCACCGTCCGGCCCGGCGCCGTCACCGGCTTCCTGGGCCCCAACGGCGCGGGCAAGTCCACCACCCTGCGCATGGTCCTGGGCCTCAACTCCCCCACCTCGGGCACCGTCACCGTCGACGGGGTCCCCTTCGCCGGCCGCCCTCGCGGCCTGCGGCACGTCGGCGCCCTGCTGGACGCCTCGGACGTGCACAGCGGGCGGACGGCCCGGGCGCACCTGTCGGCACTGGCGCGCAGCAACCGCATCCCGCTCGGGCGGGTGGAGGAGGTCCTCGCGGAGGTGGGCCTGGCCAAGGCGGCCGGGCGGCGCATCGGCGGGTACTCGCTGGGCATGAAGCAGCGCCTGGGCATCGCCGGGGCCCTGCTGGGCGATCCGCCGGTGCTGCTGTTCGACGAGCCGCTCAACGGGCTGGACCCGGAGGGCGTGCTGTGGGTGCGCGGGCTGTTCCGGCGGCTCGCCGGAGAGGGGCGGACGGTGTTCGTCTCCAGCCACATGATGGCGGAGATGGAGCACACGGCCGACCACCTGGTGGTGATCGGGCGCGGGCGGCTGATCGCGGACCAGAGCCTGGCGGAGTTCTCCGCACGCAACGCGGTGACGGGAGTTGCCGTCCGTACACCCGAACTGGCGCTGCTGGAGCCGGTGTTGCTGGCGGAGGGGGCCGAACTGCGGCGTACGGAGCCGGAGTCGGGGATCGTCACCGGGCTGCCGGTCGAGCGGATCGCCGAACTCGCCCTGCGGCACGGGGTGGTGCTGCACGAGCTGACCGCCCGGACGCCCTCCCTGGAGTCCGCGTTCATGTCCCTGACCGCCGACAGCGTCGAGTACCCGGCTGGAGAGACCCGATGAGCACCTTCGCTGTTGAACCGAGGCCCCGGTTCGTCGACCTGCTCGCCGCCGAGTGGATCAAGCTGCGCTCGCTGCGGTCCACCTACTGGGTGCTGGCCCTCGCCTCGCTGGTGGCGATCGGCGTCAACATCAACGCGGTGCACAGCGACCTGACCTACATCGACAACCCGCCGCCGCTGATGCCCGGCGCGAAGGCATTCCTCTACGACCCGCTGTACCACGGCCTCAGCAGCATCTCGAGCGAGCTGATGACCGTCGCGGCCGGCTCGCTGGGGGCGATCACCGTGTTCGGCGAGTACACCACCGGCATGATCCGCACCACCTTCGCCGCCGTCCCCGACCGGCGGGGCGTGATCACGGCCAAGGTGCTGCTGATCACCGGGCTCACCACGCTCGCCGGGCTGGTGGTGGCCTTCGGGTCCTTCTTCGCCACCAACGCGATGCTGGCCTCCCGGCACGTCGGGCTGTCCATCGACGACGACGGCTGCCTGCGCGCCGTCCTCGGGTACGCGGCGATCGTGCCCACCTGCGCCCTGATCGGCATGGCGCTGGGGGCACTGCTGCGGCACGCCACCGCCTCGATCGTGTCGATGGTGGTGACGCTGTTCATCCTGCCGCTGATGTTCGGCGGGGACCGCTACGAGTGGCTGAAGAGGATCGGCGACCACCTGCCCACCCACACGGTGGCGCGGCTCACCCTGAACCCGCACTCGCACACGACGATGGGGAAGAACCCGCCGACGGTGCTGGACGCCTGGATCACCATGGGCATGTGGGCGGCGGTCGCGGCGGCGGTGACGGTGGCCGTGGTACGGCGCCGGGACGTGTGAGCGCGCTCAAGGGATGATCTGCGCGCAGATCATCCCTTGAGTGGCCGCGGCGGGGGCCTGGATCAGGTACCAGGTGGCGTCGTGGCTCATGGGCGGCCACGGTACGGCCCTCGCGGGTTGCCCGGCGGGCGGGGGGCGGGTTACACACGGGGGAACGAAAGGTTCCCCACCCATGTCCCTGGTCAACTTCCGCGACGCCTCCCTCCTCAGCGACCCGGAGGGCCTGCGCATACGCCCCGGCGTGCTGTACCGCTCCGCCCAGCCCTTCCCCGCCGCCGACGAGGCCGTCGTCGCCCAGCTGCGCGGCTGCGACATCCGCACGATCGTCGACCTGCGCAACGTCCACGAGACCGACCCCGGCGACTGGGCCGCCGCCCGGGCCGCCGGGATCGCCGTCGTCGAGGCGCCCGTCGACCCGGCCACCGACGGCCTCACCGAGCGGCTGCGCACCATGGCCACGGCCACCGACCTCGGCGAGTACTACGTGCAGCTCGCCGTCTCCGCCCCCCGGGCCGTCGCGGCGGCGGTGGAGGCGGCGGCCCGGCCGGGGGCCGTCCTGCTGCACTGCGCGGCGGGCAAGGACCGTACGGGCCTGGTCACGGCCCTGCTGCTCGACCTCCTCGGGGTGCCGGCGGAGCGCATCGTCGCCGACTACGCCCGCACGGCGGACGCCCTCCCGCAGATCTTCGCCGGGCTCGCCCGCCGCCACCGCACGGCCCTCAACGACCGCACCCTCACCGTGCCCGCGCCGCTGCTGGAGGCCCCGGCCGAGGCCATGGCGGTCTTCCTCGCCCAGGTCCACACCCACCACGGCGGCGCCGCCGCGTTCCTCCCCACCTGCGGGGTACCGACGAGCACCCTGGCCACCTTCCGCACCAAGGCGACCCCGGCGGCCTGACCGGCGGGCATGCCGGGGCGCCGGGGCGAGGCACACGGGGCGAGAACCACCCCGGCGCCGGCGAACGCCCGGTGGGGGCGGCCCGTCCGAACCGCCACCGACTCCCCCGCGCCCCGGCCACCCGCGGGGGCGCGGGGGCGCGGGTGGCAACGCCCGAGGTGGGCGAGCACCGGCCGGCCGTCGCCCCGGTACCCGCGCCCCTCCTCTCCCCACGGGCGGGGCGGCGGACGGCTGGTAGGTTCGGCAGTCGCAATTGTCTCTTTGGCGACAACGGGGTGGGCGGCACAAGGTGGCCGAGGGCATCGAGCACGACATACCGGCCGAGCTGACGGAGGCGTACCTCCTGCTGCTCGCGGACGCGTCCCGGACGGGGCGGCTGTTGCGGCGGGACGAGCTGGAGGGCCTGCGCAAGCTGGGCGAGCACTGCGCCGAGGCCGGGTACGGGCTGCGGGCGGTGGTGGCGCACTGCCTGGCCGCCGCGCGCCGGGCGTGGCAGACGCTGCCGGGTTCGGCCGGTGCCGTGAGCGTCGCCGAGCTGCGCCGCACCGGGGACGCCGTGCTGGCCGCCACCGATGCCGCGCTGGCCGCACTGGGCGAGGGTCACGAGCGCGCGCAGCGCATGGCCGTGCGCCAGGAGGAGGCGGCGCGGCGGGAGTTCATCGACGACCTGCTGTACGGGCGCGGCGACCTGGGCCTGCTGGCCGAGCGCGCGGAGCGCTTCGGCCTGCGGCTGGCGGGCGCGTACGCGGTGGCGGTGGCGGTGGGCGAGGAGCCGTTCGAGGACGTGCATCCGCTGGTGAACCGGGTGGAGCGGGAGCTGGTCGGCCGTTTCGGCGAGCGGGACGTGCTGCTGGCCAGCAAGCAGGGCCGACTGGTCTGCATCGCCCCCGAATCGGAGCGCGCCGTCCTGGACGCCTTCGCGGACCTGACGCTGCGCCCGGGCCCGGGCTACCGCCCGGTGGTGCGGGTGGCGACGGGCCGCCGGCACTCGGGGGCGAGCGGGGTGCTGCGCAGTTACGAGGAGGCGCTGGACGCCCTGGACTACGCGGGCCGCCTGGATCTTCCGGCCAGCAACCTCAGGGCCGAGGAACTGCTGGTCTTCCCCGTGCTGATGCGCGACCGGGCCGCGATGGCGGACCTGGTGGGCAGCGTGCTGGGCCCGCTGACGGAGTCCCGGGGCGGCGCCCGTCCCCTCCTGGACACGATCGTGGTGCACTCCGAGTCGGCGTACGTCAACGCGGAGGCGGCCCGACGGCTGGGGCTGAGCGTGCGCACGCTGAGCTACCGCCTGGAGCGCATCAAGGCGTTGACGGGCTACGACCCGGCGGACGCGTTGCAGCGCTTCACCCTGGAGACGGCGGCGATGGGCGCCCGGCTGCTGAACTGGCCCGAACAGCCCCTGTAGGCACAGGTCGGCAAACCCCTGCGGCCGTCCCGTCGCCCGCCTGTTGCACAGCTGTGGCAGTGTCACCGGCCACGCGCGTACCCGGGTGTCAAAGCGCCGTAAAGATTGCCGGAACCTGGCAATGTGCGAACGCCCCCTCCGCTGTCACGATCTCCGTGGCGCCGAGGAACGGTGCAGGTACGGGGAGACGGGGGAGCGTGGCCGGGATGGGGGGATTCGTCGCGGCCGCGCTGGCTTTTCCGACCGCGCTGTTCAGTTTCGCGCTGGTGGTGGTCGTCGGGTACTGGCTGGTGATGCTGCTCGGCGGACTCGGGTTCGACGCCCTGCACGGGGGGCACGGCGTCGGACACCACGCGGGTCATGTCGATCACGTCGGTCACGTGGGCCACGGTGCCGGGGGGCACGGGGGCCACGGGGGGCACGGCGCCGCAGGTCATGAGGGTGCCGGGGGGCACCACGGCCGGGGGGACGCGGCGCACGGAGGTCCCGACTCCCACCACCACGGGGGCGTGCTGGACGCGCTGGGGCTGGGCGGGGTGCCCGTGACGGTGGCGGTCTCGCTGCTGGTCGCGATCGCCTGGTTCGTCAGCCTCGCCGGGACGGTCCTCACCTCGGGGGCACCGGCGCGCGGCGGGGTCTTCGCCGTCGCGCTGGTCGCCGCCTGGGCCGGCACCCGGCTGATCGTCCGGCCGCTGTCGCGGCTGTTCCCCGAGGACCGGCCGGTCACCCGGAGCGATTTCGTCGGCCGGGTCTGCGTGATCCGCACCGGCCGGGTGACTGCCGACTTCGGGCAGGCGGAGGTGCGGGCCGAGGACGGCTCCACCGCCACCGTCCAGGTCCGTACGGCCCCGGAAGGGGAAGCCCCCGGCCTCACCGTCGGGAGCACGGCCCTGATCTTCGACTACGACGAGGAGCGCGAGCACTTCCTGATCGCGCCCTTCGACCCTTCACCGCCCGGCATCTGATGAAGCGTCACATGCCGGGCTCTCACTCGCACCACCTCGTCAGAAGGACTCCGTGATGGACACCATCGCCGTGGGTTTCGGCGTGCTCGTCGCCGTCGTGCTGCTCATCCTGCTCGCCGTCCTGCTCTTCGTCGGCCGACTGTTCCAGAAGGTCGAGCAGGGCAAGGCGCTGATCGTCTCCCGGACGAAGAAGGTGGACGTCACCTTCACCGGCGCGATCGTGCTGCCGGTCCTGCACAAGGCCGAGTTGATGGACATCACGGCGAAGACGGTGGAGATCCACCGGGCCGGCCGCGACGGCCTGATCTGCCGGGACAACATCCGGGCGGACATCCGGATCTCCTTCTTCGTCCGGGTCAACAAGACCGTCGAGGACGTCGTCAAGGTCGCGCAGTCGATCGGCACCGTCCGCGCCAGCGACCCGCAGGCGATCCAGGACTTCTTCGCGGCGAAGTTCGCCGAGGCGCTCAAGACCGTCGGCAAGCAGCTGGACTTCACCGACCTCTACACCCACCGGCACGAGTTCCGGGACCAGATCATCGCGATCATCGGCACCGACCTCAACGGCTACACCCTCGAGGACGCGGCGATCGACCACCTCGAACAGACGCCGATGAGCCAGCTGGACGGCGACAACATCCTCGACGCCCAGGGCATCCGCAAGATCACCGAGCTGACGGCGATCGAGCACGTGCGCACCAACGAGTACCAGCGCACGGAGGAGAAGGAGATCACCCGGCAGAACGTGGACGCCCGGGAGACCGTCCTGGAGCTCCAGCGCCGCCAGGCCGACGCCGAGATCCGCCAGCGCCGCGAGATCGAAACCCTGCGGGCCAAGGAGGACGCGGTGATCTCCCGGGTGCAGGAGGAGGAGCGGCTCACCGCCCAGACCGCGTTCCTGCGCACCGAGGAGCTGCTCGGGGTGCAGCGCGAGAACCAGGCCCGCGAGGTCGCGGTGGCGCAGAAGAACCGCGAGCGGGTGATCGCCGTGGAGAACGAGCGGATCGAGAAGGACCGCCTGCTGGAGGTCGTCGGCCGGGACCGGGAGACCGAACTGGCCGTCATCGCCAAGGAGAAGGAGGTCGAGTCCCGCCGGCGCGAGGTCGCGGACGTGGTGCGCGAGCGCATCGCCGTGGACCGTACGGTCGCCGAGCAGGAGGAGGCCGTCAAGACGCTGCGCGCCACCGAGGAGGCCGAGCGGATGCGCAAGGCCGTCGTCATCCAGGCGGAGGCCGAGGCGCAGGAGAAGCTCGTCAAGGACATCAAGGCCGCCGAGGCCGCCGAGCAGGCGGCCGCGCACAAGGCCCGCGAGGCGCTGGTGCTGGCCGAGGCCCGGCAGAAGGCCGCCGAGCTGGACGCGGCGGCGAAGGTCCGCCTGGCCGAGGGCATCCGGGCGGAGGCCGCCGCCGAGGGGCTGGCCCGGGTGCAGGTGCGGGAGCAGGAGGCCGCGGCGGTGGAGAAGGTGGGCCGCGCCGAGGCCGCCGTGCAGACGGAGAAGGCGAAGGCCGCCGCGCTGGAGATCGGCGCGAAGCTCAAGGCGGAGGCCGAGGGCCTGACGGAGAAGGCCGCGGCGATGGCCAAGCTGGACGAGGCCTCGCGCGGGCACGAGGAGTACCGGCTGCGCCTGGCCGCCGAGAAGGACGTCCGCCTGGCCGGCCTGGACGCCCAGCGGCAGATCGCCGAGGCGCAGGCCGCGCTGGTCGCGGCGGGGCTGGAGAAGGCGAAGATCGACATCGTCGGCGGGGACTCGGTGTTCTTCGACCGGCTGGTGCAGTCCGTCTCGGCGGCCAAGAGCGTGGACGCCTTCGTCGAACGCTCGCAGACGGCCCAGGTGCTGGCCGGGCCCTGGCTGGACGGATCGGCCAGCTTCACCGAGGACCTCACCCGGGTGCTGTCCTCCGTCTCCACCGCCGACGTGCAGAACCTGACCGTCTCGGCCCTGTTGATGAAGATGATCGGCGGCGGGGGCGAGCAGGCCGGGCAGCTGCGCCAACTGCTGGACTCGGCGAAGAAGTTGGGCATCGCGGAGACGCCGATCGGAGCCCTGGCCTCCGCCAACGGCTCCCGGTGACCCGCCCCACGCCCTGATCGAGGAACACGACCGAGGAACACGCCCGTGGAAGCCCCCGCCCCTGCCGCCGACACCCGGCTCGACGCCGGCACCTACGAGGTCCTGCGCGGCCGGCTCGCCCGGGCCGCCGCCGAACTCGCCGACCGTGCACAGGCGTTGAACGCCCGCAGGGTCGAGGAGTTCGGCGGCGGGGAGCTGCGGCTCACCGGCACCGGGCGGCTCACCACCGAGAGGCCCTGCCTGCCGCAGGACCTCACCGCCGCGGGCGGGCTGCTGCTGCTCGGCACCCGCCCGTCCGCTCCCGGGTCCGACGCCGGAGGCGCCGGGGAGGCCGGAGCGGAGGCCCTCTCCGTCCACCACGCGGACCTCTCCCCCGCCCCCGCCGGGGGCACCCTGCTCGACGACCCCCGGCTGCGCCAGGACCTCGACGACCTGCGGCGCTACTTCCGCGACGCCCGCCTGGAGCGGCTGCGCCCCGCCGGCGGCCGCCTGCTCGCCGTCTTCCGCACCGGTCCGGACGCCGCCGACGTCCGGGTGCTGCGCTGGCTCGACCCCGGTGAGGGGCAGCCGACCTACCACGACGGCCGTGGCGAGCGCGACCACACCCCGGCCGACGGGCAGCAGCTCGCCTGGACGGCGCTCACCCGCGACGACCAGCTCCCCGCCGCCCCCGGCACCGCGCCCCGCGCCGACCTCGCGGGCGAGCTGCACCTCGCCGTGGACGGCGGGACGCTGCGCCTGCTCGCCCCCGACGGCCGCGAGCTGCACCGCGAGGCGCTCGCCGAGGCCCTCCAGACCCTCGCCGACGCGCAGATCGCCCACGCCCGGCTCGCCACCCTGCTGCTCGTGCGCGTGCGCCCGTACCAGGAGGAGACCGTCCGCCACCTGGTCGTCCACCTGCCCACCGGCGCCGTCACCCGCATCGACGCCCTCGGCCAGGCCTGCCTGCGCCTGCCCGCCGACCAGGGCGTGGCCTTCCCCGGCGGCTGCCACCTCGCCGACGGCACCGTGCGCGTCTTCGACCAGCCCGTGGACGGCCTGGCGTACGAGCGCACCGTCGTCTCCCCCAACGGCGAGGACGTGCTCTACGAGTTCCGCTCCCCCGCCGACGGCCGCGCGCTGCTCCAGCCGTACAACTCCGTACGCCAGGAGGCCGCCGCCCCGCTCGCCTGCCAGGGCTACGCGCTGCTCGAGGACGGCCTCCTCGTCGCCCTGCGCCCCGCCGAGGACGGGCCGAGCCGGCTGCACCCCGTCCAGCTCTGGCGGACCCCGTTCACCAGCGAGCGGCACGCCGCCGAACAGCCGCTCGGCACCGGGCCGTTGGCGCGGATCGGCAACGCCGACCTCGTCCGGGGCCTGGCCGACTGCCTGGCCCTGGCCCGTCTCGCCGCCGCCGGGGCCGACACCCCCGCCGGCCACCGCGCCGTCCTCGCCGCCTGCACCCGCACCGCCGACCGGCACCACTGGCTCGGGCAGCCCGGCCTCGGCGACCTGGCCGCGCCGCTCGCCGAGATCGGCGACACCGCGCGGCGGGTCGTCGCCGAGTACGAGGCGATCGCGCAGCTCACCGCGCACGCCGCCGACCGGGTCGCCACGACCGCCGAGCACGTCGAGGGCCTGCTGCGCACCGCGCGCGGCGAGACCCTCGCCGACGCCGCCGAGTGGGTCGACCGGCTCACCGGGCTGCGCCGCGCCCAGGGCCGGGTGGAGGCGCTGCGCGAACTGCCCCGCGTGGACGGCGCGCGGGTGGACGCGCTCGCCGAGGAACTGGTCGCCGGTCTGGCCGAGGCCGCCGGACGGGCCGTGGGCCAACTCGCCGAGCCCGGCGCCTTCGAGCCCCACCGCGAGCGCGCCGCCGAACTCGCCTCGTGGTGTGCGGACATCGCCACCGCCGCCGAGGCCGCTCCGCTGTTCGAGCGGCTCGGCGAGCAGAGCGAGGCCCTGCAGACCGTCTCCGAACTCGTCGGCACCCTCGACCTCGCCGACGCCACCACCCGCACCGCCATCCTCGACCGGCTCGCCGACGTGCTCGGCCTGCTCAACCGGGCCCGCGCCGCCCTGACCGTACGGCGTCGCGAGCTGCGCACCCGCGAGGCCGCCGACGAGTTCGCCGCCGAGACGGCCCTGCTCGCCCAGGCCGTCACCGCCGCCCTCGCCGCCGCCGACACCCCCGAGGCCTGCGACGACCGGCTGGGCCGACTCCTGCTGCGCGTCGAGCAGTTGGAGACCCGCTTCGCCGACGCCGACCCGACCTTCGGCGAGCAGCTCACCGAGCGGCGCACCGGCATCCACGACGCCCTCACCGCCCGCCGCCAGCACCTGCTGGAGGAGCGCGCCCGCCGCGCCGACCGGCTCGCCGAGTCCGCCGGGCGCATCCTCGACACCCTGCACCGCCGGCTGGCCGCCCTCGCCACCGCCGAGGAGATCGACGCCGCCTTCGCCGCCGACCCGACGGCCGTCAAACTCCGCGAACTGGCGGACCAGTTGACGGAGCTGGGCGACCGCGTCCGGGCCGAGGAGCTGGCCGGGCGGCTGCGCGCCGCCCGCAGCCGCGCCCACCGCGCGCTGCGCGACCGCGCCGAGCTCGCCGGGGACGGCCCCGGCACCCTGCGCCTGGGCCGCCACCTGTTCGCCGTCACCACCCAGCGGCCCGAACTCACCCTGCTGCCCTGGAAGGGCCGCCCCGCCTTCACCCTCACCGGCACCGACTACCGCTCCCCCGTCACCGACCCGGCCTTCGCGGCCACCGAGCGGTACTGGTCGCGCCCCCTGCCCTCGGAGACCCCGGCGCTCTACCGCGCCGAGTACCTGGCCGCCGCCCTGCTGCTGGCCGCCGAGCCGGGAGCGCTGTCCGCCGACGCCGCCCTGCCGGACCTCCTGGAGCACGTCCGCCTCGCCGCCGAGCAGCGGCCCGACGAGGGCTACCAGCGCGGCGTCCACGACCACGACGCGGCGCTGCTGCTGCACGCCCTGCTCGAACTCGACGCCGAGGCGGGCCTGTTGCGCCACCCGGCCGCCGCCCGGGCGGCGGCCCAGCTGTACTGGGCACACGGCACCGACGAGCGCCGACGCCTCGTCTGGCACACCCGGGCCCGCTCACTGGGGCTCGCCCGCCAGGCGTACGGCCCCTCGGCGGCCCTGCGGGCGCTGGCGGAGGAGCTGGAGGAGGCCGTCGCCGCCTTCACCGGCGACTCCCTGGGCGCCGGCGCACACCTGGGCGCCGGCGCGTACCTGACCGCCGAACTCGCCGCCGCCGCACCGGTGTTCGCCCACTCGGCGGGCGCCGCCGCCCTGCTCGACAAGTTCCGCGCCGCCCCTGAGTCCGCCGGTCTGACGGAGGCCCTCGCCGCCCTGCCCGAGGAGCCCGAGCTACTGCCCGTACGGCGCCAACTCGCCGACGCCTGGCTGGAGTCGGCCGCCGCCGACGCCGACCCGGGCGACCGCGCCGAGGCCGCCGCCGCCCTGCTCTGCCCCGCGCTGCCGCGCCGCCCCGCCGAGGGCGCCGTCGGCGTACGGGTGACCGGCCTGCTCGGCGACCACCCGCGCGCCAGCGGCGGCGCCCTCGACCTGCGGCTGGACGAACTGCTGGCCCGTGTCAGGGAGTTCGAGGCCGTCGAGGTGCCCGGCCACCGCGCCTACCAGCGCCTGCGCGCCGACCTCCTCGCCGCCGAGCACGACCGGCTGCGGCTCGACCACTACCGGCCCGCCCCGCTCAACGGCTTCGTCCGCAACCGGCTCATCGACCAGGTGTACCTGCCGCTCGTCGGCGACAACCTCGCCAAGCAGCTCGGCACGGCGGGCGCGGGCGGCCCGGTGGACCGCAGCGGCCTGCTGCTGCTCGTCTCCCCGCCCGGCTACGGCAAGACCACCCTCGTCGAGTACCTGGCCGAGCGCCTCGGCCTGCTGCTCGTCTCCGTCAGCGGCCCCGCCCTGGGCCACCGCGTCACCTCCCTCGACCCGGCCGAGGCCCCCGACGCCACCTCCCGCCGCGAGGTCGAGAAGATCAACTTCGCCCTGCACGCGGGCGACAACGTCCTCCTCTACCTCGACGACGTCCAGCACACCTCGCCCGAGTTCCTCCAGCGCTTCATCCCGCTGTGCGACGCCCAGCGCCGCGTCGACGGCGTCCACGACGGCGAGGCCCGCGAGTGGGACCTGCGCGGCAAGCGCTTCGCCGTCGTCATGGCCGCCAACCCGTACACCGAGTCCGGGCGGCTCTTCCGCCTGCCCGACATGCTCGCCAACCGCGCCGACGTCTGGAACCTCGGCGACGCCGTCGCCGGGCGCGAGGACCTCTTCGCGCTCAGCTTCGTCGAGAACGCCCTGCCCGCCAATCCTCACCTCGCCCCGCTCGCCACCGCCGGCCGGGAGGACCTCGACACCCTCCTCGCCCGCGCCTCGGGCACCCCCGGCGGGCAGCTCACGGCCGCCTGGCCGGCCGCCGAGGTCGAGCGGATGACGGCCGTCCTCGCCGGGCTGCTCCACCTGCGCGGCACCGTCCTGGCCGTCAACCGCGCCTACCTCGCCTCCGCCGCCCAGGACGACCGCGCCCGCACCGAGCCGCCGTTCCTGCTCCAGGGCTCCTACCGCAACATGGCCAAGCTCGCCCAGCGCCTCGACCCGGCCCTCACCGGGCCCGAGCTGGACGCCCTCCTCGGCGACCACTACCGCGCCGAGGCCCAGCCCCTGGGCGCCGACGCGGAGGCGCAGCTGCTCAAGCTGGCGGAGCTGCGGGGCGTGCTGACGCCGGAGCAGGCGCGGCGCTGGGAGGAGCTGAAGCGGGTGTGGCGGGGGGTGTAGGGCGGAGGGGGTGTACCTAGCTACACCCCCATTCGTGAAGCGCCGTCCATTGAGCAGGGCTCTTCTCCGCTGCTGAAATATGATCATGAACAGCAGCACGGCCCTCGCCGTCGAACTCCGCTCCGTCCGCCGGACCTACCGGCGCGGCCCCGAGCCGGTCCTCGGCCTCGACGAGGTCAGCCTCGGCTTCCCCTTCGGCACCTTCACCGCCGTCATGGGCCCCTCCGGCTCCGGCAAGTCGACCCTCCTGCGCGCGGCCGCCGGGCTGGAGGCCGTGGACGGCGGCGAGGTGCTCGTCGACGGCACCGTCCTCGGCGGGCTGCGCGACAAGGCGCTGACCGTGCTGCGCCGGGAGCGGATCGGCTTCGTCTTCCAGTCCTTCAACCTGCTCCCCGCCCTGACCGCCGCCCAGAACGTCGCCCTCCCGGCCAAGCTGGCGGGCCGGCGCCCCGCGCCCGCCGAGGTCCTCGCCGCGCTGGCCGCCGTCGGCCTCGCCGACCGCGCCGGTCACCGGCCGGGCGAGCTGTCCGGCGGGCAGCAGCAGCGCGTGGCCATCGCCCGGGCGCTGCTCACCCGCCCCGCCGTGCTGCTGGCCGACGAGCCCACCGGCGCCCTGGACACCCGCAGCGGCCGTGAGGTCCTCTCCCTCCTGCGCGGCATGGCCGACGACCCCACCCGGGCCGTGGTCATGGTGACTCACGACCCGTACGCCGCCTCCTACGCGGACCGGGTGGTCTTCCTGCGCGACGGCCGGCCGGCGGGCGCCCTGGAGCGGCCGACCGTCGAGCAGATCGCCGCCCGGATGACGGCGCTGGAGACGGCATCCGAGGAGGCCCTCGCATGCTGACCCTCGCCCTCGCCTCCGTCCGGCTGCGCTGGGCCTCCTTCGTCGGCAGCTTCGTCGCGCTGGCCTGCGGGGTCGCCCTGATGGCCGTCTCCATCCTGGTCATCGCCGCCACCGCCGACGTCCCCGACCAGGGCCGCCAGCGCTTCTCCGGGGCGCCCGTCCTGGTCGTCGCGAACCGCAGCGTCGACGTCGCGACCACCGGCGGCGAGGTCGAGCCGACCCCCGTCGCCGCCCAGCCCGGCCTGCCGCCCGAGCTGATCGCCGCCGTCGCCGCCACCGGCCGTACGGTCGAGGACCGCACCTTCTACGCGCAGACCGCCGACGGCCCGGCCTCGCAGGTCGGCCGCGCCTGGTCCGCCGCCGCCGTGGGCGGCTACCGGCTGACGGCCGGGGCGGCCCCCGCCTCCGACGACCAGGTGGTCCTGGGCGGCGGGAGCCCGGAGCAGGTCGGGCGGAGCGTCCGCTTCGTCACCGCCGACGGGCCGCACACCGCGATCGTCTCCGGCGTCACCGAGGCGGAGCCGTTCGAGCACGCCCTCTTCTTCACCGACGCCCGGGCGAGCAGGTTGTGCCCCGCCGTCGGCGTGCTGGCCGCGTACGGGCCCGCCGACGCGGTGCGCCGAGCCGTGGCCGCCACCGGCGGCGACCACGCGGCCCGCGTCCTGACCGGCGCCGAGCGCGCCCAGGCCGACCCGCACCACATCGAGGTCGCGAGCCGCCTGGAGAACGTGCAGACCCCGCTGGGCCTGTCCGCCGCGGTCTCCGGCGGCACCGCCGTCTTCGTGGTGGCCGGCACCTTCGCCCTCTCCATCGCCCAGCGCCGTCGCGAACTCGCGCTGCTGCGCCTGATCGGCGCCACCCGCCGCCAACTGCGCTCCCTCGTCCACCGGGAGGCGCTGGTCGTCGGCCTGCTGGCCTCCGCCGCCGGGTGCGCGGCCGGTGCGGCCGGGGCGGCGCCCGCGGCTCACTGGCTGGTCGAACGCGACCTCGTCCCGGCCGACTTCACCGTCCCCGTCACCGCGTGGGCGCTGCTGACCGCCGCCGCGCTCGGCCTGCTGACGGCGCTGGGCGGAGTGCTGCTCTCCTCCCTCAAGGCCGGGCTGGTCAGCCCCGGGGACGCCCTGGCCGAGGCCGACCTCGACCGCCACTCGCGCGGCGTGCTGGCCCTGCGCTGGGCGGGCGGCCTGCTGGTGCTGGGCGGCGCGCTCGCGGCCGTCGCCCTCACCGCGAAGTACTGGCCGGACGCGGCGGCCAACGCCGCCGACGCGCTGAGCCTGCTGCTGGGCGTCGTCGCCGGGTGCGTACTGCTGGCGGGCGTCCTGGCCGGTCCGACGGTCCGGCTGCTGACCCTGCTGCCCGCCCTCTCCTCCCGGCTGCGGACCTCGGTGACCTGGTCGACGGCCCGCCAGAACGCGCTCACCTCCTTCCGGCGCACGGCCGCGACCACCACCCCGATCGTGCTGATCGTCGCCTTCGCGGG
This sequence comes from Kitasatospora sp. NPDC101183, assembly GCF_044767945.1. Taxonomy (NCBI): domain Bacteria; kingdom Bacillati; phylum Actinomycetota; class Actinomycetes; order Kitasatosporales; family Streptomycetaceae; genus Kitasatospora; species Kitasatospora sp. NPDC101183. The sequence continues at coordinate 53,818 of NZ_JBIWOW010000033.1, read as the reverse complement.
GTGCCTGCTCGGCAGCATCGGCACCATCAACCGCGCCCAGGCCACCGAGGTCCGCAACCGCCTGGCCGCCGCCGACTTCGTCGTCACCCCCGCCGGCACCCCCGGCCTCAGCCGCGCCGTGGTGGACCGCGTCGGCGCCGTCCCCGGCGTACGGGCGGTGGCGACCACGCCGACCTCGCTGATGGCCCCCGTCGTGGACGGCCAGGCGCTCGCCCCCTTCCGCGCCGCCTCGGCCGACCCGGCCGCCCTCGCCGAGGTCGACCGCCTGCCCGTCGTCGCGGGCTCCCTCACCGACCTCCGACCCGGCTCCGTCGTCCTCAGCCGCACCTGGCCCGGCTCCCCGCAGGTCGGGCAGCAGGTGTCCGTCCTGCTCGCCGACGGCACGCCCCGCTCGCTGCGCGTCGCCGCGCTGCTCGGCACCGGCTCCGAGGCCGTCCAGGCCTGGGTCACCCCGTCCGACGCCGTCACGGGCGGCGTCGGCGGCCCGGCCCTGGCCGACCGCGTCGACCTGCGGCTGCTGCCCGGCGCCGACCGCGAGCAGGCCGCCGCCGCGCTGCGCACCGCCGTGGACGGGCTGGGCGCGCGGGTCGTCACACCGCGCGAGGTGTGGTCGGCCGCCACCGACAGCACCGAACAGGCCGCCTGGAACGCCCTGTTGATGATCCTCGGCCTGGCCATCGGCTACGCGGCGATCGCCCTCGCCAACTCCCTCGTCATGACCGTCGCCGACCGGCGGCGCGAGTTCTCCCTGATGCGGCTCTCCGGCGCCACCCGCGCCCAGGTGCTGCGCACCGTCGCCGTCGAGACCCTGCTCTGCGTGGCGGCCGGCACCGCGCTCGGGGTGCTCGGCACGGCCCTCAGCGTCGGCGGCTCCTGGGCCGCGCTGACGCACCTGATCGGCCCGACCCCGGCCGTCGTCCCGTGGGCGGTGATGGGCACCCTCGCCGCCGGCTGCGCGGTGATCGCCCTGGTGGCGGCGCTCCTGCCGGCCGCGCTCGCCCTGCGCGAGCCGCCGCTCGCGGCGGTCTGACGGTCGCGGCGGTCTGACGGTCGCGGCGGTCTGACGGTCTGACGGGCGCTCGGTCGCTCTCTAGCGCCCCCGGAGGCCGTCCAGGACGAGGTCGGCGAGCCGCTCCGGCAGGTCCGGCTCGATCCGGCCGTGGCCGAGCAGGGCCCGGGTCTGGAGCGGGGCGCAGAGCAGTTCGACGGCGAGGTCGACGTCCGTCCCCGGCGGGAGTTCGCCGCGCTCCACCGCCCGCCGGACGACGGCGCCGACCTGGTCGAGGCGGGTGCGCCAGAAGGTCTGCCAGGACTCGGCGAGTTCCGGGTCCTCCGCGCCGAAGGCGGCGGCCCGGGCGACGGCGCCGCCGAGCGGGGTGGCCAGGTAGTCGGCCAGCGCGCGGGCGAAGGCGGCCAGGTCGGTGCGGACGGCGCCGGTGTCGGGGACGGGCATGCCCTCGTCGCTGGCGGTCAGCATGGCGTCCAGCGCGAGCTTCTCCCGGCTGCCCCAACGCCGGTACACGGTGGTCTCGTTGACCCCGGCCCGGGCGGCGACGTCGGCGATGCTGAGGCGGGCCGGGCCGCCCTCGGCCAGCGCCTCCATGGCCGCCGCCAGCACGGCCTGCCGCACCCGCGCGGCCCGTCCGCCGGGGCGGCGGCGGATCGTCGGTTCGGGCTCTTCCTCGGTCATGGGTCGACCACCTCCGGACTCACCTTAACACAATCCCCCTTGCTTTTACCTCCACCCGAGGCGCATAGTCGTTAACGCAACAGTCACGGCTTTAAGAGCTTCACGAGCATCGGCAGGAGGCACCACCATGCCCTTCACCTGGCCCCTCGACCCCCAGGACCTGTTCACCGAGCGCCACCCCCAGATGACCCTCGCGCTCCCCGCCGCCGAGGTGGACGCCGTACGCGCCGCCGTCACCGACATGTGGCCCGACCGGCCCGGCGGCTGGGTGCACGAGTGGTCCGCCCTCGCCGCCCGGCACGCGGCGGCCGGGCGCCACCGCGAGGCCGCGCAGGCCTACGGCTGGGCCAAGTTCCCCACGCTCGCCGACGAACCGAAGCGCACCGCCCAGGCCCGCCAGGTCGAGCAGTACCTCCTCGCCGCCCCCGGCTTCCCCGTGGAGTTCGAGCGCCGCACGCTCACCGTCCCGTACGGCGGCGGCACGGTCGACCTCCCCGTCCACCTCATGGCCGCCCCCGGGCTGCCCGCCGACGCCCCGGTCATGCTGGCCAGCGGCGGCGTGGACTCCTGGAAGGTCGACCTGCACGACATGTGGGAGCGGCTCGCGCTCGCCCTGCCCGTACGGCTGCTGCTGTTCGACATCCCCGGCACCGGCGAGACATCCCACGTGCCGATGACCCCGGACGGCGGCGCCAAGGTCATCGACGGCCTCATCGCGTACGCCCGGACGATCGGCAACGGCCGGGTCGGCCACTTCGGCCTCTCCATGGGCGGCTACTACTCCGCCCGCAGCGGCCTCACCGGCGCCGTCGACGCGGCGGTCGACCTCGGCGGCCCCGTCGAGCACGCCTTCGCCCGCGGCCGGGGCTTCGCCTACGGCATGGGCGGCATCGTCGGCAACGCCCTCGGCTTCCCCGCGATGCCGACGGCCGCCGAACAGGACGACGCCTTCGCCGCCTTCGACCTGCGCCCCCTCCTCGACCAGGACCTCAACTCCCCGATGCTGGTCCTCAACGGCGCCGACGACGTCCACGTCCCCCAGCACGACACCCTCGTCTTCACCCCCCGCCGCCACACCCACGTCACCCTCCTCCCCGACACCGGCCACTGCGCCATCTCCCGCTTCGACGACGCCATGCGCATCACCATCCCCTGGCTCCGCACCACCCTCTGCCCCTGACCGGCCCCACGCGGGGCGCCCGGCCCACCGGGCGCCCCACACCCCGTCCCATCAGCGCGGGGATCTCTCACAGCCGATGAGCGGAAACGGCGGCGTGCTAGCGTGGCGCGATTTCCTCCCCCCTGACGAAACGTGGACCGGCATGCCCCCCGAGCACCCGTGGCCGCTGGACGAGACACCGTGGCCGAGCGGAGCCGCGCTGGCGTACGGGGAGGTCGTCACCCTCACGACACCCGACCCCCCGCAGCCCGAACTGGGCGCCATCGGGCCCGAGTTGCTCGGCATGCGCGGCGTGGTCACCTCCTGCGAGATCCGCCCGGACGGGCCGGTGTACTCCGTCGAGACGGACGACGGCAGCCCGTGGCGCCTGCGCCCCGAGTTCCTCGCCGGAACCGGGCAACTGCACCCCGGCATGACCCCCCGCCACCGCAGCGACCTCCCCGACGGCACCCGGGTACGGATCACGGCCGGCGGCCTCATCGGCGAGGTCACCGGCATCTGGCACGAGAGCGCGCTGGAGCCACCGAAGGGCTACGTCGTGGAAGTGGACGAGGAGACGCACTGCGTCCTCCCGGACGAGATCGAGATCCTCTGACCAGCCCGTCCGACGAACCCACAGATCCGCGCAATAGCTGTACGGGCGGCCACCCAGCAGGTGGCCGCCCGTACAGCATCGGTCAGGCAGTGAGTGCAATGTCCAGGTACGCCTGTACCGGCTCGAAGAGTCCGTACGGCACGTATTCGGGGATCTCCGCCAGCGCCACCCACGCGAGCTGGTCCAGTTCCTCCGTGTCGACCACCTCGGCGGTACCGCTGACGACCTCGCAGGCCGTGTACGACATCCGCCGGCCGGTCTTCGGATGCACACGCTCGCCCAGGAGCTTGACGGCGGCCACGCCCAGTCCGGTCTCCTCCGCCGTCTCGCGGACGGCCGCCTCCTCGGGCGACTCGCCGGCCTCGATCTCACCGGCCGGGAACTGCCAGGAGAGCTGGCCCTCGCTCACTCGTCGCCTCACCATCAGAACGCGGCCTTCGTGGACCACGATCGCAGCGGCAATTCCCGGGCGTTCCTCCGCAGTCGGCTGTGTCACGTCTACTCCTCTGATGGTTCCAGGACGGGTAGGAAGATCGTTTCGGTGTCTATGAAACGGCGGGGCCTGCGCGGCTGACGGGCCGCACCGGCGGCTCTCTCGTGCGTGGCGTCGAGGAGCTGCTGCATCTCGCTCCTCGGTACGACGGAGGGGTCAGCGTGCCACGCGGCCACCGTTCTCACTGCGATTCCGAGCGGAGCTGAACCATGCACCGGTACACCGGGGCGCCGTCCCAGGACGGCGTCATGGCACCGACGTCCTCGTAGCCCAAGGCTTCGTACATCCGGACGGCCGCCTTCGCCTCCGGGCGGACCGCCAGGGTGACCCGCTCAGCCTCCACGCCTGCGAGCACAGCCGCATGCAACTCCCGCCCGAGCCCGCGACGCCGGTGTTCGGGAGCCACTGCGATCTCCCGGATCACGAACGTGCGCCGCCCGTCCTCCCGCGTGAACTCAGGGTCCAGCCCGAGACTGTCCCACCACCGACTGTTCGACTGGAGGAGCACCCCGAAGGCGAACCCCACCAACCCGCCCGATCGCACGAGAACCAGCCGGAACCCCGGCATCGTCCGGAACCTGTCGTACCCCTCCAGGAAGTCCGCCAGGTCACGCGGCCCCTCGAAGTAGGGCGCCTCCGCGAACACCCGCTCGTACAGCGGGGCGATCTCGTCCAGCACCCGGGCCGCGCCACCGGCGTCGGTGACGGTCTCGAAAGCGGGATTCTCCACGGCTCTACTCCTAGGCGATCAGGTGGGCAGTGCTGGCGGCGGCGAGAGACGGATCAAGGGCTTCGAGGCGGGAGCATGCCTCCTGCATCGAAGTCCGGGCCCGACCCGATGAGACCTCAGTCAGCAGCACGGCCCCCGAGGCGATTTCGTGAGCAGCTTCCTCAGCCTCCCCTGCCTGCGCGAGGGCCCCGGCCAGGTTGAAACGCACCAGTGCCTCGTTCCGCGCGTAGTTGGTCTCCTGGTACCCGAGTGAGCGCTTCAGCCATTGAACAGCCGCCTTGTGATGCCCGGCCTCAGTGAACAGCGAAGCCTGCGCGAGAGCCAGCTCCGCAGGACCATGGAAGACAGCCCAGTCGGGCACCGATCGCGTACCGCGCTCCTGCTCGTAGCACCGGGTGGCTTGCGCGAGGGTCGAGCGCGCGTTCACATGGTCACCGAGCATCGCCAGTGCTCGTGCTTCCCTCGTCATCAGAATCGAGACCAGCGAGGGCGGAGCCCACACTCGGGCCTTCTCTTGAGCACGACGGGCAAGGTCGAGGGCCTGCGCCGGCTCGCGTTCGCGGAGGTTCATCAGCGCCATCGAAGCCAACACCACCACAGCAAGCGAGTCGTCCTGCAGCTCCTCAGCGCGCACGAGGGCATGGTGCCAATACGTCTGGGCGCGGCTGATGTCGCCGGCGTCGAAAGCCAGCCATGCAACGTGCTCCGCCGTCTCCCCAGCGATCAGCCGAAGCTGCCTGCCGATCGTGCTGGGGTAGCTGGTCGTGGCGATGAGCCGCTCGGCACGGGCCAGGTGGGCCTGCGCGAGCGGGCCGACGGTGGCACCGCCGAACCGATCATCCAGGCCGTAGAGGGAGGCAAGACCAGATCGCAGATCCATGACGGCCTCGATGCCGATCCGAGGTTGGGGGATGGCAGCGGTAGCGGCAGCGCCACCGGCCAAAGCTAGGAACGATCGGCGGTTCACGTCTTCTTCCAACTCCTCTCGAGGTGTCAGCGCGGTTCCTGATCTGCGATGGTCAGGGACGGTGAAGCCGGCTTGCTCCAACGGGATACCCAGCATCGCCTCGAGAACGCGCTGACGCCCTGGCTGTGGGCATGGAGGCAATGGCTGCCGCCAGCGATGGAACTGGCGATCACTCACCTCCTCGTTCTCGCCCAGCTTGCGCGCCGTCGCTGCGTACACCTGCCTGAATCTCGCGGGGCCGCCCCAGCCGAACTCAGTGCACAGGCGCGTGAATTGCGTCTCCACATCGCAGACCGTAACTCGCCGACTGCTGGCTGTGCAGAGCTCCATGGGCGAAAAAGTCCGTCGAAAAGTCCGCCCCTCCCTCGCCATTGATCTTTCGGTGGCGGTCAACTAGTGAGCGGCCATCCGGAGTGACGAGGAAATTACTCCTAGTCACATCTTCCTCGCATGGCGCTCATCGAGCTGCACTGCTGGCGTCTCGTGGCCAGTGCGTCAGCCCGTCAGTTATCCCTGCGAGTGCAGGGGCGGAACGAAGGGAGTTCACGACATGGACGAGAAGAACGGCACCAACAACGGGTCCGGTGACCACAACGGCGACAAGTCGAAGTCCGAGTAGCTCACACCACTGACGCCGCCTGCACACCGCTTGGTCAAGGAGCGGGTGGCAGCCGTGACGGCCCTCGCTTCCCCTGGCCAGCGAGGGCCGTCACTCCAATCCCCAGGCGTGCTGCGAAGGTGTGACGCTGGTCGAGAGCGTGCAGCGAAAAGCCTGCTTCCCTTCGCCTGCCCCCTTTCGCCCCCCTGAGGTGCCCCGTGCTCAAAGTCTGCCGCCCCCGTGCGTTCGCCGCGCGTCTCGACTCGTGTGTCGAATCCACGCCCCTCGCACGAAACTTGCTCCGTGCCTACCTCGCGGCTCTCCCCACCGGCGACCGCTACCGCGACGTCGCCGAACTCCTCCTGAGCGAGCTGTTCGCCAACGCCGTACAGCACTCTGATGCGGAGGAGGACCGGCTCATTGAAGTCCGGTTCGCCCTCAGCGGCAGCCTCCTCCGACTCGAAGTCCACGACGCCGGAGGCGGCCGCCCGACCCTCCACACTGCTCGCCCGCACGACGAGAGCGGACGCGGACTCTTCCTCGTCAGCGAACTCTCCGAGCGCTGGGGCTGCTGCCCGCGCGCGGGCGGGGTGGGCAAGTTCGTCTGGACTCTCATCGCCCCCTGCCCCACCCATTCCCTCGTCACCGCCTGAAAGCACGCTGCCGATGCCCCCGGTCCCCCTCACCGCACTCGCCAAGCACGCCCTCGCCCGAGGCTCCACCCCTGCCGAGGCCTACGCCCTCCTAGCGCGCCGAAGCCGCAAGCCCCTGCCCTCCGCCCGCGCCGTCTGCCTCGCCCTCTCCATCCCGCTCGCGGAGACCACGCGCCGTCTCAACGACTGCTACGACGCCCTGCTCGCCGACCCCCGCCCCAACACCGCGGCCGATACCGGCGAAGTCCTCGAAGCCCTCGGCATCTTCGACATCCCCAAGCGCCTCGACGCCCGCGACCGCGCCGTCGTCGACCTCTTCCTCGCCGCCATCGACGCCCACGGCGGGATCCGCGCCGGCCACCAGCACGGCCTGGCCCGCTGGTTCACCACCGGCAACCTCACCACCGCCTACCTCTCCCTCACCGCCTCCCAGCCCCTCCCCCGCACCGGCGACCCCACCCGCTACTGGACCACCCTCGTCACCGCCGGTGAACTCCTCCTCGCCACGCCGTCCCCCGACCCCCGCCTCACCTACGCCCTCACCCGATGCCGCCTCAACTCCACCCGAGCGGCCCGGTGACCTACGATCCACCGCGTCCTACGCCCCCATCGCCGCCCAGTCCTTGCACAAACCCGCCGGTGATCTCGCCGACCCCCTGAGCCCCGTCGAAGCATCCGCACGCCACTCGGCGCTGAACAGGAAGTCGGCGCGGCCGACTTCCTGTTCCATCGAATCTCCCGCCCCAACTACGGCGGGTAGCCAGAACAAGGAGGACCCATGACCCGAACCCCCGCGCCCTGGGGCATCAGCAGGATGGGGCCGTACGCGGCCACCACCACGATCCCGCACTACACGCCCGTGATCGACCCCGAAACCCAGCTCGCGGTGATCGTGGACGAGCACGGCCGGACCGTCGAATTGGGCGACCACGGCACCAGCACGAGCGGCCTGACGCCCACCACGACCACCCCGGGTGACGGGTCCCGCCCGGGTGGCGCGACCGACGCGGACAGTACCGAGTCGTACGACCAGGACCAGAGTTCCGGCTGATGCGTGACAGCAGGTCGGTGCTGGTGCTGACCAACCCCTACGACGTGACGGCGGACGTGGTGCTGCGGCTTCTCGCCGAGCGCCGGGTTCCCGTCGTCCGTCTCGACCCCGGCACCGACCTGCACGTGGGTGGCTCGCTGACCGCCACATACGGTACGGGCGATCAGCGGGGCACCCTGCGCACGGCGAGCCGGGAGATCGACACCACGCGGATTCGCTCCGTGTGGGTGCGCAGGCCCTCGCCCTACGAGGGACCGCCCAAATTGGCCGGCCAGGAGCGACGGTTCGCCGCGGAACAGGCCCTGTGGGGCGCCGGGGGCATCCTCGCGTCACTGCCTGGCGCGCACTACGTCAATCACCCGTGGAACAACCGGGCCGCCGAGTTCAAGCCCGCGCAGCTCTCGACCGCGCAGCGCTGCGGGTTCCTGGTGCCCAGCACGGTGATCACCGACGACCCGCACGAAGCCCGGACGTTCGCCGCGCAGCAGTCCGGCGGAGTGGTCTACAAACCCGTGTGGAACTCGCCCTACCGCGTGGACGATCAGCCGCACAGTGTGTGGGTACGGGAGGTGCGCGCGGCCGAGATCACCGACGCCGTGTCCGTCTGTCCCCACATGTTCCAGGCCAAGGTGGACAAGGCGTTCGACGTGCGGGTCACCGCCGTGGGTGGCCGCCTGTTCGGGGTCCGGATCGACAGCCCCGATCTCGACTGGCGTCACCGTCAAGACCTGATGACGTGCGCACCGATCGAGGTACCCGCGCCGGTCGCGCGTGCGGTTGCGGCCTATCTCGCCGAACTCCGTGTGCATTTCGGCGCGTTCGACTTCGCCGTGACCCCTGCGGGTGACTGGTACTTCCTTGAGTGCAACCCGAACGGCCAATGGGCCTGGCAGCCGGCGCAGACCACCGCCGCCATCGCGCAAGCCCTCACCGACCAACTGGAGAAAGGCCCCGACACGTGAGCACACCGGCTCAGCTGCGCAGCGCCCTGGCGGACAGACTCACCGAGGACGGCATCCTCACCGAACCCGGGTGGCGCAGCGCGGCCACCACGGTTCCCCGCGAGCTCTTCACGGGGTCCTACTTCCTCCCGATGGCGGGCAGCGTCCCCACCCGCTACCGGCCCGTCCGCGAGGGCGATCCGGGCTGGCTGAAGGGCGTCTACTCCGACGAGACGCTGATCACCCAACTCGACGGCCGGGTCAGGCCCGACGACGTGACCGAGTTCGCTGTGACCGGCTCCCCGTCGTCCTCGTCCACCCTGCCGTCCCTGGTGCTGCGGATGTGGCAGCAACTCGGCGCGGAGGCCGGTCACCGGGTGCTGGAGATCGGCACCGGAACCGGGTACTCGACCGCCCTCGGCGCGCACCGCCTCGGGGACGCCAACCTCACCAGCATCGAGTACGACCCCGCCGTCGGCGCGGCAGCGGCAGCGGCGATCAAGGCCGCGGGGTTCAGCCCCCGGCTGATCATCGGTGACGGCTTGCGCGGAGACCCGGACGGGAACCAGTACGACCGGCTCATCGCCACCTGTTCGGTCCGGTACATCCCGCTCCCGTGGCTGCACCAGGTGAAGCCCGGCGGTCAAATCCTGGTCACCCTCTCCGGGTGGAGCTATGCGAACGCCCTCGCGCTGCTCGACGTGACCGGCTTCGGCGAGGCCACCGGTCGGTTCCTCGAGGAACCGGCCGGTTTCATGATCGCCCGGCCGCACGACCGCCCGCCCCGCCCGACGCTGGACCTGCTCCCCGGAGAGGAGCGTCCGAGCCAGATCGACCCCGCGAAGCTTGACGACTGGACGGGCGGGTGGGTCGCTCAGCTCGCGGCGCCCTCGGCCGAGCGCATGGGAGTGGGGGCCGAACAGATCCTCTGGGACGTGTCCACCGGTTCGCAGGCCCGGACGACCCCCAACCCTGACGGCGGGTGGACCGTCGTCCAACGCGGCCCCGTCCGCCTGTGGGACCGGGTCGAGCAGGCGATTCAGAGCTGGCAATCGGTTGGTGAACCGCACCAGCACGCATTCGGCATCACGATCTCCCCCGCCCGGCAACGGGTCTGGCTCGGCAATGAGGCCGGCCCCGGCTGGGACCTCCCGATCTGATGCCCGCGGGCCGGTGGGCCAACGTCGTGCACCCGACCCGCCCAGGCCGTGCCGTGGCTGGTCCCGCCTGGCCAGGCGGGACCAGCCTCGGCGTACCCCGCCCCGCCCTGTCCGGCTCGGCGTGCCCGCCGAGCCCGGGGGTGGGGGGTGGACGGTGGGGAACGGCGGAAGAACTTCTCCACGAAGCGGATGGTGCGCGGGTGTTCACCCGGCACCTGGGCATACGAGCACACAACCCCCACCCCCGCGTGGCGCCGCCGAGCCACGATCCGCCCCGCCGCTAGCGTGGCCGCATGGGTGTGCAGGAACTGGATCTGGCCGGGTTGCGCCGGGTGTACGGGCGGACGGGGAGCCGGCTGTTCTACACCTGGGTGGCGCGCAACGCCCGCCACTGGGGCTGGACGGAGCCCGGGCAGTCGAAGTGGCGGATGTGGCGCGCGCAGCGGCAGTTGCAGGACGTGCTCGGCCGCCGGCTCGCCCTGCGCCCCGGCGCCCGGGTGCTGGACGCCGGGTGCGGCGCGGGGGTGGTGGCCCGGGCGATGGCGGAGCGTTTCGGGCTGGTCGTGGACGGCGTGGACGTGCTGGACTTCCACCTCGCCGAGGCCCGCCGCCTGAGCGACCGCGCCGGGTTCGGCGCCCGTACGGTCTTCAGGTGGGCCGACTTCCACGACCTCCCCTACCCTGATGGCGAGTTCGAGGGCGCCTACTCCATGGAGACCCTCGTCCACTCCTACGACCCGCCCCGCGCCCTCGCCGAGCTCCACCGGGTGCTGCGCCCCGGTGGCCGCCTCGTCCTGCTGGGCCCGATGGCCACCGGCCCGATCGAGGAACTCCCCGAGCACAAACGGGAGTTGCTGGAGCCCTTCCTGGACGCGATGGCGATGACCGGCGCCCGCCTCTACCACGCCGGCAACCTCTCCCACCTCCTCACCGAGGCCGGCTTCGAGGTCGAGGAGGCCCTGGACGCGACGGCGTACTACGCCCCGACCGCCGAGGCCGTGCACACCGCCTTCCGCCTCCCCTGGGAGGTGCTGCGCCGCTGCGGCGACCCGGCGCGGTGGCTCAATCTCCGTTCCACGGTGGAGATGTACGACGTCCGCGAGTGCGTCGCCTGGTACGTTCACACCGCCGTCAAGCCCGCGAGGTGACCCCCACCATGGCGCCCCTGCCCTACCCGACCGGCTGGTTCTGCGTCGGCCGCACCCGCGACCTCCTGCCCGGGCGGGTCCGCACCGCCCGCCTGGCGGGCGAGGACGTGGTGGTGTACCGAACGCGCCGGGGCACCGTACGGGCGGTCGGCGCGCACTGCCCGCACCTGGGCGCGCACCTCGGGGCCGGCGGCCACGTACGCGGCGAGGACCTGGTGTGCCCGTTCCACGGGTTCGCCTTCGGCCCGGACGGCTCCTGCAACGGCGCGCCGGACGGCACCCGACTGCGCGCCGATCTGACGAAACGTCATCTCGCCGAACTGGACGGTGCGTTGTTCGCCTGGCTCGGCGACGGCGCCCCGGCGTGGCAGCTCCCGCCGCCCTCCGGGTCGCGCCCGCTGGCCTGGTGGACGGGCGAGTTGCGCTCGCACCCGCAGGAGGTCATGGAGAACAGCGTCGACTTCCGCCACACGGCGGTGCTGCACGGCCTGGACACCCGGGAGACCGCCCCGCCGGAGGAGGACGGCCCGCTGTTCACCGTCCACCAGCGCACCACGACCCGCTTCCCGGGCCTGGGCGCCGTCAGCCTGGAGCAGCCGGTGGCGCTGGCGGGGCTGGGGCTGATGCGGCTGACCGCCGAACTCCCGCAGCTGGGCGCCACCTTGCGGGTGTGGGTGATGCCGACGCCGGTCGCGTCCTGGCGCACCCGGGTGCGGTTCGCGGTGTCGGTCACGCTGCCGAGCCCGGGGCCGGCGAGGTCCGTGGACCGGGCCGCGTCCTGGCTGGCTCTGCGCGCCTCGGTGCGGATCGTCAAGCAGGACCAGCCGGTCCTGGAGCACAAACGCTACCTCGACCGGCCCCGGCTGGTGCCCGGGGAGCGGTCGATCGGCGTGTTCCGCCGCTGGACCAAGCAGTTCTACCCGCAGGACGGCCCGGCGCATTGACCTCAACCACCCGCGAGGCTCTCCCACACCGGATCGGGCAGCCCGGGCACGGCCCGCCCCTCGGCCTGCCAGCGCCGGGCCAGTTCGGCGTAGATGGGCGCCTCCTGGTCGGCGCCCGCCCCTGCCCCCGCTCCCGTGTCCGGAGGCCGCTCCATCTCCAGCTCCAGCCCGTGCAGGATCGTTTCTTCCACCGGTCGTCGCCGTCGTCGCGGTACCGGCATCACCCCAAAACCACTCACACCCGCCCAACGGGCCCCACCCGCCCCTGGACACGGCCGCGTCAACCGGCAACGCCCCCGTCAGCCACACGTACGAGTGACCCGGGCCCCGCCCCAGCCCCCGCCGAGGCCCGCTCCGCCCGCACGAGAAGTCGGCCGGTCCGACTTCTCGTGCAGGTCGGCGCCTACCTCCCCCGCCCCGCCGCCAACAGCTCCGGCACGGTCGCGAGCTTCACCCGGGGCCGCCCCTCGGCCTCCCCCCGGGCGCGCTCCGCCCGCTCCATGGCCCGCAGCTCCTTCAGCCCGACCGCGTCCGGCCGCCGCCCCCGCACCAGCCGCTCGAACTCCCGTCGGCTCCCGGCCGGTACGGGAAGCGCCGAGGCGTCGTCCAGCAGCGCGTCGACCGTCTCCCGCGCACAGGCCCGGTTCGCCCCGATCCCCCCGGACGGGCCGCGCTTGGCCCACCCCACCACGTACGCGCCGGGCAGCGCCCGCCCGGTGGCCGGGTCGACGACCCGCCCGCCCCGGTGCGCGACCGTCGCCGCCTCCTCGTCGAACGGCAGTCCGGGCACAGGCACGCCCCGGTGCCCGATCGACCGCACGACCAGCCCGGCCGCCAGCGTCTCCCGCGCAGAAGCCCCGTCGTCGGCGGGAACCGTCCGCTCCACCACCACCCCCGCGACCCGCCCGTCCTCCCCCGCGACCAGCTCCACCGGCGCCGACAGGAACCGCAGCACGATCCGCCGCCCCTCCGGAAGCGCCGCCCCGCTCCCGTACGAGGCGAACGGCAGCCCCCCGAGCAGCGCCGCCCGCGACCCGGGCGCGGCCGACTCCACCGCCGCCCGCACCTGCGGATGGTCCTCGACCACCAGCTCGACGCCCGGCAGTTCGCGCAGCGCGAGGAACTCCGCCCGCGTCCACGCCGCCTCCTCCGGCCCGCGCCGCGCCAGCAGCACCACCTCCCGCACCCGCCCGCCGCGCAGCGCCGCGAGCGCGTGGTCGGCGATGTCGGTGGCGCCCAGCCGGTCCGGGTCGGTGAGCAGGATGCGGGCGATGTCGACCGCGACGTTGCCGTTGCCGATCACCGCGACCCGCCCGGCGTCGAGGCGGTCGAGCGCCACCGCCCCGGCCGGCACGGTCGGTTCGGCGTTGTACCAGCGGACGAAGGTGGTGGCGGGCAGGCTGCCCGGCAGGTCCTCGCCGGGGATGCCGAGGCGCCGATCGGCGGCGGCGCCGACCGCGTACACCACGGCGTGGTGGTGCGCGGCGAGTTCCTCGTGCGTCAGGTCGGTGCCGACCTCGACGTTGAGGTGCATCCGCAGCCGGGGGTCGTGGAAGACGCTCGCGAAGCTCTCCGCGATGCGCTTGGTGGACTGGTGGTCGGGCGCGACGCCGTGGCGCAGCAGCCCGCCGGTGACGGGCAGCCGGTCGATCATGGTGATCTCGGCGCCGGTGGTGCGCAGCAGTTCCTGCGCGGTGTACCCGGCGGACGGGCCGGTGCCGACGATGGCGACGCGCAGCGGCCCGACCCCGGCGGGCAGGCTGCGCGGGAAGCTGGGCGCGCCCCAGGCGTGGTCGCTGGGGTGGTCGCGGTACCAGTCGCGGTTGATCGGGCCGAACCCGGTGTCGGGTCCGCGCAGCCGGTCGACGGGGAAGACGGCGTCGACGGGGCAGGCGTCCGCGCAGGCGCCGCAGTCGATGCAGGCCGCCGGGTCGATGAAGAGCATGTCGGTGGTGCCGAACTCCGGTTCGTCCGGGGTCGGGTGGATGCAGTTGACCGGGCAGACGGACACGCACGAGGCGTCGTTGCAGCAGGTGCGGGTGATCGCGTAGGCCATGGCGGGAGTGGGGTCCTCGCTCTTTTGAGGGAAGGTGACGAACCGTCAGAGCATGTTGATCCGGCGGTAGATGGCCGCCGATCGCTTGGTGAGCAGCCCCGTCTCGGCGAGGAAGGCCATCAGGTGCCGGGAGCTGGTGCGCATCATCGCCTTGCGGTGCTCGTTGGCCGCCGCCTCGGCGAGCGCCCGCTGGACGTCGAGGCCGGCGGCCCGGTACACGCCGGGGTGGACCATGCTGGTGACGATGATGTACGCGCAGATCGCGATCCCGGCGGCGGCGTGGCGGCGCCGGACGGGCCCCGCGTGGCGCATCCGCTCCCGGATCTCCTGCCGGGCGAACTTCATGTGCCGGGACTCCTCCACCACGTGGATGCGGGAGGTGCCGCGCACGATGTCGAGGACGTTCTCGCCGCGCATCCAGTCGCGCTGCATGACGTCGAGCACCTCCTCGGCCACCAGGATTCCGCCGTAGGCGAGTTCGCCCCGGGCGAGGGACTTGAAGGCGCGGCCGGCCTGGGCGACGAGGCCGTTGGGCCGGTAGGCGGGGACGCCCATCTTCTCGCAGGCCCGGGCGAACATGATCGAGTGGCGGCACTCGTCGGCGATCTCGGTGAGCGCGAAGCGGAACTCGGCGTTGGCCGGGTCGTTGAGGTACTGGTCGCGCAGCACCATCTGCTGGAGGATCATCTCGAACCAGATGCCGGTGTTCATGATCGAGCAGACCTCGTGCCGGGTGAGCGTGACCCGCTGCTGCTCGCTCATCCCGTCCCAGAGCCGGGTGCCGTAGAGGGTGCTCCACTCCGGGTTGAGGCCGTGGTGCTCGGGCGGCAGGGGCGCGTCCCAGTCGATCTCGACCGAGGGGTCGTAGGAGAGGGTGGCGGCCGACTCCAGCAGCCGCTTCGAGACGTCGTCGTCCGCCGTGCTGTGCCGCTGGTCGTGCCTGGTGTGCCCGTCCTGCCGCCGCGCCACCGGGTCGGTGAGAGCCATGGCTGCCTCCTGGTGCCTGCCCTTGCGGATGGAGGATGCCCGCTCACCCGCTTATTAGACGGACAGTACAATAAGAGCGCCCGCCCGAGAACCCCCTGGACGTGGGGGCGGCGGGTGAACGCCCGCCCGGTACGCGCTGGGGGTCAGGCCCGTACGGCCGGAGAGGTGGCGCCGTAGGGAGTCGGTGGTGGCGAGGCCGCCGAGCCGGGCCACCTGCTCGGCCGTGGCGGCGCCGCAGTCGGAGCGCACCAGGTGCAGGCACAGGTCGATGCCGGCAAAGAGCCCGGCGGAGCTCAGCAGGTTGCCGTCCTCGACGTACAGAACGTCGGGGCGCAGCCGCACCTCGGGGTAACGGGCCGTGAACTCCTCGGACTTGGCCCAGTACGTGGTCGCGCTGCGCCCGTACCTACGGCTACGGGCCGCTCGACGGGCCCGCCACCGAGGGCCTGCCGATGGCGCCCACCAGCGTCAAGGGCGCCGTCCGGGCCCGGATGTGGGAGGACGCCCTCGTCGCGCAGCGGGCCGGGCGTGTCCGGGTGACGGAGGCGATCGGGCGGACCGACTCCGTCATGGCGGAGTTCCCGGAGATGCTCTACCTCTACGACCGCCCGAACCTCCTCGACGCCTCCTTCACGTCGGAGGCCCCGGGCCTCACGGCGACGCCCCTCGACCTGGTCCTGGACGAGATGGTCTCGGCCTGAGACGCGCCCACCGCCGCCTCCAGCTCGGCGCAGGCGCGCACCAGGTCGGCACGCCCCGTGCGGGGCGCGTCGGCCAGGGCCAGCGCGACCCGCCTGGTCCGCTCGGCAGCCAGCCGGGTCGCCGTGCGGTGGACGAACCAGGCCCTCAGGACGGCGACGAGAGGGGGGAGGACGAGGACGAGACAGGGGGTCATGACGGGCTCCTGACGCTGTGCCGGATCGGATCGACCCCAGGCTGTCGCGAGCGCGGAGTTTCCGACTAGGCTGCGGAAACCCCGGTAAACGGGGGCGACTTGACTCATCGAGTGGGGACGGGATGCCTGGGGGGCGGCCACCGAAGGGCGATCAGGAGCAGTACGCGGAGCTGCGCGAACTGGCCGTCTGGTTCCGGCAGGCCCTGCTGAGCGCGGGGTTCGCGACGCCCAACGCGTTCGTGCAGCGGGGGCTGTTCGACAAGGGCGTCGTCTACGGAGTGCACAACGCCGTACGACTGCTGACCCTGGACGACACCAAACTGCTGGCGATGGCGCTCAAGCGGGACCCGGCCGAGGTCGAGCCGATCTGGCGGCGGGCCAAGCAGGCCCGGGACCGGTCGGTGGCCGCCGAGAGGACCGGCGCGCAGCCACGGCTGGAATCCTGGGACAACCTGCCGCTGCCCGCCCTGGCCCTGCGGAACCTGCTGGACGCCCAGTCGGCGGCCGTGGACCGGCTCCCGTACGACATCCTCGACGTGCAGGAACCGCCGCTGTCGGCGATCTACGTACGGCAACAGGTGCGCCGGCAGGCGCGCCGGCACGGGGTGCGGGACACCGGTCCGGTGGACCGGGCGGGGGCGGCCAAGGGCGGCAGTCCGGTCGGGGACACGCCACCGGAGTGGGACGCCGTGCTCCCCGCCCCCGAGGTGCTCGGCCGCCACGCGCACCTGCTGGTCACCGGCGAACCCGGAGCCGGGAAGTCCACCCTGACCAGTCATCTGACATGGTGCCTGGCCAGGATCTGGCTCCGCGAGACGAGCAGCGCCGAAGCCCCGACGACGGAACCCGTGGTGCCGCTCCGGATCGCCGCCCGCACCCTGGCGGACAGCACCGACTCCTGGAGCGAGACCCTCTGCAAGGCCGTGCGGCAGTGCATGGGGCCCACCCTGGTGGCCGACCCGGAGCCGGGCATCTTCGCCGGACGGGTGCAGGGTGCGCGCTGGCTCGTGCTCGTGGACGGGCTGGACGAGGTGACCGACCGCCAGGCCCGCACCGCGATCATCCGGACCATCGCCCAGCACGCCAAGCCGGACAGCGCCTACCGGTTCCTCGTCACGACCCGCCCGCTGCCCGAGAGCGAGTTGGCCCCGCTGCGGCGTGCCGCCTTCACCGGTTACCGGATGGAGCCGTTCAGCCCCGGCGAACTGGCCGACTTCGCCACGAAGTGGTTCCGGGCCCAGGAGGTCGAGGACGTCGAGGAGGCGGCCGGCAGGTTCCTCCGGGAGACCGAGGACGGCCGGCTGAGCGAACTCGTCGCCAACCCGCTGCTGGCCACCATCGCCGCCGTCAGTGCCACGCTTGACCCCCAACAAGCCCTGCCCACCAACCGGTTGAGCCTCTACCGGCGATTCTTCGACTACCTGCTGCGCCGGTCGGCCGACTCGGGTTCGTGGTCCAGGGCGGCGAAGGAGGAGCTCCTGGAGGCGCTGGGCCGGCACCGGATCGAGAGCGACGGCCCGCTGGAAGAAGCCGCCCTGCGGTGGGCCCGCGAGCACGGCCGTCCGGACGACCCCCAGGAGCTGTGCGAACTACTGCTGGCAAGCGGCCTGTTGGTCCGGCAAGGAGATTCGGTCCGGTTCCTGCACCACTCGTTCGCGGAGTACCTGGCGGCCCGCTCCTACGCCCGGGAGATCCCGCCGGACTTCCCGGAACTGGCGGACTGGGTAAGGCGCGGGACCAGCGGGGCCGAACAGACCCTGGCCCTGTTCACCTTCCGGCTGTGGGCGGACCGGGCGGAGTGCGACGGCGCGCTGGTCATCGACCACCTGTTGGCGGGCCTCTGGGTCGAAGACTTCTCTCTGGCCGCACTCCTGGTGGCGGAGGGGGCGTCTGTCGACGCGGGCCGACGCACGTTGCTGTACGACCGCCTGGAGCAGGACGCGCGCAACGACCCGGACGAGGCCGAAGCGTGTGTTCAGGCGCTGGCCAGCCTCTCGGACGACTCGGCGGTAGTCGTGCGGCTGCACAGGCTGGCCAAGTCGCCGGTGGTCTACGTCGATCTCCGCCTGCACGCGATCGCCGCGCTGGCCCGGCATCCAGGCACCACCAACGCGGAGGGGCTGCTGAAGAGCATCCTCCCGGACGTCCAACGCAGCCTGCCACATGCGGCGCGCATCTCCCTGACCATCAGTAGTGGTGCCCAGGAGGCCGTTCTCGACCGAGCCCGGGCCCTTCCCACGGATTCCCTGGACCGTCCCTGGATGCGCTCCATCACCGCCCGGGTCCTGGAGATCCTCGGAAGGATCGACGAGGTCGGCGCCGCGAGCCGCGCCGCCCTGCTGGATCTGCGGACCGGCCCGGCCTCTCAGGAGATGGCCGCCGAGTCCTGGCTACGCGCCGAACCCGAGAAGGCCGCCGATCAGATAGCCGAGCTGGTGATTGCGCGACCCTCCGAAGCCGCCTCGGGAACGGAGCAACTGGCGCTTCTCCTGGAACGGTCCGGCGAGACGGACGCGGCGCTGCGGATCGCCGGTGCGGTCCTGCGCGCCGGGGAGGCCCCCGGCTATCTCCTGAAGAGCGCTGCCAGGATCTGGGCCCGCTGCAGCGGCGACCCCACCGTCCTGTTGGAGGCTCTCGACCGGTGCACCGCGAAGGCCGGCTACGACGCGGACGACCGCTCGGCGCTTCTGCAGGCTGCCGCCGAACTCGGGGCGGGCGATCCCGCCTTGGACTGGGCACGTACGGCACTGGGCCGGGAGCGCGGGCCCGAGGTGTCCGCCTCCGCCGCCATCACGGTCTGGCTGGCCGCGGCCGGTCCCGGCGCAGCACCGGAGATCATGGAACTGCTCGACCAGGGCGACCGGATCGACCCGTTCGATCTGGACACGAGTGCGGAGGCGATGCTCAACGGCGGCGCACCCGAGGCGGCACGGCAAGTGGCCGAACGCGCCCTGTGTACGCCCAATGGCTCGACGGGCTTCTACCGGAGAGCTTCGGCTGTGCTGTTCAAGGTGTCCGCCACCGACGCGATCGCTTTCCTCTCGCGGGAGTCCGGCGTCGGGTCCCCATCCGATCCCGACTGGACCGGCGGAGTTCTGACGACCCTGCGAAGCCAGGAGAGCGACCGGTGCAAGGAGCTTCTGCAGCGGCTGGCGGAACGTCTACTGGACCTTCCCGTCCTGACGTCCACGCAGTTGGAAGAGGCGATCGACGCTCTGGGATCAGTCACCGGGCGCACCGTACTCGGGGCACTCGTCGACAGGTTGTCCGACGAGCCGCGGCTCAGTATCCACCAGAGGTTGACTGTGGCCCGGGCGCTGGCCTCGGTCGGCGAGCACCTGTACGCGTTCAGGATCTGGCGGGACTTCCTGGCGAAGTCCGTCCCACCCCACGCAGGGGAATGGACCCTCCTCCAGGACGTCCAGGCCGCCGGTGCCGCCGACGAGGCCCGCACCTGGATCCGTGAGCTGATCGACGCCCCCGACACCGGACCGGGAAAGAGGCTCCGCCTGCGGCAGATGCTCGCATGGCTCAGCGTCACCCCGTGAGCCTCCCGCGCGCGGCATGCCCTACGCCCCACCCGCCGCCCGCTGTGCCCGTTCGACCAGGTGCCGCCGCTCCGGCGCACTGGCCGTACGGGCGGCGGCGGCCCGGTACGCCGCCGCGACGGCGGCGGGCGAGGCGCCCGCCCTCTCCAGCGGCCCGCCCTCACCCCGTGCCCCGGTCCCGCGCGTCGAACGCCGCCAGGGAGCGCGCGCCCGGCCCGAGGGCGCGCCGCAGCTCCTCCTCCACCCCGGTGTCCAGCCCGCCCAGCGCCTCCGCGAGTTCGGCCGTCACGTCCTCGGCGATCTCGGCCGCCACCGCCTCCACCGGCGTGCGCGGCCCCAGCTTGCTGACCGCCCCCGCCGCCCGCGCCGGGGTGAGCAGCGCCGAGGCCTGGGCGAGCAGCCACCCCGGCACCCCGGCCGCGCCCCCGGGCGGGACGAGGTACGGGCGGGCGCCGTCGTAGCGCTCGTCCTCGGCGAAGGCCCGCTGCTTCACCTTGAGCACCGGACGGGCCGCCGCCCCCTCGGCTCCCGTCTCCCACCACTCCCCGGCGGGCTTGAGCACGTACCCCTCGGCCAGGTTGTCGGCCAGCTCGGGCAGTCCGAACAGCGCCGGCACCCGGCTCGGGTACGCGACGGGCAACTGCTGCAGCGCGGTCAGCGGCCCGTGGCCGAGCAGCGGTGCGCAGACCAGCCCGGCCGTGGCGGCGGCGGAGCGCAGCGCCCGGTCGGCCGCCCAGCGCCGGCCGGCGGCCGTCTCCACCGTGGCGTCGAACGGCAGCCAGCGCAGCCCGGGCGCGTACCAGACGCCGGTCTGCACCGGGTCGACCCCGGGTTCGGCCGCCACCTGCGGGTGCGGGTAGCGCCCGCCCGCCAGCTCGCCGTAGACCGTCACGACGCCGCCCTCCTCGGGCCGCAGCTCGGCGGCCAACCGGGCTGCCACGACGGCGAGTTCGGGCCAGATCCGGCTGACGCCGAAGAACCCGTCCAGCCCCTCGTCCCCCAGCAGCTCCCGCCGCTTCGCCGCCCGCACGGAGCCGTCCGCCTCGCACACCACCGCGAAATGCGCGCCGTGCACCTTCTCCGCGGCCGTCCACTCCCCGCTCCCGGGCGCGCCGGGCCGCCCCTTCGCGGGGATCTTCGGGTACGGCCTCAACTCGCGGCTCTCGGCGCTCTCGTCCACGGACACCCTCCGATCCTCGCCCGCCCGCGCACCCCCGGGCAACGGGGATTCCCCGGGCCGCAGCAGGGGCGGGCGGGGCTACCACAGGCTGAGCGTCACGTTGACGCACACCCCCACGACGACGATCACCACCAACACCCGCAGCCAGCGCGGGTGTTCCTTCTCGGGCTGCCCTCCGGACACGGCTTCTCCCCTTCGACGCCCACGACGTCGTCTCGACGACCACCTGAGGCCGAACCTAGCCGCGCCGCACCGCCCACCGCAGGAGCGCCGACTGCCCTTCCGAGGTGCAGTTCTCTGCACCTGCAACTCTTCAGTCGATCGACCGCAGGTACGCCAGCACCGCCCGCACCCGCCGGTGCCCGCCGTCCGAGGCGGGCAGCCCGAGCTTGCCGAAGATGTTCCCGATGTGCTTGTTCACCGAGGTCTCCGCGATGAACAGCAGCCCCCCGATCGCCCCGTTCCCGTGCCCCTCCGCCATCAGCGCCAGCACCTCCCGCTCGCGCGAACTGAGCGCCGCCAGAGGGTCGTTGCGCACTCGGCGCACCATCAACTGGGAGATCACCTCCGGGTCCATCGCGACCCCGCCGGCCGCCACCCGCTCCAGCGCGTCCAGGAACTCCTCGACCCGCCCGACGCGGTCCTTGAGCAGGTACCCGACGCCGGAGGCGCCGTCCGCGAGCAGTCGGGCCGCGTACGCGTGCTCGACGTACTGCGAGAGCATCAGCACCGGCAGCCCCGGCGCCTCCTCCCGCGCGGCGACGGCGGCCCGCAGCCCCTCGTCCCGGAACGCCGGGGGCAGCCGGACGTCCAGGACGGCGACGTCCGGGCGGTGCCGGAGCAGCGCGGGCAGCACGGCCTCCCCGTCCTCCACGGCCTCGCACACCTCGTGCCCCGCGCCGGTGAGCAGCAGCGAAATGCCCTCCCGCAGCAGGGCGTTGTCCTCGGCGATCACGATCCGCACGGCAGCTCCACTCTCAGTTCGGTCGGCCCTCCGGGCGGGCTGTCCAGCTCGGTGACGCCGTCGAACGCGGCGACGCGGCGCTCGATGCCGCGAATCCCGGTGCCGTCCCCCGCACCGGCCCGCGCCCCGCCGCGCCCGTCGTCCCACACGGAGAGGTGGACGGCCCGCGCGGTGGTGCGCAGCCGCACCCGGCCGCGCGCGGCGCCGCTGTGCTTGGCGGCGTTCGTCAGCGCCTCGGAGAGGACGAAGTACGCGGCGGCCTCCACCGCGACGGGGGCCCGCGCGCCGCCGGTCTCGTCCTCGACGTCCAGTTCGGTGGGGATCTGGCTGGCCGCCACCAGCGAGCGGGCCGCCTCCGCGAGGCCGTGGTCGAGCAGCACCGGCGGGTGGATCGAGCGGACCGCCTCGCGCAGCGAGCGCACGGCCTGCTCGGCCGCCTCGCGCGTCCCGTCGAGCAGGGCCAGGGCCTCGGGCAGCCGCTCGGGGCCCGCCGTGAGGGCCCGCTTCACCAGGGCCAGGCGCAGCGAGACGGACACCATCCCGGCCTGCGCGCCGTCGTGCAAGTCCCGTTCGATGCGCCGGAGTTCGGCGGCGTGCGCCTCCAGCGCCTCGGCCCGGGTGACGGTCAGTTCCTGCACGCGCGCGGCCAGCGACAACCGGCGCCGACGCGGCCCGAGCAGCGCCCGGGTGGTCAGCGCGTGCAGGTGCGCGCACCAGGGCAGCAGCCATCCGGCCAGCGCGGCGTAGGCGAGGCCCACGGCGAAGGCCGCCGACGCCGCCCACCAGGAGCCGACCTCCCAGGCCAGCAGCTGCGGGGGCCTGGGAGGCGCCCACCACCACAGCGGGACGGTCAACCAGCTGACCGCTCCCGCGCACAGCGTGAGCGACAGCGCGGCCCCGAGAACGCCGAGCAGCGCGTGGGCGAGCAGCCAGAGCAGGTCGGTGTACGTGGCGCGGTCGGCCAGCACGGCCTGGGCGCGGGCCAGCGCCCGGCCCTCGGCGGGCCGGTAGTCGGAGCGGATCTCGGCTCCCAACCACCGCCCGGAGCACCGCCGTTGGCCGTCGGCGGCCCGCCGGAGCCGGGTCAGTACGGGCGGCAGCAGCAGGAGCCCCGGCCCGATCAGGCTCAGCGCGAACACGGCGAGCACGGCGTACGCGCCGGCGAAGGCCAGCAGGCCGGTGCCACCGGCGGCGAGCACGTACCGCAGCGCCGCCGCGAAGCGCCGCGCGAATCCGCGCACCCCGTCCGCCTGCGGCAGTCCCCGCCGAACCGCCACCCCGCCTCCCCGCCGGCCCCGGTCTCCGGCCGCCGACGCTACCACCGGGGCGCTCGGCCCTCGGGGGGCGGCCCTTCGCGCGCCTGGGCCCCAGCCCGGTCAGCGCCCCTGGCCCCCGCACGGTCAGCGCCCCTCGACCGCCCTCGCCACCTGCCCCAGCAGCAACTCCTCCGCCTCCCCCGCCCCCAGCCGCCCGACCAGCACCTGGGCCGTCAGCCCGTCCGCCAGCGCGAGCAGGGTCCGGGCCTCGCGGCGCGGCGCTCCCGCCCCGGCCTCGGCGAGCAGCCGCAGGAGCACCTGCTCGAACTCCTCGTACCCGGCCCGCAGCACCTCCGCCAGCGCCGGGTTGACGGCCGCCCGGGCGACGAAGGCGAGCCAGATCCGCGCCTCGGCCCGGTGCTCCTCGCGCAGCAGCGCCACCTCGGTGACGGCGTGTGCCAGGGCGCCCCCTGCGTCCTGGACGTCCCCGACGGGCCGGGCGCGGACCCGCCCGGTGATCCGCGCGCCGATGTGGGCGAGCGCGAAGCGCAGCATCTCCTCCTTGGTGCGGAAGCACCGCTGGACGGCGCCCATCGACACCTCCGCCCGGGCGGCGACGTCCCGCAGGGTGGCGGCTTCGAGTCCGCGCTCGTCGATGAGGAGGCAGACGGCGTCGGCGATCCGGCGCCGACGCTCCTCGTGGTCGACCTGCCTGGGCATCCCCGGCCCCTTCCCTCGGTGTCCCTCCGTTTAATCCGATGCAAGTGTATCGGTTGCTCGACTACCGTTCCGATGCAACCGCATCACCACTGCACCACCATGGAAGGGAGCCCGACCGTGCCCCTCTGGAAGCTGTCCGCCGCCGAGATCGCCGCCGCCGTCCACAAGGGGGAGGTGTCCGCCCGGGAGGTCGTCGACGCCCACCTCGACCGGATCGCCGAGGTGAACCCGCAGGTCAACGCCGTCACCCAGCTCCTCGCCGACCAGGCCCGCACCGCCGCCGACGACACCGACCGGCGCCGCGCGGCGGGGCAGGCCCTCGGCCCGCTCGCCGGGGTGCCGTTCACCGTCAAGGAGTCCACGCCGATCGAGGGCGTGCCCACCACCTACGGCCTGCGCCGCTTCTCCACCCTCGTCGCCCGCGCCGACGCCGTCCCGGTCTCCCGGCTGCGCGCCGCCGGCGCCGTCCCGATCGGCCACAGCAACCTGCCGACGCTGATCCTCTCCGGCATGCACCCGCGCAGCGAGCTGTACGGCGACACCCGCAACCCCTGGGACGCCACCCGCACCCCCGGCGGCACCAGCGGCGGGGACGGCGCGGCCGTCGCCTCCGGCCTGGCCCCGCTCGGGCTCGGCAACGACTCCGGCGGCTCCGTCCGCATCCCGGCCTCCTTCTGCGGGGTCGCCGCCCTTAAGCCGACCACCGGCCGCTTCCCCGCCGACCAGCGCGTCATCGGCCCGGACGACCCGGGGCTCGCGTCCCAACTCCTCGTCGTCGACGGCCCGTTGGCCCGGCGGATCGGGGACCTCCGGCTCGCGTACGAGACCCTGGCGGGCCCCGACGTCCGCGACCCGCGCGCCGTCCCGGTGCCGCTGTACGGCCCGGAGCCGGCCGCGCCCGTACGCGTCGCCCTGGTCGCCGACCCCGGGGGCCACGGCGTCCACCCGACCGTCCGCGCCGCGCTCGACCGGGCCGCCGACGCCCTGCGCGACGCCGGGCACGAGGTGCACGAGCTCGCCGACCTGCCCCGCTTCGACGAGGCGACGGAGTACTACCACCGCTTCCCCGTCACCGAGTTCGCCCCGAACTGGCCGGTCGTCCGCGAGCTGGTCGGCGAGGCGTCCGCGCGCTACATCGACTTCACCATGCGCCGCACCCCGCCGATGGACGCGGCCGAGCTGATGCGGATGGCGGGCGCCACGGCGGGCATCCGCCGCGCGTGGGCCGAGCTGATGCAGGAGTACCCGCTGGTCCTGGGCCCGATCTTCACCGAGCCGTCAGTGGAGCCCGGCCTGGAGTCCAGCTCCCAGGAGGGCCGCGACCGGGTCGCCGACGCCATGCGGCTGTGCAGCGTGACCACCCTCCTCGGCCTCCCGGCGGTCGCCGTCCCGACGGGCTGCGCGGAGGACGGCCTGCCCGTCGGCGTGCAGCTCGTCGGCGGCGCCTTCCGCGAGGACCTCTGCCTCGCGGCGGCGCAGGCGGTGGAGGACCGCCTCGGCACCTTCACCCCGATCGACCCTCGCTGACCCGCTTTCTCACCGCTACCCCTGCCGATCGGCAGGGGTAGCGGCGCTTCCCGGGCGAGTCGCCCACGATCTATGTGCCGATCGGCACATGTGTAACCGGGCCTTCTGACCCCAGAGTTGGGGCCATCGAGACGACGGCCATCGGGGCCGCCGCAGAAGGGAGCCCACCGTGTTCCGCATCAGCATCCGCACCGCCCGCGCCACCCACATCACGGCCGCCGCCGCGCTCGCCCTCGCGGCGCTCACCGGCATCGCCCCGGCCTCGGCCTCCCCCTCGCGCGCCCACCACCTCGCCCTCGCGAGCGTCAAGGGATCCGCCCGGATCATGTACGCCTACTCCCCGAAGGACGACATCCGCTTCACCATCGACGCCCAGGCCGCCCCGTACACCCACCGCTTCCCCGGGACGCGGCTGGAGAACGGCCTGCCCACCGACGCCGAGGGCACGGTCCTCGTCTCCCACCACAGCGCCGAGAAGAACGCCACGTTCACGGCCGAGGCCAGGGTCGACTGCCTGGCCACCGGCGGGCCGGTCGCCACCCTGACGGCCGTCGTCACCAAGTCCGCCGTCCTGACCGTCGGCCAGCGAATAGGCCTGAGCGTCTACCAGGGCAGCGGGGACGACGAGGACGGCGGCGGCGCCCGCCTCGGCTTCTCCTGGGGCATCGGCAACGCGGACGTCGACGCCTCCGGCAAGCCCTACCAGCCGGTTGTCGGCACCTGCATGGCCCCGGCCCCCTTCGCCCCGGTCGTCCACGGCGGGTACCAGGTCCACCACGCCGACATCGAGGTCCGCTGACCTCACCCACCACCCATCCCCGCCTACTACGTGGCGCGTACTTCACGGCGCGTAGTATGGTGCACCGTCAGATCGAGAGGAACGCCGACAACTCGAAGGAACCGCACGACACATGCAAGCCAACGACGCCCAGACACTGGTGCTCTGCGCCCTCGCGGACGGGCCCCTGCACGGGTACGCGATCAACACGGCGATCGAGGAGCTCACCGGTGAGCGCCTCGGGCCCGGGAGCCTGTACGGCGCGCTGACGAGGCTGGAGTCCAAGCAGCTCGTCGAGGCGGTCGACGGCCAGGGCCGGCAGCGGCCGGTCCGGCTCACACCCAAGGGACGGGAGGTGCTGGAGCGGGAGCTGCGCACGATGGCGCGCGTCGCGGACGTGGGGCTGCGGCGGCTGGGGGTGGAGCCGGCGTGAGCGTCGCCGTCCGGGCCCTCGTCGCCCGGAGCCTGGTCCGCCTCTACCCCGGCGCGTTCCGCGAGCGCTGGGGCGAGATGGTGGAGGACGAGGCCCGGGGCGCCGGCTGGAAGTCCTGGCCGAACCTGGTCGTCGGCATCGCCGACATGTGGCTGCACCCGGCGCACTGGCCGGCCGACTCCCCCGCCCAGCGGCAGCGCCGGGTGGCGACCATGGGCATCACGGTCGCGCTCGCCGCCTGGTTCCTCAGCCACGTCGCGGCCGAGCAGGGCGACGCCCTGCCCTCCGCCGACGTCCGCACGGCGGTCACGCACGGCTGCACCGCGCTCCTCCTGCTCGGCCTGGCCCTGGTCGCGCCCCGGCCCCGGCCGGCGGTGGGCGCCGCGGTCATGCTGCTGCGCTGGGCGCTGCGCCGCCTCGCCCTGCCGACCACCGTCGGCACCGCGGCCGTACTCCTCGTGCACAGCGGCATCGACACCTCCCCGCCCACCCTGCGGGCCGCCGTCCTGGCCGGCTGGTGGATCGCCCTCGGGCTGGGCGCCGTCCAGATCCCCCGGATCTTCACCGGCGTCGGCGCGGAGGCCGTCCTCCCGCCTCCGATCGGCCGGCTCCGCGCCGGCGTCTGGACGCTGGCCGCCGCCAGTGCCGCAGGCGGCGCGGCCGTCCTCGGGGCCTCCCTCTCGGACGGGTTCCACCTCCTCGGCGCCGCCGTGGGCACGGGCCTGCTCCTGCTCACCGCCGTCTGCGCGGGCACCCTGCGCGACCTGCGCGAACTCCCCGCCTCCACCGACTGACCGCCACCAGCCGACCCCCGGCCGACCGCCGGCCGGCCACCGGCCGACAAGCCGCCGACCCTCCTCCTGGACGGTGCCGCATGCCCGACCCCCTCCGCGCCCTCTACACCCGCCGCCTCCGCCGCCAGGTCTCCGCCGGCCGGCTCCCCCGCCACGTCGGCCTGATCATGGACGGCAACCGCCGCTGGGCCCGGCAGATGGGCCTGGCCAGCCCCAGCCTGGGCCACCGGGTGGGCGCCGAGCACGTCGAGGAGGTCCTCTCCTGGTGCGAGGCGCTCGGCATCCAGCACGTCACGGTGTTCGTCTGCTCCACGGAGAACCTCCAGCGCCGGGGCGACGCCGAGGTCGCCTTCCTGATGCGGGTGATCGAACAGGTCGTCACCGACCGCCTCGCCCGGCCCGACCCGAAGTGGCGCGTCCACCTCGCCGGGCTGCTCGACGCCCTGCCCGACAGCACCGCCCACGCCCTAGAGAAGGCCGCCGAGGTCACCCGTGACTGCGCCACCGGCGCCCACGTCACCCTCGCCGTCGGCTACGGCGGCCGCCAGGAGGTGATCGACGCCCTGCGCGAGCTGATGTACGCCCGTGCCGAGACCGGAGCCACGCTGACCGAGGTCGCCGACGCCCTCACCGTCGAGGACGTCGAGCCCCACCTCTACACCGCCGGCCGCCCCGACCCGGACCTCGTCATCCGCACCAGCGGGGAGCAGCGCCTGTCCAACTTCCTGCTCTGGCAGAGCGCCTACTCGGAGCTCTACTTCTGCGAGGCCCACTGGCCGGCCTTCCGCGAGATCGACTTCCTGCGCGCGATCCGCAGCTTCTCCGCCCGCCAACGCCGCTACGGGAGCTAGAGAGCCCGGGCCCAGCGCCCCCGAACCCCCTGGCGCAAAACGTGCGCCACGTTGTCTTCGCGGGCCCTGTTCCGCCCCTCCCCGCGCACGGCAATGTGATCAGCATGCATGCGGAGATCCTTGACCAGGAGGGCTACACCTCCTCCTTCCTCGACGACGCCCCGGCCCGCCAGTTGTTCCCCGGGATCCAGCTGCGCACCCTCTGGCAGGGGGCGAACGGAGCGACCGCCCACGTGGTGCAACTGGAGGCCGGCGCCACCTGGGAGGGCCGCGACGTGCACGAGCCAGGCCCGGAGGAGGTCTACGTGGTGTCCGGGGTGTTCAACGACGGGGCGCGCGACTACCCCGCCGGCACCTTCCTGCACGCGCCCGCCGGCTCGTGGCACGTGCCGTCGAGCAGCACCGGCTGCACCCTGTTCATCTTCTACCCCGAGGGCTGAGGGGCCCACGGCGCCGAGGCGGTCCGCCAACGGCCCCGCGCCCGTCCGTCCGTCCGCCCGCCCCGCCCCGCCTATCCCGCCCGTTGCAGAGCTGTTCCACATCGAGTGGCCCCCGTCACAGCCACACCCACCCCTTCGTGATCGAATCACCTGATGCGTCAGCTCCCCCGCCCCCGAGGTCCGTTCACCGCACCCGCCGCCCTCGCCGTCGCGGCCGCGGCCCTCCTCGCCGGATGCGGCACCCTCCCCGCCGGGAACAGCGCCGCCGGGAGCACCCCCTCCTCCACCCCCACCGGCCCGGACTGCAAGCCCCTCACCCCCGCGGACACGGCCAAGGTGAAGCTCACCCTCACCGGCCCGGCCTGCACCGAGTACGAGCTGACCAACGGCGGCCCCGAAGCCGCCGACCTCACCCTCACCTTCACCCGCCTCACCGCCGCCGGCACCGCCGTGGAGAGCCTGCCCCACACCGTCACCGCCCTCGCCCCGGGCGCCACCGACCGGGGCCGCCTCAGTCTGGGCGAGCGCAACAAGGCCACCCACGTCAAGGTCCTCAAGGTCCGCAGCGTCCCCACCTCCGAGGCCCCGCAGCCCGGCGGCGACTGCCCGAAGTCCGGCCTGCGGCTCTACGCCGACCAGGGCGACGCCGCGATGGGCCTGCGCGTGGTCGGCCTGATCCTGCACAACTGCGGCACCGCGCCCGTGGCCCTCGACGGCTACCCCCGCATCCAGCTCCTCGACCAGGAGCACCAGCCCGTCGACGGCATCCGCCTCCTCTCCGGCGGCGACGAGATCGCCACCGGCACCGGCGCCAACCTCCCACGGAAGCGCTTCTCCCTCCGCCCCGGCGAACGCGCCTACTCCACCCTCGTCTGGCGCAACACCACCCAGGACGGCACCCCGGTGCACGCCCCGTACGCCCGAGTCCGCGCCCTGCCGAACTCCGCCCCCGTCATGGTCACCCCCGAGTTCGACCTCGGCACAACCGGCCGCCTCGGCATCGGCGCCTGGCAACCGGAGACCCCCGGCGGCCCGGACAACCCCGAGAGAAGGCCATGACCACCACGCCCCCGCGCCCCCTCGACATCACCGCCGTCTTCCCCGCCCTCGCCCCGCACGCCCGCACGGCCGTCCGCCTCCACCCGGCCCCGGCCCACCCGGCCGTCCCCGGCCCGCACGAGAGCTCGATCGGCGGCCCCCTCGCCTGGCCCTCGGCCGAGCCCCACCCCACCTGCCCCGGCGGCCGTCACCTGTTCGCCGAGGAGCACCCGGGGCCGTCCCCTCTCCTCCCCGTCCTCCAGGTCCACGCCCGCGACGTGCCCTGGTACGACGGCTTCCCCGAGGGCACGGATGTCCTGCAGCTCCTCTGGTGCCCGTTCCAGCACGCCTACGACACCCCGGGCGCGCCCTACAACGGCATCGCCGGCCCGTGGGTCCGCCTCCTGCACCGCTGCGCCGCCGACCTGGACGGCTCCCTCCCCCTGCCCCCGACCGACGCCGAGGGCCACGACTACCGGCCCGTCCCCTGCTCCCTGCGCCCCGAGCCCGTCACCGAGTACCCGCACCCGGGCCTGCTCGGCGAGGAGTTCGAGGAACGCGTCGACGCGTGGCAGCAGGCCACCTTCCCCGAACCGGACGCCCAGAACGACCCGGACGATCCCGACGACGACCCCGAGTACGAGTCCCGCTACCACTGGGACCTCTCCACCGCCCCCGGCTGGAAGCTCGGCGGCCACGAACCCTGGAACTACCAGGGCTACTTCGGCCCCGTCCGCTGCCACACCTGCGACACCCCGATGCGCTTCGTCGCCGCGCTCGCCAGCGCCGAGTTCGACGGCGGCACCGCGAGCTGGGCCCCGGCCCCGGACGGAGTGCGCGCCCCGCAATGCCCCACCACCGTCAGGCTGGGCGGCTTCGAGACCATGCGCGTCTTCGCCTGCCCCCGCTCCCCGGACCACCCCGTCCACAGCGACCTGGTCTGAGCCCCGGCTACGCGCCGAGCCTGCGCCGCGCCGTCTCCCGGATCTCCTCCGGCAGCGCCTCCACCCCGGCGAGGAGCGGGAGCAGGTCGGGCTCGCGCGTCATCGCCCGGAAGGTGAGGGCGACGGTCACGGCGTGGTCCGGCCGGTAAGCGATCCCGATCGGGTCGCCCGCCCGGATCTCGCCGGGCGAGACCACCCGCAGGTAGGCGCCGGGCAGCGCGGCCTCCGTGAACCGCTTGATCCAGCCCTCCCGCTCCAGCCACCCCTGGAAGGTCGAGCAGGGCACCCGGGGGCAGGACACCTCCAGCACCACGCCGCCCGTCCCGATCCGCCAACGCTCGCCGATCAGCGCCCCGTTGACGTCCAGCCCGGCCGTGGTCAGGTTCTCCCCGAACACTCCGTTGCCCAACTCCCGCCCCAGTTCGGGCTCCCAGCCGTCGAGGTCCTCCCGCGCGTACGCGTACACGGCCTGGTCGACGCCCCCGTGGTGCTTGACGTCGTACACCCGGTCCCCCGCGAGCCCGACCTCCCCGGCGCCCTTCGGCCCGGGCACCGTGACGGCCACCGGCCCCTCGACGGGCCGCTTGTCGATACCGGTCTCGCTCGAGCTCTTCCACGGATTGGCCCGTGGCCTGCCGATGTTGACGGAGAGCAGCTGCATGCCTTCCACGGTACGACCGCCACCCCCGGCCGGTCATGTCGGTTTCGTACGGCAGGGTGGGTCCCGAGCACCCATCCGAACGGAGTACACCCATGCTCGTCAGCGGCGCCTTCCTGGAGTTCCACGAAGCCCCCCACCGCCCGGTCGGGGTCACGGTCCCGGGCGTCTTCCACGACGACACCCCGCCCGGTCCGGAGGACCGCCGGCAGTGCCTCGGCGAGTCCGGGAGCAACGGCCTGATCACCCTGGACACCGTCACCGGCGAGGTCCGCGCCGTCGAGTGGCCCGGCCAGGAGGCCGGGGGCGAGCTGCTCGCCACCTCCCTGCCCGCCCTCGCCGCCCTGGTCCGGGAGGTCGAGGCGGTCGCCTCCGGGGCCGCCGACCCCACCGCCCGGGGTGGCCGCCGGGGCACGGCCGTCGCGGACGCGGTGATCGCGGAGGCCGAGGAGCGCATGCGGGCGATCGACCCGGCCCTGTTCGCCGCGCACCCGCGCCACCCGCACTGGCGCACGGCCCTGGTGGTCGCCTCCCTCCCCTGGGGCGCCCGCCCCGGCGGCCCGGAGGACGGCCTCGCGTACGTCTTCGAGCCCGACCTCGTCGAGAGCCTCGGCCACGTCTTCGACACTGACGACGAACCCACCGTCCGCCGCTACCGCCCGGAGGACCTCCCCGCCGAACTCGTCCACGCGCCCACCCGCCGCCTCCTCACCGAGGTCGGCCTGCCGCTGGACGTCGACGTGCTCGGCCTCCCCTCCGAGGGCCCGCTCACCCCGGCGCCCGGCGCCGAGCCCCACCACCTCTTCCTCGCCTGGTGGGCCGACGACCTGCGGATCTCCCTCGACGGCACGACCGGTGCCGTCCTCGTCCACGACCCCACCGGCGGCTACGGCGACCTCGCGCCCTACCTCAACCGCGACCTGTCCGCGCTCCTCTACGCCCTCTGGACGTACGAACGCCTGGCCACCGAGTGGTACCACGAGAACGAGGACGACCCCCGCGACGACTCCGACGACGAGACCGTCATCGACCCCCACGCCCTCCTCCTCAACGAAGTGGACGCCCGCATCGAAGCCGTCGACCCCGAGGCCTTCGCCACCCCCGACCACTCCTGGCGCCGCCTCGCCGAGGACCCGTACACCGGCGGCTTCCTCTGCGACTGACGCGGCCGGGGGGCCTAGCCCTCCGCCACCCACGCCCCCAGCTTCTCCGGGTTCCGCACCACCCAGATCCGCCGCACCCGCCCGTCCGCCACCTCGAACGCCGCCACCGTCACCACCGCCCCGCCCCGTAGCGCGACCAGCCCCGGCAGCCCGTTGACCGTCCGCTCCACCAGTTCCAGCCCGGGCGCCATCCCCGCGATCGCCACCATGTACTGCGCGATCCGCGCCCCGCCCTCGATCGGTCGCAGCGCGGCCCCGACCATGCCCCCGCCGTCCGCCGTCATCACGGCGGACGGGTCGAGGACGGCCACCAGCCCCGCGATGTCCCCGCCCTCCCACGCCGTCCGCACCCGCCGCACGGCCTCCGCCCGGTCCCCCGCGTCACCCGCATCGCCCGCGTCCCCCGTCTCCGGCCCCCGCGCGGCCGCCACCCGCCGCCGCCCCGAGGAGGCCAGTTGCTTGCAGGCCGCCGGGGTCCGCCCGAGCACCCCGGCGATCTCCGCGAACGGGTACCGGAACACGTCGTGCAGCACGAACGCCACCCGCTCCGCCGGCGTCATCGTCTCCAGCACGACGAGGAACGCCATGCTCACCGACTCGTCCAGCACCACCTGCTCCGCCACGTCCGAGCAGGACTCCCCGTGCCCGGGCAGCGGCTCCGGCAGCCACGCCCCCACGTACCGCTCCCGCCGCACCCGCGCCGAGCCGAGCACATCCAGGCAGATCCGCCCGGTCACCGTCGTCAGCCAGGCCCCCGGCGCGACGATCTCCGCCCGCCGCGCCCCCGGCAGCGCGTACCACCGCGCGTACGCCTCCTGCACCGCGTCCTCGGACTCGACCAGCGACCCGAGCAGCCGGTACGCGATGTTGACCAGCCGCCCCCGCTCCTCCTCCACGTCCGCCATCGCCCCCGCCTTACCTTTCGCAGCCCTGCGTCGTCGAACCGGCAAGACCCTACTCACACTCACCGGAACGAGGATCATGACCACCGTCGCCTCCCCCACCACGGCCTCCCGCGCCTCCTCCTTCCTCCGCCTCGCGATCGCCCTCCAGACCTTCACGATCTTCCTCCAGGCCACCTCCGCCGGCCTGCTCCTCAGCACCTCCTACGGCGAGACCCTGCACAGCGCCGGCGCCCGGGTGATGTACGCCGCCTCGATGCTGTACCTCCTCGCGGCCGTGCTCGCCTGGAAGCCGGGCGGCGGCCCGCTGCGCCCGGTCGGGCACGCGACCGGCTTCCTCCTGCTGGCCTCCGCCCAGGTGGTGCTGGGCATCGCGCACGTCCCGGCGGTCCATCTCCCCCTCGGCGTCCTGATGTTCGGCCTGAGCCTGGTCGCCGCCCTGCGCTCCATGACCCCTCAACGGTGAGGACGAAGACGGTGAGGACGCAACGGTGAGGGCGCGAACCCGCCAGCCCTCCCCCGACCGCGCTGCTGCACTGGACCGGTCCCGAACCACCGTGCACAGAACGGCACTTCATGCTCGCCATGCCCTCCCCGACCGCACAACGCCCCCCGACCGCCTGGCTCGGCGTGACGGCGGTGATGCTGGGGATCTTCACCATCGTCACGACCGAGATCCTCCCGATCGGCCTGCTGACCTCCATCGGCGCCGACTTCACCGTCTCGGACGGCCTCGCCGGCCTGATGATGACCATGCCCGGCCTCCTCGCCGCCCTCGCGGCCCCGCTGGTGACGGCGGCGACGGCCCGCGTGGACCGCCGCCGCATGCTGGCCGCGTTCATGCTGCTGCTCGCGGCCGCGAACGCCCTGGCCGCCGTGGCTCCGGGCTACGGCCTGGTGCTGCTCTCGCGCGTCCTGGTGGGCGTCACCATCGGCGGCTTCTGGTCGATCGGCGCGGGCCTGGCCGAACGGCTCGTCCCGCCCGCCCGGGCCGCCCGCGCGACCTCGGTGATCTTCTCGGCCGTCCCGCTCGGCTCCGTCCTGGGCGTCCCCGCCGGGACGTTCATCGGCGAACTCGCGGGCTGGCGAACGGCGTTCGCGCTCCTCGCCGCCCTGTCCGTCGCCGTGACGGCCCTGCTGATCCTGTCCGTCCCGCCGCTGCCGCCCACCGGGGCGGCGACGCGTCTGCGCCTGCTCGCCGCCGTCGCCCGCCGCCCCCGGGCCCGCTTCGCGCTCCTGCTCACCTTCCTGATCGTGCTGGCCCACTTCGGCGCCTACACCTACGTGACGCCGTTCCTGGAGCAGGTCACCCACGCGGGCCCGGGCCTGATCACCGTCCTGCTCCTCCTGTACGGGGCCGCCGGGATCGCCGGAACGTTCCTGCTCGGCGGGCTCGTCGCCCGCCGCCCCCGCCTCGGCTTCGCCCTCGCGGCGGCCCTGCTGGCGGGCGCCACCGCGCTGCTGCCGCTGCTGGGCGGCTCGACGGCGGGCGCGCTCGCGCCGCTGCTCCTGTGGGGCGCGGCGTACGGGGCGGTGCCGGTCGCCTCGCGGACCTGGTTCGCCGGGGCGGCCCCGGACGCGCCGGAGGCGGCCTCCGTGCTGTTCACCGCCTCGTTCCAGGCGACGATCTCCCTCGGCGCCCTGGCCGGCGGGGCCGTCCTGGACCGCGCCTCCCCCTCGACGGTGATGGCCCTCGGCGCCCTCGCCGCCGCCCTCACCCTCGTGCCCCTGCTACGACACCGCGCCTGACGCACCCCCCAGGGCACGGCCGAGGGCGAGTCCGAGCGCCGCCACGTTCCCCTCCAGGTGCGCGACCCGCACCGTCCCGCTCAGCACCACCGCCCGCCGGAACGCCCCGGCGTGAAAGTCGAACGCCGAGGCCCCCGCCAACGCCCCCGACCCCATCGGCCGGTTCAGCAGCGGCAGGGCCGACCGCTCCCGCTCCCCGAACACGGCGGCGAGACGGACGGACGAGGCGTTCGCCGGGAACTGCACGGTGTCGAAGACCTCGACCTCCAGCGCCGCCCGCAGCGCCTCCTCCGAGGACACGCTGACCCCGACCGCCCCCACCTCCCCGCCCGCGCGCAGCCCCTCGAACCAGCCGAGCAGCCGCTCGTCCCGCAGGTCCTCGACGGTGCACTTGTGCAGCTGCAGCAGGTCGATCCGCCCCAGCAGCCGCCGCGACCGCCCGTAACTCCCCTCCAGCGCCCGGACGGAGTGGTCGGGCGGCCCGGCGCCCTCCGGCACCGGCCACTCCTCCCCGCACTTGGTGGCGACCAGCAGCGCGTCCCGCCGCCCGGCGGGCAGCCCGGCCAGGTACTCCCCGAGCACGGCCTCGCTGCGCCCGTACGCGGCGGCGGTGTCGAGGAACCGGACGCCCGACTCCCGCGCCCGGTCCAGCAGCAGGAATGCCTGCTCCGGATCGCACACCTCCGAGTCCGGCCGGGGCCACGGCCGCCCGATCCCGATCAGCCCGAGCCCGAGCTCGACGCCCTCGACCGCCGCCCCGTACCGCCCCAGCCCCAGTCCCGCCACGCATCCCCCATCCCTCGGAACGGTCACCCTACCGACCCCGGCACCACCAGCCCCGACTCGTACGCGATCACCACCGCGTGCGTCCGGTTCTGCGCGCCGAGCTTGGTCAGCACGTTGCCGACGTGCGTCTTCACCGTCTCCTGGCTCACCGTGAGCGCCAGCGCGATCTCCGGATTGGACCGCCCGGTGGCCATCAGCCGCAGCACCTCCTCCTCCCGCCCGGTGAGCGCCGCCGTCGGCAGGGCCTCGGCGGAGTCCAGCGGGCGGGCGGCGACCATCCGGCGCAGCGCCGCCGGGAAGAGGATCGCCTCGCCCGCCGCCACCACCCGCGCCGCCTCCGCGATCTGCGGGACGGGGAGCCGCTTGAGGACGAATCCGCTGGCGCCGGCGCTGAGCGCGGCGGTCACGTAGCCGTCGTTCTCGAAGGTGGTGATGACCACGATCTTCGGCGGGTCGTCGACCGCCGCCAGCAGCTGCCGGGTGGCCTCGATCCCGTTGAGGCGCGGCATCCGTACGTCCATCAGCACGACGTCCGGCCGCAGCAGCCGCGCCTGTTCGACCGCCTCGACGCCGTCGGCGGCCTCCCCCGTCACCGCGATGCCCGACTGGAGGCCGAGCAGGGTGCGCAGCCCGCTGCGGGTCACCGCGTCGTCGTCCGCGATCAGCAACGTGACAGGAGACACGCCGGTGGTCACACCGCCACCGACCGCACGGGCAGCCGCACGCACAGCCGCCAGTGCTGCGGCCCGTCCGGCCCGGCCTCGACCTCGCCGTTCAGCAGCCGCACCCGCTCGGACAGGCCCGGCAGCCCGTGCCCGGAGGTCGGAAAGCCCCCCGCCCGACCCCGCCCGCCGGAACCGCCGACCTCACCTCCCCCGCCGAGAACGTTCACCACCTCCAGCTCCAGCGCCTCCGCCCCCGCCACGACCCGCAGCCGAATCGCCCCGCCGCCCCCGTGCCGCAGGGCGTTCGTCAGCCCCTCCTGGAGGATCCGGTACGCCGCCCGCGAGAGCGTCCCCGGCACCTGCTCCCACCCCCCGGACAGCTGCGGCTCCACGGAGGCGCCCGCGTGCCGCAGCCGGTCCAGCAGTTCCGGCAGGTCGGCCAGCGTACGGGCGGGTGCGGCCGGGGCCGCCCCCGCGGCCTCCTCCCGCAGCACCCCGAGCACGTGGTCGAGGTCCTCCAGCGCGGCCCGGGTCGACTCCTCGATGCTGCGCATGGCGGCCCGCGCGGCGGCCGGGTCGGCGGCGAGGACCTCCCCGGCGACGGCCGCCTGGATGGTGGCGGCGGTCAGCGTGTGCCCGATCGAGTCGTGCAACTCGTGGGCGAGCCGGTTGCGTTCGGCCAGCCGTCGCTCCCGCTCGTCGGCCAGCGCGAGCCGCTCGGCCGGGGAGGGGCCCAGCAGCGCCGGCGCCGCCCACCGCAGCACCTTCGTGGCCGTCGCGCACACGCCGACCCCCAGCAGCAGGCAGCAGGCCCCGGCCACCCAGTTCTGCCACCCTCCCTGTTCCCACACGTCCCGCCCGAACAGGCTGATCCGCCCCCGGCCGCCGAACCGGTCCCCGAGGGGCAGGGCCAGGCCGAGGATCAGCAGCACCCCGCCGCCCAGGGCGACCGCCCACCCGACGGCCGTGTGCAGGACCAGAAACCCCGAGGTCCGCCACCGCCCGTCACGGCCGGCGCCGGCCCGGAGCGGGTCCGGCAGCGGCACCCCCAGCAGGCGCCGCGCGGAGGCGACGGCGATCCGCCGCGTCACCCGCGCCTGCCCGACGGCGGCGAGCAGCACCGCCCACAGCACCAGCACGAGCCCGATCTGCGCCCATTCCGGGGCGCTGGGCCACATCACCGCCGGGAGGAGCGCGATCGGCTGCACCACCAGGCTCCCCACCGCCCCGCACAGAGCGAACAGCACACCCGCGTACGTCGAGCCACGCAGCAGCGGCCGGATTCCCTTGATCATGCCGCCAGTATGTCCGCGCAGGTCAGCGCGGTCCTCCCCCGATCGGGGGAGCGTTTTCCCCCTCCTTTCCGCGATGTGCCGCCGCCCGCCCCGGCGCCAGGATCGTGCCCGGCGAAACCCGCCGAACCATCCGCAACCATCCGCACCACCACCGGAGTTGAAACGTGCGCGAGCACCACCGCCGCCGCCTCGCGGCCACCGTCTGCCTCACGGTCGCCGCCCTCGCCCCCACCCCGGCGCTCGCCGCGCCCCGCCCCGCCTCCGTCCAGCAGCACCTGGACGCCCTGGTGCGCGAGGACCACCGGCCCGCCGCCCTGGCGGCCGTCACCGGGCGCGACGGCCGCACCCGCACCTACACGGCGGGCGTCGGGGACCTGGCCACCGGCGCGAAGGTGCCGGGGGACGGCCAGGTCCGGATCGGCAGCAACACCAAGACCTTCACGGCGGTGGTCGTCCTCCAGCTCGTCGGCGAGGGGAGGATCGGCCTGGACGCCTCCGTCGAGACCTACCTGCCGGGCCTCGTCCGGGGCGAGGGGATCGACGGGCGCCGGATCACCGTCCGCCAACTCCTCCAGCACACCAGCGGCCTGCCGGACTACGTGAACGACATCGACGACTCCGCCCTCCGGAACACGTACTTCGAGCCCCGCGACCTCCTCGACCTCGCCTTCCGGCACAAGGCGGACTTCGCCCCCGGGCAGGGCTTCGGGTACAGCAGCACCAACTACGTGCTCGCCGGCCTGCTGGTCCAGAAGGTCACCGGCCGCCCCGTCTCCGAGGAGATCGACCGCCGCATCGTCCAGCGCCTCGGCCTGCGCCACACCTACTTCCCCGTCGGCGGGGACAGGGCCGTCCACGAGTCCCACCCCCACGGCTACAGCAAGGACGAGGCCGGCGGCGCCCTGCGCGACGTCACGGAGATGGACTCCGCCGCCGCCTGGGCGGCCGGCGCGATGGTCTCCACCAACGCCGACGTCAACCGCTTCTTCACCGCTCTCCTCTCCGGCCGCCTCCTGCCGCCCGCCCAGCTCGCGCAGATGCGCACCACCGTCCCCATCGGCACCTCGGGCGCCGGGTACGGCCTCGGGCTCATCAGCCGCCTCCTGTCCTGCGGCGGCGTGTACTGGGGCCACGGCGGCGACATCCCGGGCTACGAGACCCGGGGCGGCGCCACCGAGGACGGCCGCGCCGTGAACGTCGCGGTGACGACGGTCCCGCCCGACGCGGCGGGCACCGCACGCGTGGAGGCGGCCGTGGACGCCGCCTTCTGCGGCTGACCCCGCCCCACCTGGCGCTCGGGAACCAAGCGTCCCCACCCGTAGTCATGTCTCGTGTGAACACGGACAGCACCCGCCACCAGGCCCCGCCCCACCTGAACCGCCGCCGTCTCCTCCTGAGCGGCCTCGGCGGCCTGGGCGCCCTCGCCCTCACGGGCGGGGCCACCTGGTGGGCGCGCCGCGAGGACGCGCACGGCCCCCGGCTGTGGAACTCCCCGGAGCTGGGCGGGCGCGTCGCCCTGCCCACGGACGGCGCGCGGCGGGGGCTGTTCGCCTCCGGCTACGACGGCGCCGTGAGCTCCCTCGACCCGGGCACCGGCGCGGTGCGCTGGAGCCGTACGGTCGCGGTGGCACCGCCGAAGGACCAGCTGGACGGCTGGCAGCTGGCCAACTCCGGCGGCTGGCACCTCGCGGCGGGCGACGGCGTGGTGTGCGTGGTCACCACGGCCGGCGTGCAGGTCCTCGACGCGGCCTCGGGGAACCTCCGCTGGGACGTCCCCCTCTCCGAGTGGTCCGAGGCCCCGGAGACTCAGGGCCCCGTCGTCGGCGACGGCAGCGTCCTCGCCACCCACGGCAACGCGCTGCACTGCTACGAGGCGTCGACCGGCGCCCTGCGCTGGACGGGCGAACCGGGCATCCTCACCCTCGACGAGGGCACGGTCTACACCGCCGGCCGCGACGGCGGACTCCTCGCCCTCGACGCGCGAAGCGGCGCGCGCCGCTGGGCCCAGGGCGCCGTGGGCCCGGTCGACAGCCCCGCCGTGGTCCACCAGGGCCTCGTCCACCTCCTCCACAACGGCCCGGTGCCCGGCTCCGCGGCGGTCACCGCCCTGGACGCGGCCACCGGCCGCACGGTCTGGCAGCGCGGCCGGCTCCCCGTCGCGGGCCCGCTGTCCGCCTCGGGCGGGGTGCTCTGCCTCCTCAGCGGCACCCACCTGATGGCCATGGACGCACCCACCGGGGACACCCGCTGGACGATCACCGTCCCCAACGGCCTGGGCCGCGGCCAGAGTTCGATGACCACCGCGGACGGCGCGGTCTACGTCGGCACCAACGACGACCGCCTCTTCGCCTACGACCTCGCCACCGGCCGCCCCCTCTGGCACGACGAACCGGAACGCCTCCGGGTGGACTCCCAGTACACCCGCGTCTTCCTCGCCGCCACCGACTCCGCCGTCTACCGCGGCACCCGCACCGGCCTCCGCGCCCTGGGCGCCCCGCCCTCCGCCTGAGGGCGGGGCCGGTCCCCCCGCAGACGGCCCAACGCCAAGGGCCCCTCACAGTGATGTGAGGGGCCCTTGATCTTTGTGCGCGAGGGGGGAGTTGAACCCCCACGCCCTTTCGGGCACTGGAACCTGAATCCAGCGCGTCTGCCTATTCCGCCACCCGCGCATCTGGGTGATGGGTTAAGCATAGACCATGCTCAGGGGTGGTTCCGACCACCGGAAAGTGGCCGGGGCAGCCCGCCCGCTCGCCCCCGGCCGCAAATTCGTGTCCGCATCACCAGGAACCGCCGACCACCCCCGCAGCGCCCCACAAGTACGCACCGGGCGCACCACCCATCCGGCAGGACGCTGCCGCCCCACCGCCCGGCGCCCGAGGCAGCGATTTCGAGGGGACGACGGCACATGAGCGACCGCGCGACCGCGTTCGACCGGATGATGAACCCCTGGGCCTACGACGCGGACGGCAACCTCACCGCGGGGGCCCGCGCCCAGGAGACGGCCCGCACCGAGCTCAACTCCGCCCGCAGCAGCGCGGGCACCGGCTTCTCCGCCGACACCGCCGCCCTCACCACGGCCGCCGGCAACGCCGACCAGATCCACGACCGCCTCACCGCCGACGGCCACTCCGCCGACGAGGCCACCCGCAAGGTCGCCACCGCCCTCGCCGACTGGGCCACCGGCAAGGCGGCGACCACGGCCGCCGCCAACTGGGACCAGTGCGTCGACGAGCTGGCGAGGAGCATCGGCGGGACGGCCCAGTCCCTGCGCGCCACGGCGGTCAACTACCAGCGCCACGACGACGCCATGCGCAAGCACATGACCTTCTGAACCATCCGAACCATCGGACGATCGCCCGGGGGGAACAACGCACATGGTCGACTTCCACGCGCTCAGCACCGCCGATCTCACCACCCTCGACACCGCCTCCACCGCCTGGACCACCGTCGCCCGCAAGCTCCGGTCGATGGACGAGGACTGGAAGCAGCAGGTCCTCTCCAAGTCCGGCGCCGACGCCTGGTCCGGCGCCACCGCCGACCTCGCCCGCCCGAAGATCGCCGTCACCAACCAGCAGTTGACGGCCGCCGCCACCGAGGCCGACGCCTTCGCCCAGGTGTTCAAGGACGCCTCCACCGAATTCCACACCGCCAGAGGAAAGTTGGAGACGGCCGTCGCCGCCGCCCGCACCGCCGGCCTCACCGTCACCGACACCGGCGCCGTCACCTGGCCCCGCGCCGACGCGAACACCCGCCACGACGTGGACGGCTACAGCGCCTACCTCCAGGAGTGGCAGCCGAAGGCCGACACGGCCCGGAAGGCCATCGACGCCGCCGTGGCCGAGGCCACCGCCGCCGACGAACGGCTGGCCGCCCTGCTCGCCACCGACGCGAAGACCGATGCGACCCACACCTTCAACGACGTCCCCGCCTTCGCGGACGCCGACCGCGCCGCCGCGCTCCTGCGCAAGGGCGGGGACATCAGCGACACCGAACTCGCCGAACTGACACGCCTGTTGGCCACCGACCGCGACAACCCGGCCTTCGCCACCCGCTTCTACCAGGACCTCGGCCCGGACGGCCTGACCTCCTCCCTGTTCGGCATGTTCGCCGACCCGAAGAAGCGCCCCGGCCCGAAGGACCCGCGCTGGGCGGCGTACAACGAGCTCCGCAACGAGCTGGGCCTCACCCTCGCCACGGCCACCCGCCAGAGCAACCAGCCCCACCTGTCCGACGACTGGGCGGCGGCCTTCCGCGCGGAGGGCACCCGGCGGGTGAGCCCGTACCAGCCGCCGAACCCCCAGCTCATGGGCTACCAACTGCTCGCGCCCCTCCTCGCCAGCGGCGACTACGACCCACACTTCCTCCTCCCCGTCGCCGAGCACCTCACCCAGATCGACGCCGGCCTCCACGGCCAGTGGCCGCTGCTGGACGGCGAGATGGCCCCGGGCTCCATCCCGCTCACCGACCAGCCGACCACGGACGTGCTCACCGCCCTCGCCCACAGCCCGGCCGCGGCCAACGCGTTCTTCACCGATCCGCCGACCGCCTACAACACCGACGGCACGGTCAACGCCGACCCGAACGCCAAGCACAAGCCGGCCGACCACCTCCACTACTACGCCCGCGAGAAGGACTGGCAGGACATCGCCACCGACCCGGACAACGCGAAGAACCGCGGCGTCCTCGCCTTCGGCAGCGCCCTGGAAGCCGCCACCGGGCACGATCCGCAGCACCTCGCCCTCCCCGGCCACGACCGGAGCGAGGCCGAGCTGATGAAGCGGGTGATCGACGTCTTCGGCACCCACGGCGGCGACGGCGCCCCGGACGGCGCCCTCGACGACGTCCTGGCGAAGAACGGCAACCTCGCCGCGCTCCGGCCGAGCCTGGCACGGATGAACGCCGACTACATCGCCGACGTGCAGCGTGTGATGGTGGCCGACAGCGCACTCCCGAACAGCGGCTACCCCGTCGCCTTCAACGACTCGGCCACCAAGAGCCTGCTGGAGGCGCTGGGCCGCGACCCGGATGCGTACGCCGTCGTCGCCAACGCCAACCAGGGCCAGACCGCCGCCGTCATCCGCAGTTACGTCGCCGGGGCCGACCACGTCGGCTTCCCCCTCGCCGCCGGCGTCAACGACGCTGCCCACAGCGGCGGGGAGGTGAACGGCATCCTCAGCGCATCCAGGGTCGTCAGCGTGCACGACCAGCACCTCGCCTCCGACCAGGCGTACAACGACGCGCTCGACCGGAACAGCGGGTACGCCAAGCAGGGCTTCGACAAGGCGCTCCAACTGGTCCCGCACGGCGACAAGCTGACCGCTCCGGCGGACAAGCTCTTCGACATGCTGGTGGAGTCCCACAAGGTCGACACCACCCAGGTGGGCGTCCAGGACGGCAAGGTGCTGTTCAACGACGCGCAGGACCACCTGGCCAGGGGCGTCCAACAGGCGATCACCGACGCCGCCGACGGGTCCCGCCTCGGCCAGGACGACATCCAGGCCCTCATCCGGCAGGCGAAGATCGACGCGAACACCGGCTTCTCGAACGGCGCCACGTACTACCTGACCGTCAACTCGAAGGGCAGCAACTAGTGCGGTGGCCGCGAACGTTCGCCGGTTTGCGTCGACACAAGCGGCACGGGCTCAAGAAACCGCAGAGAAGCTTCGGCACCACCACCGGAAGGACTGACTCCGAACGTGGCCGAGGACCGATAGGGTCGATTCGACACAGTGCAACGGACTCGGGGGGTTCTCATGTCGGCTGGCTGGTTCTGGCTGATACCTGTCGCCGCTCTCGTGGTCATCGTGCTTACTCTGGTGGCTTTTCGGAAGCTGATGAACGCCTCGCTCGGGCGAATCGAGTCCATGCAGGCGGCGACGTCACCACACGGCTCGGCTCCGACCGGAT
This sequence comes from Kitasatospora sp. NPDC101183, assembly GCF_044767945.1. Lineage (NCBI taxonomy): Bacteria > Bacillati > Actinomycetota > Actinomycetes > Kitasatosporales > Streptomycetaceae > Kitasatospora > Kitasatospora sp. NPDC101183. The sequence goes on along the minus strand of NZ_JBIWOW010000033.1, from coordinate 10,132 downwards.
TCCAGCAGTCGGAGCAGGAGAGCCGAGAGGAATTTGTGCGCAGGCACTGGCAGCGCCCCGGCGTGGTTGCCGACGGCGTGACTCTGGTCGATCTCTACGACCGCATCCGGGCCCTTGAGGAACGAGTCGCCAGGGCCGAGCAGGGTTCTGCGTCACCACCACGGTCCGACTGAGCCGGCGCTGTGACCGCGCAGATCTGCCGGCCTTCTTGGTCCGTGAGCCTGCGGACCCTGACCGGCTCTGCCACCGTCACCGCCAACCCGGCGAACCCATGCGGTCACAGCACGCCGCCCGGCCCGGGCCCCGTCACCGGGCCCGGCGGACGATCGTGAACCCGTCCCAGCCCTTGGAGCCCACCGTCTGGAGCGAGGTCGCGTCCAGCCGCGCGTCCGCCGCGATGTCCGCGAGGACGGCCCGCACGCCCTGCACCCGCTCGTCCTCGCTCGCGGGGTCGGTGACGGCGCCGTTGCGGACGACGTTGTCGATGACGATGACGCTCCCGGGGCGCGTCAGCTCCAGCGAGGCCTTCAGGTAGGCGGGGTTGCTCGGCTTGTCCGCGTCGATGAACACGAAGTCGTACGGCTCCGCGCCCTCCTCGATCAGCCGCTGCGCCGACTCCCCCGCCGGCCCGACGAGCACCTCGACCCGCTCGGCCACGCCCGCCTCCCGCAGGTTCGTGCGCGCGATCCCGGCGTTGTGCTCCTCCAGTTCGAGCGTAGTGACGAACCCGCCGCCCCCCACCGCCCGCGCGAGCCACACCGTGCTGTACCCGGCCAGCGTCCCGAACTCCAGCACCCGCCGCGCACCCGCCATCTGGCACAGCAGCGCCAGCAGCTTGCCCTGGTTCGGCGCGACCTCCGCCTGCGGCATCGTGGTGCGCTGCCCGGATTCGCGGGCGGCGATCAGCGCCTTGTCCTCGTCGACGAGCGTCTCGACGAAGTAGGCGTCGACCTCGCGCCAGGCGGTCTCGGATGCGTACATGAGCGACTCCTGGGGACTCGGAAGATCAGCAGGGACCCGCACGGCACTCTACGCAACGGCCGTCGCCCGTGAGATCGATTTCCCGGCTAGTCTTCGGCTGTGGAGAGCCCCTCGACCGAAGCCCGGGTGGCGGTCATCGACGCGCTGAGCATCCTCCCCTTCCCGGAGAAGGACGGCCGGTCGGAGGTGGGCGACGGCTGGGCGGGGCCCGGGCACCACGTGGCCGTGCTCCGGCAGAGCAGGGACTTCTGGGACGACATCGAACCGGGGGTCTGGGAGGCCGCCGAGGCGGAGCTGGCGGCCGACCTCGAAGCGATCGCCGCTGTACTGACTGCCCGCTGGGGCGCTCCCCGGACGGTCGACCTGTGGCCGTACCTCGGCCTCGACGACCCGGACCAGGAGGTATGGGCCCCCGAGCCGCTCGCCTTCCTCTGCAACAACGCCGTCACCATGCAGCTGTGGCAACTCCCGTCCTCCGACCGGTGGATCGGGCTGACCGTCGGCCAGGGGGACAGGGAGCTGCCGTTCGAGTTGCTCGCCGCCATCGGGGACGCGTCCTCGCTCCCGGAGTGACCTCGGGTGGCGATCAGTAGGTCTCGACCCTGAGACCGTCGCGGATGAAGTACAGGAACGGGGTCTTGCCGTCCTCCCCGAGCTTCAGGAGAACGACCATGGCCTCGGGGTCCATCTGCTCACCGGTGAAGAACCGGTAGCTGTCGAAGTCGGCGAGTACGGCCTTGACCCATTCCTGTGCCTGCTGCTGCCACGCGGACCGCTGATCTGCGGACTGCCCGTCCGCAGCCAGCTTGTCCGTCAGCCTCTTCAAGTACGCCTTGATGTGGCCCGTGTAGCTCTTCTTGTCGTACGACGTCTCCACCAGGCGGTGCGCGTCGACGATGTTGAGGACCGTGATGGTGGGCGATTCTTCGGCGTCCTCCACGTCGTCCTCGGCGCTGGAAGCCCCACCGATGTCGACCGTCCCGACCGTCTCGCGCGTGACGTACTTGCCCTCGACGACGTAGCAGATGCCGTCCTCCTTGATCGGGAACGAGTCCGACAGCAGCTCGTCACCGTTGAAAACGTCCTTGTACACCTTCATGCGGGTCTCCGCTCCTCGGGGATACAGCGTCACCGGGCCCGCCTCGTCGGCTCCCTGATCAGGAACCTCGCGCGTCACGCGAGCGAAGGTCAGACCACTTCGACCTGAGCAACGACCGGAAGCCACGGGGGTACCGGCCGTCAGGGTCCGATCAACCGCTGGTACCACCAGTCGAACCGGCTGTACGCCCGCCGACGGTAGGCGTGTGGGTCGGGCAGCGTGCGCCGCTCGAACTCCGCGTCGAGCCTGGCGACGATCCGCCCCAACTCCCGTCGGGCACGCGGCGGGAGGGCGGAGAGCATCGCCTGAATGTCGTCCCGCGCGCCGAGCACGTCGTGGCAGGGGCAGTCGCTGAGGGGGACGTAGAGCACTCGGCCGGGCCGGCGCAGGAATTCCTCGTACTGGCCGAGCGCCTCGCTCAGGTACCCGGGCCCGAATCGCCGGGCTTCGAGGCGGTGGACGGCGGCCTGGGCGCTGAGCCCCAGGCCGTGGATCTGGCTGTACGGGCGGGGCCGTGGGCCCCGGTGCCGGGTGCGGGCGCGCATCGCGCCGGGCGACCTACGCGGCATCGCTCCTGAGGAGAAGAGAGATCATGCCCCGAGCCTCCCACGCCGCCCACGGACGCGCCCCCGAATTTCCCCGGCCGGGGAAATTCGGGGGCGGGAGGCTCAGGCGTCGGCGGGGCGGGTGAAGCCGTAGGAGCGCTCGACCTTGGCGACGTGGAGGGAGTAGGAGGAGTACCAGTGCTCGCGGCCGGCGGTGCGGGCGAGGGCGTGTTCGAGGTTCTCGCGCCAGGCGGCGATGGAGGCCTCGTCCTTCCAGTAGGAGACAGCGAGGCCGAGGCCGTCGGAGCCGCGTGCGGAGTCGATGCCGAGGTAGCCGGGCTGCTCGGCGGCGAGCTTCGACATGCGCTCGTTGGTGTCGGCGTAGCCGTTGTCACCGGGGGTGCGGACGGCGGTGAAGATGACGGCGTAGTAAGGGGGTTCGGGCAGTTCGGCGGGGACGGGTATGTTCACGAGAACCTCTGGTCGTCACGGATGGCGGCGATGAACGAGGACCAGGCAGAGGCCGGGAAGGAGAGCACCGGCCCCTGCGGGTCCTTGGAGTCACGCACCGGAACCGTGTCGGCAAGGCCAGAGGCCACCTCGACACAGGCACCGCCGTTGTCGCCGCTGTGGCTGCTCTTCCGCCAGTCGAGCGCCACCTCGACGCAGTTCCCACCATCGTCGCCGCTGTAGCTGCTCTTCCGCCACGTCAACATGCCTGACTCCCAGGATTCCTAGGCCGAAAGCTCGCCCTCCCGGACGGCCACGACGAAGGCTTCCCACGCGGCAGCGGGGAAAACGAGCACCGGCCCCTGCGGGTCCTTGGAGTCACGTACGGGGACGAGGTTGGGGAATCCGGGGGCTACCTCGATGCAGTTGCCGCCGTTGTCGCCGCTGTAGCTGCTCTTCCGCCAGACGTTCGCGGCGAGCTCGTTGCTCATCATTCTTGTAACCCTCCATTGCCTCGGCGATCAACCGAAGCGAGTCAACCTCTGACAGGCATCCGGCGCGGAGCTGATCGTAGCGACGCTGATGCTTGATCACTGCCTCAGAAGCATCGCTCAGATGCCCTCGGTCCAGGCTCTCCGAGTAGACCAAGCGCTGTCCCTCCGGCAGCTCCAGCAGCACCATATCCAAGTGAATGAGAGTCCGCCGACTCACAAACGGCACCACGTGGATGACGATGTTCGGGTGCCTGGCCGCCCGCAGAAGGAACTCCATCTGCGCCCGCATCACTCCCGGCCCACCCACAACAGTACGGATAGCACTCTCGTCTAGGAGGACGATCAACAGTGGCCCGTCCGGGGCAAGCATGCGGCGCTGTCGAGCGAACCGGGCGCTGGTCAACTCCGCGATCTCCTTGGGCTTACCTGCCGCATCGCCCATCTCGAACAGTGCCTGCATGTACTGCGGGCACTGCAGCGGGCCATACATCAGGCCAGCCTGGTACACCCGCAGCCCAATGGCGATGGACTCGTGATCCACGTACTCCTGAAACCAATCGGGGTGCTCGAACTGCACGCTCCAGTCCACCTGCGCCCAGATCCGGACGAGCGATCCATCCGCATCAAGCAGTTCGTCGGCCTTCCGCACGAGGTCCTCGGGCATGCGCCGCTGACCGCTCTCGTACCGGGTGATGTTGACCCGGCTGCAGTGCAGCTTCCTGCCCAGCTCCTCCTGGCTGAGACCCGCCCTCTTTCGGTAGAACCGCAGCTCATCACCGAACAGTTGCGCCGAGCTGGCCGCCAGTTCACCCCTGAAGCGCCGATGTCCCACGGTCTACCCCCTGTCGTACCACTGCGTGCCAGGTACCGGTTTTCGGTCATCAACGTAACTCCGCCACCCGATGATTGATACCGGAACGCGATCTTTCGCGTGCACAGCGTGATCACGCTCCCCTTCGTACGCCCCCTTTCCGCCCCCAGAGGTGCTTCGCCATGCTCGCAACCTGCTGCCGCCCCCGCACGTTCGCCGCCCGCCTCTCCTCCGACGTCGAATCCACGCCCCACGCACGGCACTTGCTCCGCGCGTACCTCTCCGGCCTCCCCACCGGAGCCCTCTACTTCGACACCGCCGAACTCCTCCTCGGCGAACTCTTCGCCAACGCCGTCCAGCACTCCGACGCCCCCGACGACCGCCACATCGAGATCCGCATCTCCGTCACCCACGACCTCCTGCGCATCGAAGTCCACGACGCCGGCACCGGCCACCCCACCCTCCAACCACCCACCCCCACCAGCGAACACGGACGAGGCCTCCACCTCGTCAACGAACTCGCCCACCGCTGGGGCCACTCCCCCCGCACCGGCGGCATCGGCAAGTACGTCTGGGCCCTCATCGCCCCCACCCAGTGAAAGAACCCCCCATGCGACTCGCCCTCACCGCCCGCCACCTCCTCCACACCGGCGCCACCCCCGCCGAGACCTACGCCAACCTCGCCCGCCGCACCCACGACCCCCTCCGCGCCGCCCGAGCCGTCTGCGCCGCCCTCACCATCCCCGCCACCGAGGCCAACCACCGCCTCGACGACTGCTACTACGCCCTCCTCGCCAACCCGAGGCCCAACACCGAGAACGACACCGGCGAACTCCTCGAAGCCCTCGGTGTGTTCGACATCCCCAAACAGCTCGACGACCGCGAACAGGCCATCGCCGACCTCCTCACCACCGCCATCACCACCCACAACGCCATCCGCGCCGGCCACCACCACGCCCTCACCCGCTGGATCACCACCGGCAACCTCACCACCGCCTACCTCTCCCTCACCACCACCCACCCCACCACCCCCGACCCCAAGCGCTACTGGACCACCCTCGTCACCGCCGGCGAACTCCTCCTCGCCCAGCCCTCCCCCGACCCCCGCCTCACCTACGCCCTCACCCAATGCCGCCTCAACGCCACCCGCTCGACGGCCCCTCCCCCGCCCCCGGAAAATGAATGGCGGAACTCCGGGTCGGCTGCTAGCTTTCCGGGTGTCCGTGAGACGCAGACCTAGGAGGTGAGACCCGTGAACGCGATAGACGCATGGGTGCTCCCCCTTTCCCTCACGGCCGGGCGATAGACGCGTAGGCATCGCCGGGAGCGCCTCCACCGCAGGCATTCCCGAAAGGCCACTCCTATGTCTTCTTCTGCCCCTCTCCTCATCAGCACCGACTCCACCGCGCAGGGCGTCCGCGAGCGCGAGTTCACTGTCGACGGCGTCCCGGGCGTCCTCTGGTCCCCGGCGGGCGTCAGCGAGCCCGCGCCCCTGGTGCTCCTCGCTCACGGCGGCGGCCGCGACAAGAAGCACCGGTCCATGGTCGGCCGCGCCCAACTCCTCCTGGAGCACGGGTTCCACGTGGCGGCGCTCGACGCGCCGGGCCACGGCGACCGGCCCCGCTCGGCCCACGACGAGGCGGAGATTGCCGAGCTGCACCGTGCCCGCCAGGCCGGCGAGCCGATCGACACGATCGTCATCCGCTACAACGCGTACCTGGCCGAGATCGCCGCGCCCGAGTACCGGGCGCTGCTCGACGCCCTCCAGCAACTGCCGGAGATCGGTACGGGCGGGCCGGTCGGCTTCTCCGGCATCACCCTCGGCACGGCGATCGGCATACCCTTCGTCGCCTCCGAACCCCGCATCACCGCCGCCGTGTTCGGCCTCCACTGGCCGGACGCACTGGCGGAGCACGCGCACCGGATCACCGTCCCGGTGCAGTATGCGATGCAGTGGGACGACGAGCTGATCCCCCGTGAGGCCTCGCTGAGCCTGTTCGCCGCCTTCGCGTCCCAGGAGAAGAGCCTCCACGCCAACTCCGGCCGCCACATGGAGTTCCCCCGCTACGAGGAGGCCGCCGCCTCCTCCCGCTTCCTCATCCGCCACCTCACCAGCTGAGCAGTACGGTTCTGGCATGGCAGCCAGAATCGACCTGACCCTCGACTGCGCGAACGTGCGACTCCTCGCCGAGTTCTGGAAGACGGCGCTGGGCTACATCGACGAGCCCCCGCCGGCCCCTTTCACGACCCGGGAGGAGTGGCTCGCCCAGTTCGACCTGCCGGAAGGCGAATCCGTGGACGACGGGGCCTGGCTCTGCGACCCCGACGGAGTCGGTCCCCGCCTCTCCATCCTCAAGGTCCCCGAGCCGAAGCGGGCGAAGAACCGGCTCCACCTCGACATCCGGGTGCCGCGCCACGGCACCCCGGACGAACGGTGGGCGAGGATCGAGACGGAGGCCGCCCGCCTGGTGTCGGCGGGCGCCACCGTCCTCCAGGAGTTCGAGGGCCACCACGTCGTGATGGCCGACCCCGAAGGCAACGAGTTCTGCGTCGCCTGACCCCTACCTACCTACTCCGCAACACACAGAACTCGTTCCCCTCCGGATCGGCGAGCACGGCCCACCCCGTACCGTCCGGATTCCGCCGATCCGCGACCATCGTCGCCCCGATGCCGAGCAGCCGCTCCACCTCCACCTCCCGCGACCCCTCGGGCCGCAGGCACAGGTGCAACCGGTTCTTGCTCGTCTTCGGCTCCGGCACCTCACTGAAGTACAACCGCAGCCCCTCCCCCAGGATCACCTCCACCTCGTGATCCCCGGGCCGGTCCTCCACCCCCAACGACCCCCCGGTCACCTCACTCCAGAACCTCGCCAACCCGTAGGCATCCGCACAATCCACCGCCACGTTCTGCACCACCGAAACCATGCCCCCCACCCTCCCCCACCCGCCGCCCCCACACCAGCGCAATCGCGCTCAGGCCATGCCCAGCAGGTGGTCCGTGGGGGCGTAGTCGATCTTCCAGTCGGTGTACACCCCGACCTCTCCGTCCTCCCGGCACCGCAGGCCGACGGTCACCCACCGGACCGTCCCGTCGCCGCCGATCGTGAATCCCACCGCCACCTCGAACTCCTCGCCCCCGCACGGGCAGCAGGCGGTTCCCGGCTCCGCTTCCTCCCAGAACTCCTCGCTGTCCGCGATGAACGCCCGGTTGCCGCAGCCGCAGCACTCCCGCCCGGCCGCCCCCTGCTCGTCGTCGACGAGCACCCAGAACCGCCGCCCGCCGCACCCGGCACACACCGAGCCCGCGACCACCACCGGGCGATCGCCTGCCGCCTCCCGGAGCAGCTCCGCGAGCTCTACGGAGACCCCGTCTCCCACCTGACCGTCAGCATGCACGAGCCCATCGTTCCAGAGCCCGATCAGCAGCCCGATCAGCCCTCGGCGGGCGCCGCGTGGTGGCGCTGGTAGTGCCGCGCCGCGCGGGCGCGGTTGCTGCACGAGGCCTTGCAGAACTCCTGCCGCCCGTGCTCCTTGAGGAAGTACCGCACGCACCGGGGCGCCGTACACGCCCGCAGCCGCGCCACGTCCGGTCCGCTCAGGAACGCGATCGCCGCCCGGGCCAGCGCCGCCGCCAGGCCGTCCGCCCCCACCGGGCGCAGCCGTGCGACCGGCTCGCCGCCCTCCGCCCACTCCAACTGCGGCACCACCGGGCACCCGGCCGCCGCCGCGTTCAGCCGCGCCACCGCCTCGTCCACCGGCGGCAGCCGGTCCGCATCGGCCCGGCTCGGCGGCGCCGGGCTGACGGCCCGCGCCAGCAGCGCCCGTAGCGCCGCCCGTACGGCGAGCACCTCGCCCCGCACCACCTCGCCACGCACCGCATCACCCCGCACCGCCTCGCCCACCGGCGGCTCGTCCAGGCTCGCCACCCAGGAGGCCAGGCCCTCGGCCGTCGCGAGGTCGTCCGCAACGCCGCCGTTGCCGTCGTGCCGGATGGTGCTCGCCAGCTCCAGGGCCAGGTGCCGGTTCGTCTCCACGGTCCTTCCGCCTCCCAGGGCTCTTGATCATCGTGCCGGGGGCAGTCTATCGTCCTAACGGTTTCTACGGCATTTGCCGTTAGGCATGAAGACGGAAAGGCCCCCCATGCCCCTCCTCCTCGCCCAGATCAGCGACCTCCACCTCGACGGCACCGACCGCGCCAGCGAACGCACCGCCCGCGTCATGGACCACCTCCGCGCCCTGCCGACCCCCGTCGACGCGCTCCTCGTCACCGGCGACATCGCCGACCACGGCGCGCTCACCGAGTACGAGGAGGCCGCCCGCCTCCTCGACGCGCCCTTCCCCGTCCTCACCTGCCCGGGCAACCACGACGCCCGCGCGCCCCTGCGCGCCGGCCTCCTCGGCGAACCGGCCTCGGGCGAGCCCATCAACCGGCTGCACCTCGTCAACGACACCGCGATCCTGATGTGCGACTCCAGCATCCCGGGCGAGGACATCGGCCTCCTGGACGACACCACCCTCGGCTGGATCGACACCACCCTCACCCAACTCCCGCCCAGCACCCCAGCGTTGATCGCCTTCCACCACCCGCCCGTCACCCTCCACCACCCCCTGCCCGACGGCTACACGCTCCAGAACGGCGCCACCCTCGCCGCCCTCCTGGCCCGCCATCCCGGAGTCGCCGCCGTCCTCACCGGCCACGCCCACACCCCGGCCGCCACCACCTTCGCCGGCCTGCCCCTCCTCATCGGCCCCGCGATCACCTGGACCCTGCGCCTCCCCTGGGAGGGCGACCAGCCCGCCGACCGCGACCAGCCCCCGGGGCTCGCGTTCCACGTCCTCGACTCCGAGCAGCGACTGACCACGCACTTCCGCGTCGTCCTGCCGTGAGGCCGCTCTCCGTCCTCGCCTACCTGCTGGCCGTCGCCCCGCTCATCGCCACCCCGGGCACCAGCCTCGCCCTCCTCACCCACCGGGTGAGCACCGACGGGCGCCGCGCGGCCGCTCCTGTCATCCTCGGCACCGCGACCGGGCTGTACGTCCACGCGGCACTGGCGGGGCTCGGGCTCTCCGCACTCGTCATGCGCTCCAGCGAGGCCTTCACGGCGATCCGGCTCGCCGGCGCCCTGTACCTCCTCGCCCTCGGCATCCGCACCTGGCGGACCCGCGCCCTCCCCCGGCCCGCCACCCCCCGCACGGACCGCTCCACCTACCGACAGGCACTGCTCGGCAACGTCCTCAACCCCAAGGCCGCCTCGATCTTCCTCACCCTCGCCCCGCAGTTCCTCAGCCCCACGGCCCCTGTGCTCCCCCAGTTCCTCACCCTCGCCACCGCCCAGGCCCTCCTCCTCACCGTCTGGCTCCTCCTGTGGACCCCCCTCCTCACCCGCACCACCCCCACCCTCCGCCCCTACCTGACCCGCCTCACCGCAGCCACCCTCATCACCACAGCCGTTCACACCGCCGCCGGATAGGACGCGTGCGCAGGAAGTCGGCGGGCCCGACTTCCTACGCAGGCCACCCTGGGAGCAGCACGCGCGAGCTCGAAGTGGTCGATCTCCCGCCTACATCGCCGGCACAGGCCGCCCAAGGCAGCGAGGCAACCGGAGCAGCAGATGCACAGGAAGTCGGTCTCGCCAACTCCCTGCGCACAACAGCCTCACCCCGGGCCTCACGCCCACCTCGGCCGGGGGGGGGGGGCGCCGCCCCCCCGCCCCCCCCCCCCCCCCCCCCCCACCCCCCCCCCCCCCCCCCG
>NZ_JBIWOW010000032.1:0-85174 GCF_044767945.1 Kitasatospora sp. NPDC101183 | reverse complement strand
CACAACCACCCCCCCCCCCCCCCTCAGGGGCCCCGGCGCCACCCCCCCCCCCCCGGGCCCCCCCCGCGGGGGGGGGGGGGCCGGGGGGCGCGGCCCCCCCCCCCGCCCGCCCCCCCGCCCGGGTTTTGGCCCAACTGCGGTGGCAGCGACGGGGATCGGGTCACTACGATGGGTGTCCGGTCGGTCGCTGAGGAAGGGGAGCACGGTGACGGATGGCCCCGGCGCGCCGACGCTCGCCGAGCGCATCGAGCAGCTCTTCCGGACCGTCCGCCGCCCCAGCGGCGCCCCGTACAGCAACGAGGAGGTCGCCCGTTCCTGCCGGGAGGCGGCCGGGGAGCGCTTCTCCACCACGTACATGTGGCAGCTGCGCACCGGGCGGCGCGACAACCCGACGAAGCGTCACCTCGAAGCACTGGCACGGTTCTTCCAGGTCCCGCCCGCGTACTTCTTCGACGACGAGCAGAGCAGCCGCATCGCGGAGGAGCTGGCGGTGCTGGAGGCCCTGCGCGACACCGGCGTCCGGGAGGTCGCGCTGCGGGCGGTGACGCTCTCGCCGGAGGGCCTCGGGACGATCAGCGACATGATCGAGGCGATCGCGCGGCGCGAGGCGGACGCGCGGCGGGGCGGCTGACCGGCGATGACGGACGGGCGGCGCCGCGAGCGCTGGGAACGGCGGGAGCAGCGGGAGCTGTGGCGGCGCTGCCGCGGCGTCGCGGAGGAACTGCGCCTGCCCGGGCCCTTCGACGCGGAGCGGCTGGTCGCCGACCTGGGCGCGCGCCTCGGCCGCCCGATCGAGCTGCTGCCCCTGCCCTCCCGCTCCTGCGGGCCCTGCGGGGTGCTGGTGAGCACCGAGCGCGCCGAGTACGTCGGCTATCCGCTGGACACCACCGCGCTGCACCAACAGCACATCGTGCTGCACGAGTTGGCGCACCTGCTCTGCCGCCACCGGGGGCGCGTCGCCCCGCCCAAGGCCTCGGCCGCCACCGTCCCGAGCGGCCTGCTGCCGCACCTGTCCGAGGAGCTGGTCCGGCGGGTGCTCGGGCGGCACGGGTACAGCGAACGGGAGGAGCAGGAGGCGGAGCTGATCGCCTCCCTGGCGCGCGGCCCCGCCGAGCGCCCCCGGTTGGACGTCGTCCCCGGCCTCGCCACCTCCCCCAACCCATCATCGGGTCACGGGAGTTGAACTCCGCCACCGCCTACCTGGTGTGCGCCCTCGCCGTGGCGGCGACGGCCGCCCGACTCACCCTGACCCGCGGCCAGCCCCGCCACGCCGGGGAGCGGCGGCTGATGGCCTTCACCCTCGGCCTCGGCGCGGGCGTCGCCGTCCTCGCCCCCGCCACGTACGCCGCCGTCCCCTGGCCGGGCCTCGCGGATCTGCTCCCGCTCCTCGGCAGCGAGCTCAAGCTCGGCGCCGAATGCGCCCTCGCCCTGCTGGCGTTCGCGCTGCGGCCGGGTTCGGCGTCCTCCGTACGGCGCCAGGCGACGGGTTCCGCGCTGGTCATGGCGGTCGGCGCCACCGCGTACCTGGTCGCCGGCGTCCGCCCGGTCGGCACGTCACTGGTCGCGGACGGCGGCGGGGCGGTCCCCCTGCTCGTGCTGCACGACGCGCTGTTCACCGCGCACGGCTGCTGGTGCGTCGGCGTGTTCGGCCTCGCCGTCCTGCGCTCCGCCGGACAGGTCCCGCCCGGGCTGCCCCGGACGGGGCTGCGGCTGATCGTCGGTGGCGCCACGGCGGGGATGGTCTGGGCGGCGCTGAGCCTCGTCCCGCTGGTCGAGGCGCTGCGGACGGGCCGTCAGGAGATCTGGGAGAACGCCGTCGCGACGCCCGCCGCCGTGCTCTGCCTGACGCTCGGCCTCGGCGGGGTGACCCTGGCCGTCTGGGCCGAGTTCCTCACCCGCACCGCCCGGCGCCTGCGCGCCTGGCGCGACTACCGGCGGCTCGGACCGCTCTGGTCCGCCCTGCACGGCGCCCTCCCCCAGATCTCGCTGGCCGACTCCGTCGGCGGCCTCGGCCCCGGCGGCCCGCTGCGGGACCCGGAGTTCGCCCTCTACCGGCGGGTGATCGAGATCCGCGACGGCCAACTCGCCCTGCGGGCCCACGTCCAGCCGGACGTCCCCGCCTGGGCCGCCGAGGCGAGCGCGGGGGACGCGGTGGTGGTCGAGGCGGCGATGATCGCGGCCGCACTGGAGGCAGCGGCCTCGGGCCGGCGCCCGTCCGGGGAGGCCGCCGAGTACCGCCCGAGGGGGCTTCCGGCCGACCTGGACGCGGAAACGGCCTGGCTGGTGCGGGTGTCGACGGCCTTCGCGCGCTCGCCGGTGGTCGCGCAGGTGCGGGCGCGTCCTTCGACACCGTAGCAACTCTCGTGAAAATCATGGCCGATGTCATTCATTTCAGTTGACGGCGACTCAGCCGCGCGCGCATCCTGGACGAGCCGAACGGGCCCGCCTCCTGGCGCAGCAGAGGAGTCATTCCGTGCACCTTTCCGGCTTCACCCGCGCCGCCCTCGCCCTCGCCGGGCTCACCGCCCTCGCCGTCGGCACGGGCTGCGCCGCACCGTCCGACCCGCCGTCCGACCCGCCGCTCCACCCCGCCGACCAGCTCATCGGGCCGTCGGACATCCCCGCCTCCTTCCTGAAGGCGACGGACCCCGGAGCGTTCAAACTCCCCTGCCCCGCCCTCGAACAGGCCCTGGCCGTCACCGGCGAGCAGTCCCTCACCACCTTCCGCAGCGGCCTCACCGAGATCACCGAACGCATCACCCTGGCCGGCGGCCCCGGCCAGGCCGAGGCCGGCCTGAAAGCCGCCACCGGCGCCGTCGGCGGCTGCCCGAGCAGCACCCCGACCCGGCCCCCGGGCGGCATCGCCTGGGGCAAGCGGATCAAGGTGACGCCCCTGGACCGCCCGGCGGGCCTCGGCGACGACGCGATGGCCGCCCGGGCGGTCGACGGAACCGACCTCGAAGCCTTCGTCACCGACCTCCTGGTGATCCGCCAGGGCCCCGAACTGGTCGAACTCCGGATCACCGACTGGAACCTCAAGCCGGGGCCCGACATCGACACCGCCGACCTGGCCCGCAAGGCCGTCCACCGACTGAGGCCGCAGTGATCGACATCATCCTGATCACCCTCTGGGTGACCAACCGCCGCCGCGCCAGCCGCTCCATGGGCGCGGAGAACGAGAAGTACGCGTTCCGCGCAACGCTCTTCGGCGTGCTGGAGCTCGTCAACCTGGGCGTGAGCGCCCTGTTCGTCGCGGCCTACCTCAAGGGCGGCGGCCGCTAGGGACTTGTCGGTCGGCTCGGGCGGCGCGGGGTGAGCAGACCGGTTTCGTACCCGATGATGACCAGGTGGACCCGGTCCCGGGCGCCGAGCTTGTCCAGCAGGTGGCCCAGGTGCGTCTTCACCGTCGCCGGGGTGACGTGCAGGTCCTGGGCGATCTCCGCGTTGGCACGCCCCGCGCCGACCAGTTCCAGCACCTGCCGCTCGCGGGCGGTCAGGCCGTCCAGCGCGGGCAGTGAACCGGGCGGGTCGGTGGCCGGGCGGCGGCAGAACTCGGAGATCAGCCGCCGGGTGACGCTCGGCGAGAGCAGGCTCTCCCCGGCGGCCACCACCCGGATGGCGTGCAGGAGTTCGGCGGGCGGGATGTCCTTGAGCAGGAACCCGGCGGCCCCGGCGCGCAGCGCCGCGAAGACGTGCGCGTCCAGGTCGAACATGGTGAGCATCAGGACCCGTACACCCGGGTTCCGCGCGCAGATCACCCGGGTGGCCTCGATGCCGTCGGTTCCGGGCATCCGGACGTCCATCAGCACCACGTCGGGCCGCTGTTCGGCGGCCAGCTCGATCGCGGCGGCGCCGTCGGCGGCCTCGCCGACGGCGGTCAGGCCGGGTTCGGCGTCGATCAGCATCCGGAAGCTGCCGCGCAGCAGGGCCTGGTCGTCGACCACCAGGACGCGGACGGGCTCGGTCACTCGGTACTCCACACGTTCGTCGTTGCGCCGGTCGTCGTCCGGTACGGAAGTCGGGCCCGGACGGCGAAGCCGCCGTCGGGCAGCGGACCGGCCTCGAACCGTCCGCCGAACAGCTCCACCCGCTCCCGCATGCCGATCAGGCCATGGCCGTTCCCGTGATCCGTCCGGCCGGGGGTCCGGTCGGCGGCGCCGCCCGTGTTGGTCACCGCTATCCGCAACTCCCGCCCGTCGGCCGCCAGTTCCACCCGGCAGTGGGTCGGCCCGGCGTGCTTGAGGATGTTGGTCAGGGCCTCCTGCACCACCCGGTACGCGGAACTCTGCACGCCCTGCGGCAGGTTGGCGGTGCCCTCGATGTGCAGATCGGTGGTGAGCCCGGCTGCGGTGGCACCGGCCACCAGGTCGGGCAGCGCCGCGAGTCCGGGGGCCGGCCGGAGACCGGCCGGGTCGTCCGGGTCGTCCGGCTCGGGTTCGCCGGCCCGTAGCACGCTGAGCATCTGCCGCATCTCGGTCAGCGCCGAGCGGCTGGCCGTCTCGATCACCCGCAGGGCCTCGCCGACCCCCTCCGGGTGGGTGGCCAACAGGTGGTTGGCCACGCCCGCCTTCACCGCGATCACGCCGACGTGGTGCGCCACGATGTCGTGCAACTCGCGGGCGATGCGCAGCCGTTCCTCACTGACGGCCTCCACGGCGACCCGCCGGGCCGCGCGGGCGGCCTGCGCACGCCGCTCGCGGACCGCCCGACCGAGCACCCAGGCCATCCCGGCCACGGCCAGGCCGGCCAGGCGGAGCACGAGGTCCTGCCCGCCGCCACCGGGGGAGCCCGAGATCAGGAGCAGGACCAGCACGCCGCCGCTCACCACCCCGACCGCCGGGGTGGGCACCCGCCGGGCCGAGGTGGTGACGGCCACCTGGTAGAGCGCCAGGGCCAGGGCGAGGAAGGGCTCCCGTACGGCGCCGGATGCCGAGGCCGCCAGCGAGGCGGCCGTGACCACGGCGCAGACCGCGCCCGGTCCGGTTCGGCGCAGGGCGAGCGGCAGTCCCATCGCGGCCGCGAGGGCGAGGCGGAGCGGCCACCCGCCGTGGGAGCTCCACGCGGGGCCGGGAAGGGCCAGGAAGAGGGCGGTGAGCACCACCGCCACCAGGCCGTCGGCGGCCGCCAACTCGCCCCGGCTCAGCGCGCGCAGGCCACCGATGCCAGGCAAAGGCTCTCGGATCGGCGGGAGTTGGATCATCTGCTCACCGTAGCCGCTCGGGCACGCCGGAACCTCAGCCGCGGGAATGACCGACCGTGGTAGGAGACGGCGCCCGGGGAGCCCGCCGCCTCCACCGGGCGGTGGAGGCGGCGGGTCGGAGCGCCGGCCGATGTGCCGGGACACCGCCCGGCGGAAGCCTGGAGCGGTGATCGAACTACGGCAACTGACCAAGCGCTACCGCGACACCGTCGCGATCGACGGACTCACCTTCACGGTCCGGCCCGGCCGGGTGACGGGCTTCCTGGGCCCGAACGGGGCGGGCAAGTCCACCACCGTGCGGATGATGCTCGGCCTGGAGCGCCCCGACGAGGGCGAGGTCCGCTACGACGGCAAGGCCTACCACGAGTTGCGCGAGCCGCTGCGGCACGTCGGCGCCTTGCTGGAGGCCAAGGCGGTGCAGAACAGCCGCACCGCGTACCACCACCTGCTGTGGCTCGCCCGGACCAACCGGATCGGGCGTGGGCGGGTTCGTGAGGTGCTCGCTCTGGTCGGGCTCGAGGCCGTCGCCTCCCGTCGGGCGGGCGGGTTCTCGCTCGGCATGGGGCAGCGGCTCGGCATCGCCGCCGCTCTGCTCGGCGACCCGGAGGTGCTGCTGCTGGACGAACCGGTCAACGGACTGGACCCGGAGGGGGTGCGCTGGATCCGTACGCTGTTGCGGGAGTTGGCCGCCGAGGGGCGGACGGTGCTGGTGTCCAGCCACCTGATGAGCGAAATGGCGATCACCGCTCAGCACCTGGTGGTGATCGGGCGCGGCAGGCTGCTCGCGGACACGGGGACGGAGGAGTTCATCGCCGGTCACTGCCGTTCCGAGGTGCTGGTCCGCACCCCGGAGCCGGAACGGCTGGTGAGCGTCCTGGGCCGTGCGGGACTGACGGCGCGGAGGGAGGAGGGCGGTGCCGTGGTCGTCGACGGTGTCGGAACGGAGGAGGTGGGTCGGATCGCGGCCGAGGCGGGGGTCGTGCTCGGGGAGTTGGCCGGCCGTACGTCCTCGTTGGAGGACGCGTTCCTCCGGCTCGCCGGCGGCACCGTTCAGTACCGGGGAAGGGGCGGACGTGTCTTCTAACGTGCCCATGGCTGTGGTCCGGGCCGAGCTGACCAAGATCTGGACGGTTCGGTCGACGCTCGCCGCGCTCGGCATCGCCGTGGTCGGCAGCATCGGGGTCGGCGTGCTGGGCAGTGCTTCGGCCCGCTCCGCGATCGACCGGAAGAGCGCGATGCTGCGGCCGGACTTCAATCCGCTGGACGCGGGGTTCGTCGGTGTCCAGGTCGGGCAGCTCGCGCTGATCGCCTTCGCGGTCCTGCTGGTCTGCGGTGAGTACGGCAGCGGCATGATCCGTACCTCGCTGGCGGCGGTGCCCGACCGGGGGCTGTTCTACCTCGCCAAGGTCGCTGCAGCCGGGGCGGTGGCCGTGGTGGTCGCGGTCCCGACCGCCTTCGTCAGCTTCCTTGCCTCGCAGAGGGCTCTGGGGCCGTACGGTGTGGGGCTCGGCAGTCCCGGAGCGCTGCGGGCCGTTGTCGGGGCCTGCTTCTACCTGACCCTGATGTGCCTGTTCTCGGTGGGCGTCGCGACGGTGCTGCGCAGTACGGCGCTCGCGTTGTCGCTGCTGTTCGCCTTCGTGCTCTCGCCGGTGGCCAACATCGTTCCTGCGCTGCGCTCCGCCGCCCGCTACCTGCCCGACCACGCCGGCGCCGAGGTCATGAAGGCGCATCCGAGCCTCAGCCCGGCCACGGGCCTGCTGATCCTGGCGGCCTGGGCAGCAGCGGCTCTGCTGGGCGGCTACCTCGTGTTGCGTGGACGTGACTGCTGATCCGCGCCGCCTGATCCGCTCCGCCTTCGAAGTCATCGATAGACTCACGGCCGTGACAGTGATCCGTCCAGCAACCGCCGCCGACATGGACGGTGTGTCCGAGATCTTCGCGCACTACGTCGAGCACAGCGTGTTCACGTTCGAGGAGGCGGCGCCACCGGTCTCCGCCTGGCGGGAGCGCCTCGACGACCTGACCGCCCGCGAACTTCCGTTCCTGGTCGCCGAGTTCGAGGGCGTGGTGGCGGGCTACGCCTACGCCTCGCCGTGGCGCCCCAAGCCCGCGTACCGGCACACCGTCGAGAACTCCATCTACCTCGCGCCCGGCCACAGCGGCAGGGGCCTCGGCGGCGCGCTGCTGCGGGCGCTGATCGCGACCTGCACGGAACTCGGCAAGCGGCAGATGATCGCCGTCATCGCCGACTCCGGCACCAACGCCTCCCACACCCTCCACCAGCGGCACGGCTTCAAGGAGACGGGCCGGTTGTCGGCGGTGGGGTACAAGCACGGGCGCTGGCTCGATACGGTGTTGATGCAGCGGGCCCTGGGGGAAGCTCGAACTGAACCAACCACGGCTACTTGAGCCGCATCACCGCAGCTCAGCAAGCCTCGGCCCCGCACGCGCGGGGATAGCTCCCTGGGATCGCCGCTGGTGCTAGGCCGGGCACACTCGGCCCCGCACGCGCGGGGATAGCTCCGTCCACTCGGACCCGGTGCCGACTGCGGACCGCTCGGCCCCGCACGCGCGGGGATAGCTCCATGTGGCACCAGTAGGCGGCGCTCCACCCGTACTTCGCCCCGCACTGCGGGGACCGCGCCCAGCGACGCCCCGACCCCCGTCAGTCGAGCAGCGCCTCCGGGTCGTCCGTCGTGTGCATCGCCGCCTCCTCCGCCGAGGCGGCGCCGCCGGAGATGCCGACGTCCTCGGCGATCAGCTCGCTGCGCGACGACCCGGAGAGCACCAGTCGGCCCGTGCGGACCTCGCCGGCCTCCGGATCGACGGGCTCTCCCTCGCTGCCGTAGCAGTCGCCGATGCCGTCCCCGTCCGGCGGGGCGACCTCGGGCAGCTCTTCGGCGAGGCGGCGGTCGAGGCTCTCGCGGGTGTGGGCCTCCGCCGCCGTGGTGCCGTGGCGGGCCACGGCGAGGGGGTGCTCGGGGGGTGCGTAGCCCTCGTCGAGGGCGGAGGCGAGGCCGCGGTCGTCCAGGGTGTCCTCGGGTTCGAGCGGCCCGATGTCGTCCTGCTGCTCGGAGCCGTCCGGCTGGTACACCTGGTCGCCCATCAACGCTTCGTCGGACACGACTTTCCTCCTTCACCGGCCGGGCCCGCCGCGCCGGGTGCCACCTCCCCAGAGTCCCATGCGGAGGCGATCTCCGCAGGACTGCCGGGGAGGGGACCGCTTCACCCGGGGGCAGGTCACATGTTGATCATGTGCCCGGCCAGGCCGTGGATGGCCTCCTTGACCGCCTCGCCCAGGGTCGGGTGGGCGTGCACGTTGCGCGCCACCTCGTACACGGTGAGGTCCCACTGCTGGGCGAGGGTGAGCTCGGGCAGCAGCTCGGTGACCTCGGGGCCGATGAGGTGGGCGCCGAGCAGCTCGCCGTGCGCGGCGTCGCTGATGACCTTGACGAAGCCGATCGGGTGCCCCAGGCCGTGCGCCTTGCCGTTGGCCGTGAAGGGGAACTTCGCGACCTTGACGTCGTGGCCGAGCTCGCGCGCCTGGGCCTCGGTGTACCCGAAGGAGGCGATCTGCGGCTGGCAGTAGGTGGCGCGCGGGATCATGGCGAAGTCGACCTCCATGGTCTCCGCCCCGCCGATGGTCTCGGCGGCGATCACGGCCATGGTCTCGGCGGCGTGCGCGAGCATGAGCTTCGCGGTGACGTCGCCGATGGCGAAGATGTGCTCGCTGCTGGTGCGCCCGCGCCCGTCGATCGCGATGGCGCCGCGGTCGGTGAGCTTGACGCCCGCGTTCTCCAGGCCGTAGCCGTGCACGCGCGGGGCGAATCCGATCGCCTGGAGGACCTTGTCGGCCTCCAGCACCTGCTGCTGCCCGTCCTTGCTGACGGTGACGCGGACCTTGGCGTTCGGGTCGCTGTCGTCGATGGACTCGACGCGGGTGGAGGTGAGCACCTCGATGCCGAGCTTGCGGTACTGCTTGGCCAGTTCGGTGGAGACCTCGACGTCCTCCAGCGGCACCATGCGGTCGAGGAACTCGACGATGGTGACCTTCACGCCGTAGTTGTGCAGCACGTACGCGAACTCGACGCCGATCGCGCCGGCGCCCGCGATGACGATGCTCTCCGGCAGCTCCTCGGTGAGGATCTGCTCCTCGTACGTCACCACGCGGTCGCTGAGGCTGGTGCCGGGCAGCAGGCGGGTGGTGGCGCCGGCGGCGATGATGCAGTGGTCGAAGGTGACGACGTCGAAGCCGCCACCGCTGAGCGCGACCTGGAGGGTGTGGTCGTCGACGAAGGTGCCCCAGCCGTCGTACTCGGTGATGCCGTTCTTCTTCATCAGGTAGTGGACGCCCTTGACCCGGCCGTCGGCCACCGAGCGGCTGCGCCGGAACGCCTCGCCGAAGTCGAAGCTCACCGTGCCCTCGACCTTGATGCCGAAGGTCTTGGCCTCCTTGGTGAAGATGTGCGCCAGCTCGGCGTTGCGCAGCAGGGCCTTGGAGGGGATGCAGCCGACGTTGAGGCAGACGCCGCCCCAGTACTTGGCCTCGATGATCGCGGTCTTCAGGCCGAGCTGGGCCGAACGGACGGCGGCGGTGTAGCCGCCGGGGCCCGCTCCGAGGACGACGACGTCGTAGTGCGTGCTCATGTTGCTGACTCCTCCGAGGGTGTCACGGTGTCGTGATCTCGGTCCCATGGTGTCAGGACCGGGTTCGGCGCACCCACCGGGTCTCGGCGGACGCGCACCGCGCGGAACCGTACATCTCCCGGGGCGGATTGTCAGGGGTGGGCCGGGCCCGCCGCCCCGTGACGGCGGGCCCGGCCGGAGGTGCTCAGGCGTCCGGCTGCTCGCTGTGGGAGCCTGCGGCCAGGCGCGGGGCCGGGGCCGGGGCCGGTACGGGCCGGGTGAGCGAGGAGAGGTCCCAGGCGTACGTGCCGACGGCGTGGGCGATGACGCCGATGTTGACCTGGTACGCGTCCATGTCCAGGTTGCGCAGGTCGTCGCAGGCCTTGTGGTAGCAGGGGTCGAAGGCGACGCCCGCCGTTCCGCCGTAACGGGCGGCCTGCTCGGGCGACTTGACGACCTCGGCGCCGGTGTCGGTGCCGCCGGCGGGGATGCCCACGTCGATGAACGGCCCGTAGTCGGAGCGGCCGTTGAAGGCGGCGGGCTCGTGCGGCAGGCCGAGGCGGTCGAGGTAGCCGGTGAGGTACCGCTCGATCTGGGCGGACCCTTCGGGGCCGGCGCCGCCGCCGGTGCTGCCGGAGCCGTTGTAGACGAACTGCGCGTAGTTCGGGGAGGCGATCATGTCGAAGTTGAGGTAGAGCCGGATCTTCTTCCGGTCCGCCTCGGAGAGGGAGTTGACGTAGGCCTCGGAGCCCTTGAGGCCGAACTCCTCGGCGGACCACCAGGCGAAGCGCACCTTGTTCTTCACCGGGTGGACGTTGAGGTTGCGGGCGACTTCGAGGATGCCGGCCGAGCCGGAGCCGTTGTCGTTGATGCCGGGCCCGGCGGGGACGGAGTCGAGGTGGGCGCCGATCATCACGGTGTTGGTGGCATCGCCGCCCCTGGTCTCCGCGAGGACGTTCCAGGTCTTGCGGTCCTCCATGTAGGTGCGGATGTCCAGGGTGAGGCGGACGGGCCCGGCGGCGGCCTCGGCGGCCAGGGACTCCCCCGCCGCCTGCGTGATGCCGCCGGTGGGGATCCTGCCCGCCTTCGGGTCGGTCAGGGTGCCGTTGAGGTCGCCGTCGGTGTTGTTGTAGATGATCGCCCCGGCGGCTCCGGCCGTGGCGGCGGAGGCCTGCTTGACGGCGAAGCTGCACCCGCCGCGCTTGATCAGCGCGATCTTCCCGGTGACGGAGCCCGCCGGGTAGTCGGTGGGCGCGCAGCCGGTGGCGGCGCTGACGGGGGCGACGGCGAGGTCGGCGGTCAGGCCCGCGTCGGGGCCGCCGGCCGAGTACGTCATGGCGATGACCGGCACGGTCTCGGGCTGCGGGGAGAGGACGGCCAGGTGTTCGGCGCGGGCCTCGAAGAAGGTGTAGGTGAACTCCTGCTTGGACACCTTGAGCCCGGCGCGGCGCGCCTGGTCGTAGACGTACTGGGCCGATTCGTCGTGGCCCTTCGACCCGGCGACCCGGGTGCCGCCGTTGCGCTTGGCGATGCGCTGGAGCGCGGCGAGGGTGTCGTGCGCGTCCTCGGCGCTGCTCGCGTCCACCAGCCGGGCGGCGAGCTTGGCGCCCTTGCGCGCCGGGTCGGGGTCGGCGGCGGCGGTCCCGGCGCCGACCAGCAGGAACGGGGTGACCAGCGCGGCGACGGTGAGTGCGGCGGCGACCGGTCTGTGCCGGGGTGCGGGGGCGGGACGTAAGGGCGAGGTGCTCGGGCGACGCGTGCGCGACTTCAAGGCGGCTCCTTCCGACGGTCCGTGGAGTCACGATTGGACAGGACGGCAAAGCACTTGCCAAGCCCATCGCCCGATTCGGTCAACTCCCGTCACCGTCCGCCGCCCCCTCCTCGACCCACCCGCAGTTCTCGCACGCCTGCGGCCCCGGCCGCTCCCGCAGCCGCCCGCACTCCGGGCACACCCGCTCCAGCCAGCAGGCCGGCTCTCCGCCTTCGTCCATGCGCCCGATTGTGCCGCTCAGACGCCCGCGGTGCCGTCGATCGCCTCGCGCAGCAGGTCGGCGTGGCCCGTGTGGCGCGCGTACTCCTCCACCAGGTGCGTCAGGATCCAGCGCAGCGAGACGGTGTCCGAGCCCGTCATGGCGGCCGCGCCCGCGTCGAGCCGACCGGGGGCGTCCAGCGGGGCGCCGGCGGTCAGGGCGCGGCCCCTCTCGACCTCGGCCCGCCAGTCGGCCAGCGCCTCGGGCATGCCGTACCCGGGGGTCAGGGCGAAGCCGTTGTCCCCCGCCGCCCGTACGGGCGGAAGGTCCAGCCCGGCGAACACCCGCTGGCACCACTCCCGTTCGACCTCGGCGAGGTGCTGGACCAGCCCCAGCAGGGTCAGTTCGGAGCTGGGCACGGGGGCGAGCCGCACCTGCCGGTCGTCCAGCCCGGCCGTCTTGAGCGCGAGGGTGGCCCGGTGGAAGTCCAACCACCCTTCCAGTACAGCCCGTTCGTCCCCGTGTGCGGGCGGGACCACCCGTCCGTCCGGCAGTGTCGTCATGCCTCCCAGTATCGCAGTCGATCACCCGAGGACTCCAGTCGGCTCCTCCGCCGAGTCGGCCGTCAGGCGGGAGAACCCCTGGAGGCTGACGGAGTGTTCGAGGCGGCCGTCCACGAGGTGCTCAGCGGCGGTGCGGCGCGGGCGAGGACGGCGAGTTGGACGAGCGCGCCGACGGCCGGGCCGATCCAGACGCCGGTGAGGCCGACCGGGCCCGACAGGGCGGCGGAGGCGGCGAGTTGGGCCGCGAGGCCGGTGAGGACGGAGAGGACCACCGGGCGCGCGGCGCCCGTGCCCTGGTAGAGGCCGCCGAGGGCGACCACCAGGGCGTACGGGAGCAGGTAGGGCGCCGCGGTGCGCAGGAAGAGGACGGACGGCCCGGCCACCGCCGCGTCGTCGGTGAAGAGCGCGGTCAGCGGGGCGGCCAGGGCGGCGGCGAGCACCGCCGCGAGGCCGCCGGCCGCCGCCGCGGACCACCGGACGGCGCGGCGCAGGTCGGGCAGGTCGCGCGCCGCCCCGGCGCCGGTGAGGCGGGCGGCCTCGATGGCGGCGGCCTGGCGCAGCGCGTAGAAGGCCATCGTGGCGACCAGCAGCAGCCGGTAGCCGACCCCGTACCCGGCGACGGCCGCGACGCCGAAGCCCGCGGTCAGGGCGAGTTGGGCCGTGCCGACGGCCATCCGGGCGGTGAAGTCCAGACCGAAGGGGGCACCCGCGCGCAGGATGCGTCCGGCCGCCGCGCCGGCTCCCCCTGCCGCCGCACGGGCCCGTGGCCGCAGCCGCGTGCGCAGCCGAAGAGTGACGGCGAGGGCGACGGCCCGGGAGAGGGCGAGCGCCAGGGCGGCGCCGGTGACGCCGAGGGCGGGCACCGGGCCCGCGCCGAGGATGAGCAGCGGGTCGAGCAGGAGCAGCAGGGCGTTGGAGAGCAGGGCGATCCGCATCGGGGTGCGGGTGTCGCCCGCGCCCTTGAAGAGTTCGTCGGCGACGCGCTGGCCGAAGAACAGGGCGAAGGCGGGGAAGGCGACGGCGAAGTAGTCGGCGGCGAGGCCGGCGGCCGGGCCGTCGAGGAAGGCGCGGGAGAGCGGCTCGCGCAGCAGGAAGCCGGGCAGGGAGAGGGCGAGGCTGCCCGCCGCGCAGAGCCGCCGGGCGGCGCGGGCCGTCCGGGCGGCCCCGGCGCCGTCCCCGGCGCCCCGGGCGCGGGCGAGGCTGACGCCCGTGCCGGAGGCGACGACCAGGACGAGGCCGAGCAGCAGGTTCTCGACGGTGGCGGCGAGGGTGACGGCGGCGACGGCGGCCCCGCCGAGGCCGACGGTCCAGTACGCGGTGAGCACCGTGGCGAGGACGCCGGAGAGCAGTTCGGCGTAGACGGGCCCGGCGAGCGCGCCGAGCCGTCGCAGGTGTCCGTCGGTGGTCCTTCGCATGCCGCCCCCTGGTCTCCGAGTCGATCGAGTCGGTCCGTGTCGGTCCGTGTCGATTCGCGTCCGTCCGCATCCATTCGCGTCTGTCCTCGAAAAGAGATACATCGAATCGATGCACATCGGCAAGAGGTAGCATGACGGCGTGCTGACCCTCGCGATCCTCGGCTTCCTCTACGACCGGCCGCTGCACGGCTACGAGCTCAAGTCCCGGATCACCGGCCTCACCGGCCACGTCCGCCCGGTCAGCGACGGCGCGCTCTACCCCGCCATCGCCCGGCTGGAGAAGGCCGGCCTGCTCGTCCGCCGCACCGAGCCCGGCAGCGGGGCCGCGCCGCGCCACGCCCTGGAGCTGACCGAACAGGGCCGCGAGGAGCTGCGGCGGCGGCTGGCCGACCCGGAACAGGCCGAGATCACCGACCAGATCCGCTTCTTCGCCCTCGCCGCCTTCCTCCACCACCTCCAGGACCCGGCCGCCCAGGCCGCGGTGCTGCGCCGGCGGCTGGCCTTCCTGGAGGAGCCGAGCAGCTTCTTCTACGACGGCGCGGGCGCGCCCGTCACCGCCGAGCGGGAGCCCAACCCGTTCCGCCGGGGCATGCTGCTCGTCGCCCGGGCCTCCACGGCGGCCGAGCGGGCCTGGCTGCACGAGACCGTCGAGGCCCTGGAACACCCGGAAATCTGACACCGCACGGCGCTCGCCCGGGGCGCTCACGCGGGCGTACAGTCTCCCGATCACGCCCTTTGTTCAACGCCCCTGTGAGGTCACGGGGTTATAACGGAAATCGTGCCCGGTTCCGTCTCACGTCGCCTTCCCGGGGCGTGCCTATGATGCGCCACTCGCGTTACCAGGTGTCACTCATGGCACACGGGCACCACGAGTCACAGCAACAACTCCTGTCCCCACGAGTCGAGTAGCGCACCGTCCGCCACAAGGAGGTCCCATGGCCACCCCCCAGACCGACGCCGCTTACACCGAGCCGCAGACCCGCGACGACATCCCCGGCTGGTTCTTCGGCCTCGACCAGGCCGCCTTCACCCACCTGCTGTCCACCCAGAGCGCGACCGGCGTCACCGGCGACGTCCTGGAGCTGGGCTGCTACCTCGGCCGCAGCACCGTCCTGATCGGCGACCACCTGCGCCCGGGCGAGCGCCTCACGGTCTGCGACCTGTTCGACTCCGACGCGGGCGACGCCGCCAACGCCGCCGAGATGGCGATGTCCTACCGCCGCACCCTCACCCGCACCGCGTTCGAGTCCAACTACCTGGCCTTCCACCAGGAGCTGCCCGAGATCATCCAGGCGCCCACCTCCGTGCTGGCCGACGGCCGCATCCCGGCGGGCAGTTGCCGCTTCGTCCACGTGGACGCCTCGCACCTGTACGAGCACGTCGCCGGGGACATCGCGGTCGCGCGCGCCGCACTGCGGCCCGACGGGGTGATCGCCCTCGACGACTACCGCTCCGAGCACACCCCGGGCGTCTCGGCCGCCGTCTGGGAGGCCGTCTTCACCGGTGGGCTCAAGCCGGTGATGCTGACGCCGATGAAGTTCTACGGCACCTGGGGCGACCTCGACGCCGCCCGCGCGGTGCTCACCCTGCGCGACTGGCAGGCCGCCGGCTACGCCGTGGACGAGGACGTCATCGCGGGCAACCGGGTCCTGCGACTCAACAACCCGGACCGGTCCTCCGCCCCGACCCCCGCCTCCCGCCGCCTCGCCCTCGACCTCCTCCCGCCCATAGCCACCCGCGCCACCCGCAAGGTCCTGCGCACCCTCCGCGACCGCCGCACCACCCGCGAGGCCTGAGAACCGGTACCGGCGGCGGCGATCAGGGCCCTACGTCGGATCATCCCACGTAGTACGCCCGATTGTGCGCCGCCACCGGCGCGGACTGGTACGTCCAGACGCCGGTGGCGGGGGCGTCCGCGATCAGGTGGGCGAGGTCCCGGGCGGCCTCCTCGGACGGGTTGCCGAGGGCGAGGTGGACGCGGTCGGCGCCGAGGTCGTCCAACGCGTAGTAGCGGTACGGCTGGTAGACGTTGAGCGGCCCCGCGAGCAGGCGGCCCTCCTCGTCCGTGCCGTAGCCGGTGACGGGGGTGTTGTTGACGGATTCGGGGGTCAGCCCGACCAGGTTGACCGACAGGGCGACCACCTCCTCCTCGTACCGCTGCAGCCCGCCCGCGCCGAGTGCCGCGCGGCGGCAGGAGACGGCCCAACGCTCCTGCACGGACGGGGCGTTGAGCGAGGGCATGGTGGCCTCGAACCAGCCCGGGTACTTGGGCTCGGCGTACAGACGCCGCCCGGCGTCGATGGCGAGCGGGTTGTCGCACAGCACGTGCAGCCGGGCGATGCCGAGGAGCTTGGTCTGGTCCCACCCCCGCGCGTACTGGCCGTAGTTGAGGACCGGCAGCCGCTCCCCCGCGAAGGCCGGGTGGGCGATCAGGTTGATCTCCAGTTCCTGGGTGACGCCCCAGCCGTTCGGGTACTGGGCGAAGTACAGCTGGTAGTTGAGCGACACGCACGCCCCGCCGTCGAACTCGGCGACGGCGAGGCCCGGGTGGCGCTTCTCCAGCAGCCGGGCCGCCCGCTGCGGGTCCACGAGGTAGTCGACACCCAGGTTGTGCAACGCGCCGTAGTGGAACGGCAGGTGGTACGGCTCGGGCACGGGCGGAAGGGGCAGGCCGGTCATGGCGTCTCCGTCTTCGGAACGAGGGGCGGGTCGGTGACCACGGCCGGGCGGCGCAGCTCCAGCAGGTCCTGGTGCATCCGTTCGGCGCTGCGCAGCGCGAGCGCGGCCATGGTGAGCGAGGGGTTGGAGGTGCCGAGGGAGGGCATCGAGCCGCAGCCGACGGCGTACAGGTTGGGGTGGTCCCAGCAGCGCTGCCACGGGTCGACGACGGAGGTGCCGGGCGCGTCGCCCATGACGTGGGTGCCCCCGGCGTGGCCGGCGCCCCGGTAGCCGTGGGCGACGCCCCGGTGTTCGAGCCTGCCGGGCCAGAGCGGCCCGGCGGGGTAGGCGGTGTGGTCCTCGGCGCCGAGGAGGGCGAACAGCTGGTCGGAGACGGCGCGGGCGGAGGCCATGCCCTCGCGCACGTACGCGTCCAGGTCGTAGTGGACGGCCGGGGCGGGCAGCCCGAGCGGGTCGCGCCGGTGCGGGTCGAGGGTGACGCGGTTGGCGGGGTCGGCGGGCTGCTCCAGCTCGAACTGGAGCGAGAACTGACGGCCCAGCCGGTCCCCGAGCCGCTCGCGCAGCTCCTTGCCGCGCAGCCCCTGGGCGATCATCGCGGCGCTCTCCGCCTCGACGCCGCCGCCCGCCCAGGACCAGCCCCAGTTGCCGATCTCGATGCGGAACGGCGCCCGCCGCGCCCGGGCCGGGCCGAAGCGGAAGGCCTCCAGGCCGCTGGTGGAGCCGGGCCCCCGGTACGGGCCGACGGGCCGGGGCATCAGGCCCCAGGTGAGCAGCGCCGGGTGGTCCATGAGGTTGCGCCCGACCTGGTCGCTGCGGTTGGCGAGCCCGGACAGGAGCAGCAGCCGGGCGTTCTCGATCGCGTGCGCGGCGAGGACGACCACCTCGGCGGAGGCCAGCCGGGCCCGGCCGCCCTCCACGTACTCGACGCCGGTGGCGCGCCCGGTGGCCGGGTCGGCGAGGACGCGGCTGACGACCGCCTCGGTGCGCAGCTCGACGCCGTCCGCCCATCGGGCCTGGGTGCGCAGCGGGGTGTACTTGGCGCCGGTCGGGCAGACGGGCACGCAGCTGGCGCTGCCCTCGCAGACGGCTCCGCCGTCTGCCGCGCCGGGCCCGTTGCGGGCCTGCGGGGTGCCGGTGACGGCGAGGCGGGCCGGGCCGGCCATCGCGGGGTCGTGGGCGAGGCGTCCGTCGAGGGCCCGGGCGAGCCGCTGGTCCAGGTGGCTGGCGGGCAGGGGCGCCTGGGGGAAGGCGTAGTCCTCGGGCAGGGGGAGGCCGACGGCCCCGCGCTGCTCCTCGGCGTCGGCGGCGGCGACGCCCAACTCCCGTTCCGCCGCGCGGTAGTGGGGCTCGAGGTCGGCGTAGCCGATCGGCCAGTCGCGGCCGCGCCCGAGGAGGGTGCGGGTGCGGAAGTCCTCGGGGTGCATGCGCGGGACGAGGCCGGTCCAGAGCAGCCCGGTGCCGCCGTTGGCGCGCAGGTAGCCGCTGGCGTACGGGAGCGGGCCGTACTGCCGCAGGTGTCCGGTGGCGCGGAAGCCGCCGCCGGGCAGGCCGGTGAGGTCGCCGACGTCGGGCGAGGGCGCGTCGGGGTTGTGCGGGTACGGGGAGGTGGGCGGGCCGCCGCCGGCCGCGCGCAGGGCCTCGGCGGTGCGGGCGGCGTCGGGCGCGTGCCGGCCGGCTTCCAGGACGAGGACGCGGTGGCCGTGGGCGCCGAGGCGTTCGGCGACGAGGGAGCCGGCGAAGCCAGCGCCGACCACGATCGCGTCCCAGCGGGCGCTCATCGGCCCTCGCCGCCCTCGGGCGGGCGGGCCCAGCTGCCGAAGCCGGGGGCGGCGCTGCCGGGCGGGGCGGAACGGAAGGTGCGCCAGGCCAGGGCGCCGTCGTGGGCGCGGGCGGAGGTGGGCGCCTCGCCGGGCCAGGCGCCGACGTACCAGAGGTGGACGAGCGCGGCCTCGTCGCGGACGGGGTGGGCGAGGGCGGTGCGGTGGTGCTCGCGGGCCAGGCCGGTGGCGCGCAGTTCGGCGACGTCGAAGCCGGTGAGTTCGGCGCTGACGCGCAGGAACTCGTCGAGGTCGGCGAGTTCGTCGCGGGTGAGGCGCCAGTCGGCCGCGGCGAGGTCCTCGTCGCCGTCGGGGCGGTTGCGGGAGGCGCGGTGGTCGGACAGGGGCACGCGGAGGACCTCCACCAGTGGATGGCCGGGGCATGACATGCCGGGGGCGTCACCCCGGCCGCGGTCGCGATCCTGCCCCGGGGTGGCGCCCGCCAGGCCGGGATGCCCGAATCTGCCCGTTCTTGGTCGCCGATCGATCGACCGACGACCATTCATGTCCCGTCGGAGCCCGCCGGCGACCGGCCTCGCCCTACACAAGAACCCGCAGGCGACCGGCCTCGCCCTACACAAGAACCCGCCGGCGACCGGCCTCGCCCTACACAAGAACCCGCCGGCGATCAGCCGAGCGCCCGTACGGCCTCCAGGACGTCCAGCCCCAGCTCCGGGTCCGCGCCCTCCGGCAGGTTGACGGAGAGCCGGGTGACCAGCCCCGCGTACCGGCGGTGGATCTCCCGCGCCGCCTCCTCGACCGTCCCGCTGACCGCGAAGGCGTCGAACACCTCGTCGTCGATCAGCGCGGCCATCTCCGCCCAGCGCCCCCGCACCGAGTGGGTGTGCAGCTCCTCCTGCAGCGCCTCCCACCCGTGCTGCGCCAGCACCGGACGGTAGGCGGGGGTGGAGGCGTAGAACGCCAGCCGCTCCCGGACGGCGGCCCGGTTGGCGGCCAGCTCCTCCTCCGTCCGGCCGGTGGCGGTGAGCACGTTGCCGACGGTCTCGAACGGCCGCCGCGTCCACGGCTCCCCCGCCGCCTCGGCCCGCGCCCGGGCCTGCCGCAGCCCGGGCAGGACCTGCTCGGCCAGGTAGGCGGTGGAGGTGAAGGGGTGGCCGAGGAAGCCGTCGGCCACGGCCCCGGCGGTGCGGGTCATCAGCGGGCCGACGCCCGCCAGCAGGATGCGCGGCGCCCCGGCCTCGACGGGGTCGGGCGAGAAGACCGGGGTCATGACGGTGTGGGTGTAGAACTCGCCCCGGAAGCGCAGCCGCTCACCGGTCTGCCAGCTGTGCCAGATCGCCCGCACGGCGTGCACGTACTCGCCCATCCGCGCCGCCGGGCGGTCCCAGGGCATCCCGAAGCGCTTCTCGACGTGCGGCTTGACCTGCGAGCCGAGACCGATGACGGCCCGGCCGCCGGAGGCCGCGTGCAGGCCCCAG
This sequence comes from Kitasatospora sp. NPDC101183, assembly GCF_044767945.1. Classification (NCBI taxonomy): domain Bacteria; kingdom Bacillati; phylum Actinomycetota; class Actinomycetes; order Kitasatosporales; family Streptomycetaceae; genus Kitasatospora; species Kitasatospora sp. NPDC101183. The sequence goes on along the minus strand of NZ_JBIWOW010000032.1, from coordinate 65,465 downwards.
GCCTGGTAGGCGAGCGTCATCGGGGTCCGGGCGAAGGCCACGGCGATGCCGGTGGCCAGCTCGATGCGCTCGGTGCGGTCGGCGGCGCGGGCCAGCTGGAGGAAGGGGTCGTACGCCGTCTCGGCGACGACCAGCCGGTCCATGCCCCGCAGTTCGGCACGCTCGGCGGCCTCCAGGATGCCCGCCGGGTGCCCGGAGGCGGTGGCGTCGAGGCGGAGGGCGGCGGGCTGGTCCATGGCGGTGCTCCTGGTCGCGGACGTGCGGGGGCGGGGCCCCGGTCGTACCCCGGTAGCCTCCCACGCCGCCCCGACCGCCTGAACCTCCCATGCCTGCGGCCGCCGCGGCGTAAAGGTCCGTACGGTGGTGCCAGACCCGAGGGAGGAGCGCGTCACCATGACCGAACTGCCCGACCAGCCCGTCGTCCGCACCACCGAGGGGGCCCTGAGGGGCCGCCTCGACCGGGGCCTCGCCGTCTTCCGCGGCGTCCCGTACGCCCGGCCGCCCGTCGGGGCGCTGCGCTTCGCCGCCCCGGCCCCGCCCGAGCCGTGGGAGGGCGTGCGCGAGGCCGCCGAGTTCGGCCCCGTCGTCCCGCAGTCCGGCCCGATCACCAGCCCCGTCCCGTCCGAGGGCACCGACTGGCTGACCCTCGACGTCTGCACCCCGGACCCGGGCGCGGCGGGCCTGCCCGTGCTGGTGTGGCTGCACGGCGGGGGCTTCATCGCGGGCACCTCCGGGGACCCTCTGTACGACCCGACCGCCCTCGCCTCGGCCGGCCTGGTCGTGGTGGCCGTCAACTACCGCGTGGGGGCGGAGGGTTTCCTCCTGCTGGAGGGCGCCCCGGCCAACCGGGCCTTCCTCGACCAGACGGCCGCCCTGCACTGGGTCCGGCGCAACATCGCACGCTTCGGCGGCGATCCCGCTCTGGTCACCGTCGCCGGGCAGTCCGCCGGGGCCGGGTCCGTCGCCGCGATGACAGTCATGCCGGCGGCGCGCGGCCTGTTCCGGCGGGCCGTCGCCCACTCCGTCCCCGGCAACCTCGCCACGCCCGAACTCGCCTCGGACGTCGCCGCCGTGCTCGCCCGGCGCGTCGGCGCGGCGCCCACGGCCGCCTCCCTGGCCGAGGTCGACCCCTGGCGACTCGCCTCCGCCGTCACCGACCTGGGCGCGGAGCTGCCGAAGCACCTCGCCCGCTGGGGCCGCCTGGCCCAGACCGGCATCGCCACCGTTCCGGTCCTCGACGGCGAGGTGCTGCCCTGCGTCCCCTGGACGGACCTGGCCGACGGGGTCGAGCTGCTCGTCGGCCACACCCGCGACGAGTTCCGGCTCTTCACCGTGCTCAGCGGTCGGCTCGGCACCTTCACCGAGGAGGAGGCCCGCACCGCGCTGCGCCTGCTCGCCCCGCCGCCGGACGGCATCGCCGCGTACCGCGCCGCCTACCCGGAGGCCGGCTGGGAGGCGCTGCTGGAGGCCGTCGGCTCCGACGCGATCTTCCGGATGCCCTCCCTGCACCTGGCCGAGGCCAACTCCCGTGCCGGCGGCAGCTCGTACCTGTTCGAGCTGGCCCTGCCCGCCGCCGGCCTCGGCGGGGTGCTCGGCGCCTGCCACGGGCTGGACGTCCCGCTCTCCTTCGGCACCCTGGACGCCCCGACGGCCCGGCAGTTCCTCGGCGACCCGCCGCCGCCCGCCGCCACCGAGGTGTCCCGGGAGATCCGGCGGGCCTGGGTCTCCTTCGCCGCCACGGGCGATCCCGGCTGGCCCGCCTACGAGGACGGCGAACAGCTCACCCGCGTCCTGGACGCGCCCTCGCGGACCGCCCGCTACCCCGAGCAGGCGGCCCGCGCGATCTGGGAGGGGAACTCCCCCACCCCGTACGGCCTTTCGGACTCCGACGAGAACGGCTAGGAGTTCAGCACCGCCCGCTCGAACTCGCCGAACCCGCGCTCCTGCTTCCACTCCTGCTGCGCCTTCGGGCTGGCCTCCAGCAGAGCCGCGCAGCGGGGGCGCGGGTTCGTGCTGCCGAGGGTCTCACCGGCGCACTCCGGCACGGGCTGGAAGCGGGTGCGGTCCTTCCACAGGCTGCGGCCGGGCAGGAAGCCGAACTCCAGCGAGGCCCGGGAGAGGTCCTTCAGGTCGCGGTAGCCCAGGTCGTAGCGGGTGGCGGCCTTCTCGTACTCGCCGGTGATGTCCCCGCGCGAGACGCCCGGGTCGTCGGTGGCCAGCGCGACCGGCACGCCGTTGGCGCGGTACAGCGGGAAGGGGTGGTCCTGGCCCGAGACCTGGAGGATCTGCTCGTTGCTGGTCAGCGGCACCTCGACGAGCACCTGGCGCTCGGCGAGGAGGCTCAGCAGGCCGTCGGAGTCGTCCTCGCCGGCGACGTCCACGCCGTGGCCGATCCGCTCGGCGTGGCCGGTCAGCACCGCCTCGCGGATGTGCGAGCGCAGGTCCTCCGGCTTGACCAGGCCGGGCGTCAACTCGCCCGCGTGCAGGGTGATGTGGGCCTTGGGGTAGAGCGGGTGCAGGTAGTCGAGCATCCGCATCTGGAGGTCGTAGTTGTCCAGCGAGGACTGGTAGTCCTCCGGCTGCACGAGGTTGACGGCCACGAACCGGTCGTCCTGGCCGGCGAGTTCCATCCCGAGCAGCAGCTGGGTGAACACCCGGGCCGGGGTGGAGGCGCGGGAGGCCTGGGAGACGATCCGGACGGTGACGGCGCAGCCGGGCGCGGCCCGGTCGGTGCCGCAGTTCTCCGTGGTGCGGTACTCGGCGAACAGCTTGTCCGCGTCGGAGCGCGCCTGGGCGACGAGGTTGGCGATGCCGTTGTCCGCGAGCAGCTTGTCCCGCAGCTTGGCGAGGTCCGCGTCCCACCCGACCTTGGCGGACAGCGCGGCGGCGCCGCCGGAGGCGGGGGTCAGCATGGTCTCCAGGTAGCTCTGGTGCTGGTCGGCCATGGTGTCGGTGACCTCGGCCAGCATCTTTCCGGGATGGCGCCAGCTGGCCTCGCCGAACTTGCCGAACGTGGCGAAGAAGTGGTCGTGCCCGGACTCGGCGCCGCCGGGTGCGAAGTCCTGCATCGACCAGGCCCGGATCACGTTCTGCCGGAACGCCTGGTCGGTGACGGCGTCGGCGGCGGGGCGGGCGGTGGCGGTACAGGGCGGGTTCTGCGCGGTGAGCGTGCCGGTGTCGATGCAGAGGCCGTCCTCGGCGGCGAGCTTGATCAGCAGCTCGGTGGAGACGGCGCCGGAGAGGTGGTTGTGCAGGTCACCGCCCTTGGGCAGGTCGTGCAGGAAGGCGCGCAGCGCGGCCGGGTCGTCCCGGAGGCGGTCGAGCCGGGCGTCCACCTTGCGCTCGGCGAGGGTGCGCGAGCCCTTGCTGGCGGGCGCGGGGGCGGCCTGGGCGGCCATGGGGACGAGGGGGGTCAGCAGGGCGGCGCAGACGGCGGCCGCGATCATGGTGCTACGGCGTGGCGTGATCATGATCGTATGCTCACGTCCCGCCGGAGCAGCCCTTTACCCTTCCTCTACCCGTCACTCGAACGGGTGACTGATCGGTACGAACGGGACGACACCCACGTTCGAACCTCCGCTCATCCGTTCGAGCCTGACGCCCGGACGGACTCCAGGTACGCGACCGTCAGCTCCGGCGTCGCCAGCCAGGCGGCGTGGTCGCTCGGCTCGGCGTAGGTGTTGGCCAGTCGGCGCGCGACGGCGTCGTACTCCGCCGCCGCCGCGAACACGCCCTGGAGGTGCTCCGGCATGGTGAGCAGGTCAGCCGTCAACCGCACGCTGTGGCGGGCCTGTTGCTGCCAGAAGCGCTCGGCGGTCCGGCACATCCAGTCGGCCGTGAAGGGCGCGTCCCCGTGCTCGGCGATCGCCCTCCGGTAGGCGTCGGCGGCCCGGGCGGCGCTGTTGGCGCCCTGCCCGGTGATCGGGTCGTTGACGACCACCGCGTCCCCGAGGCCCAGGACGTGCACGGCGTCGACACCCGAGCCGAGTTCGGCCACGGGCCGCCGGACGACCGGGGTGACCGCCCCCGAGAGCCCGGCCCCGGCGTCGGTCGGCTCGGCCTCCGCCCAGAGCTCCGCCTCCCAGGGCAGGTACTCCGCCAACAGCTTGCGCATCCGGGCGAGTTGGACCTCCGGCGCCGGGTCGTCCCCGAAGGCGTCGAGCGGGCTCCCCGGCAGGGACTCCCACAGCAGGATCGAGCACGGCCCCGACAGGGTGAGCGCGGGCTGGAGGTACAGCTCCCCGAGCCCGGGCAGGGCGTGCATCCGGGCGCGCGGCTCCGTCGCCGGGTCGGGCGAGCCGACGCCGTGGGCGTAGAGGCAGGTCAGATTGCGCTGCGGCCGGTCGAACGGCGAGCGGCCCGGGTCGCGTTCGAAGATCCCGGCCAGCTCCCCGCGCCCGGCCGCGACGACCGTCAGCTCGTGCCGCCGGGCGAGCTCGCGCAGGCCCTCGCGGTCCAGGGAGCGGAACCGGACGTCGCCGCCGCGCTCGCCGAGCAGTTCGAGCCAGCGCGCCAGCTTGATCCGCTGGTCGACGGACTGCGCGGGCTCGTCGAGGGTCATGGTGAACTCGAGCGCCTTGACGCCCGGCGGCACGCACAGCGCCGAGCGGACGGCGTACACGGAGGGCGCCTCCCGCGCCCACAGGTCCAGCCCGGCCCCGGCCTCGATCCGCAGCGCCGGGCCGAACATGGCCTGGGTGGACAGGACGCGCCCGCCGCGCAGCTGGTCCGGGGTCCGCTCGGCGACGAGCGTCACCCGATGGCCGTCCTCGACCAGCCCCAGCGCGAGCTGCAGGCCCGCCTGACCCGCTCCGACGACGGCGATCCGGCGCACAAGGCCTCCCGAAGGCTCCCTGACGACGGCTCCGTTGACCGTGCGTCAGGTTCGAACACCCTAGCCGAGCCCGCCGGGCGCGTCACCGCCGCGAACGCCTCAACCCCGCAGGCGCCCGACGATCAGCTCGGTGACGGCCTCGACCTGCTCCGCCACGTAGAAGTGCCCGCCCGGGAAGACCCGCAGGTCGAAGCCGCCGGTGGTGTGCCCCGCCCAGGCGCCGACGTGTTCGACGGTGGCGTTGGGGTCCGTCTCACCGACCAGGCCGGTGATCGGCACGGGCACGGTCGCGCCGGGCGCGCACAGGTAGGTCTCGATCGCCGTGAAGTCCGCGCGCAGCGAGGGCAGGATCACCTGGCGCAGCGCGGGGACGGCCAGGATGCCGCGGTCCGTGCCGCCGAGCGCGGTGATCTCCTCCAGCAGCGCGTCGTCCCCCTGCCGGTGCACGTCGGTCGCCCGGGGCAGCGAGGGCGCCCGGCCCGCCGAGACGAACAGGTGCTCCGGCGCCGAGAGGCCCTCAGCGGCGAAGCGCGCGGCCACCTCGAAGGCGACGGCCGAGCCCATGCTGTGCCCGAAGAAGTACAGCGGACGGTCGGCCCAGGGCCGCAGCTCCGCGGCGAGCCGGTCGGCCAGCCCCGCCACCGAGGGGATCCCGGGCTCGGAGAGCCGGTTCTGCCGGGCCGGGTACTGCACCGCGAGCACGTCGGCGTACGGCGACAGCGCGTTGGCGTACTCCAGGTAGTAGCTGGCCGAACCGCCCGCGTGCGGGAAGAACACGACCCGCGCGGGGGCGTAGTCGGACGGCTTGAACCGGCGGAACCACGGGTTGTCGACGGCGGCGCTGTTGGACATACGGGCTTCGACCTCTCTCCGGAACGGGCACCCTTCCTCCCCAGTCTCCCAGCACCCGCCCGGTCACGGGATGTTGCCCCGGTCACGCCCGCCCTCCGGGCCGGTGAATCTCCTGCCGCATCACCGGGAGCCACTTGCGCCCCAGTGGGCTACGCTGACGCACCGTCAAAATCACGGGAGGACGGGGTCAGGGCATGACGACGAGCACGGAGCCCACGTACACCGGGCTGGTGCTGGACGGGCTGGCGCAGGACGGGGGCCGGGTGGCCCTGTGGTCCGGCGACCGGGCCTGGACGGCGCGGGAGTGCCTGGACGCGGTGTTCCGGATGGCCCGGGCGCTGGAGCGCGCGGGGCTGGGGCACGGCGACGGGGTGACGGTGATCTCCGGGAACCGCCCGGAGGCGGTGCTGGTGCGCCTGGCCGCGAACCTGCTGGGCTGCCGGGTCGCGATGCCCTACCCCCTCGCCCCCGCACGGGAGTTGGCGGCCCTGGCGGAGTTCGCGGGGACGGAGGCGCTGGTCTTCGACCCGGCCGGCTGCGCGCCCGCCGCCGAGGAGGTCGCCCGGGCGCTGCCCTCGGCGGCCCTGTTCGCCCTCGGGCCGACCGAGGTCGGCGCGGACCTGCTGGAGCTGGCCGCCGGGTGCTCCGCCGAGCCCCTGGAGCCGCGCTTCCGCCCCGAGGACGTGATGGGCGTGCGCTTCACCGGCGGCACGACCGGGCGGCCGAAGGGCGTGATGAGACGGTTCTCCCGACCGCCGAGACCGGGGCTGCTCGGCGGTTCGGTGTTCCTGCTCTGCACCCCGCTGTGCCACGGCGGCGGCACCACGGCCGATCTGGCACTGGCGGCCGGCGGCACGGTGGTGCTGCAGGAGGGCTTCGACGCGGGGGCGGTGCTGGAGGCGGTGGAGCGCTTCCGGGTCTCCCGCACCTTCCTGCCGCCGCACCTGCTGTACCGGCTGCTGGACCACCCGCTGCTGCCCTCGGCGGACACGGGCAGCCTGCGCCTGATCGGCTACACCGGCTGCCTGCCCTCGCCACGCCGCCTGGCGGAGGCGACGCGGCGCCTCGGCCGGGTGCTGCACCAGACGTACAGCCTCACGGAGTGCGGCCCGGTCACCCGCCTCGGCCCGGACGAGCACCTGGACCCCCGGCTGCTGTCCACCGCCGGGCGCCCGTTCCCGGACGTCGAGGTGCGGATCGTGGACGAGGAGGGTGAGCCGCTGCCGCCCGGTGAGGTGGGCGGGATCGAGGTGCGCACCCCGACGGCGATGGCGGGCTACTGGCGGGACCCCGAGCTGACCGAGCGGGTGCTGCGGGAGGGCCGGCTGCTCACCGGGGACCTGGGCACGCTGGACAGGTCGGGCTATCTGACGGTGGTGGGCCGGGGCGAGTCCATGGCCATCGTCGAGGGGCACAATGTGTTCCCCCGCGATGTGGAGGAGCCGCTGCGCTCCCACCCCGAGGTCCGCGAGGCGGTGATGTTCGCGACCGCCGACCCCGACCGCCTGGAGCGGGTGCACGCCGCCGTGGCCGTCGCGCCCGGTTCCCGTGTCACGACGGAGCAGCTGCACCGCTGGAGCATCGAGCGCGGGGGCGCGCGCCACGCCCCGCACACCCTGCTGATCCTCCCGAGCATCCCCCTGACGGGTTTGGGCAAGCCGGATCTGCCCGCCCTCCGGGCCCTGCTCGAAGCGCCGGACGGACGGACCGCGACCGGCGCAGCGGCGTACGAGGAGGCGTACGAGGAGGCCTGACGCGCCCCCGTGGCGCGTCGAGCGCCCGCGCGGACGGCCGCTCGCACCGCAACCGACGGGAAGAACCGCCCCCGGACAGCTCGACCGCGCAGGCCGGACTGCCGATACCACTGCGGCCGCACCGTCCTCCCCGGGAGCCCGACCTTGACCTGGCTACGCGTCCTCACCGCGCTCGGCCTCCTCGCCGCCGCCGCGTGCGCGCTGTTCGTCTTCGCCCGCGCCACCGGCCACGCCACCCGCTCCACGACGACCGCCGCCCCCGACCTCCGGAGGGAGGCCGAGGGCAGCGGCCTGTTCGCGCGCTCGGGGAACGACGACTAGGAGTGCCCCGCCAGGTCGTCCGGCCGCACCTCGATGTGGTCGGCCGCCAGGTCGACGGCGACCCGGTGCTCCATCCCCAGCGCCTCCAGGAACTTCACCGGCAGCTGGACGCGCCCGGTGCGGTCGAGCATCACGTACTCGCGCTCGTTGACCGACTCCTCGCCGTGCTCGTCCGTCACCGTGCGCCGCAGCACCTCGCTGCTGGTCCGCCCGTCCCGGATGGCGACGGTGCGCCGGACCTCCCCGGCCACCATCGGGTCGTGGGTGACGATCACCACGGTCGCGCCCAGCTCCCGGTTGACGGTGCGGAAGGACTCGAAGATCACCCCCGCCGTCTCGGAGTCCAGCTCACCGGTGGGCTCGTCCGCGAGCAGCACCGGCGGGTTGTTGGCCATCGCCACCGCGATCGCCACCCGCTGCTGCTGGCCGCCGGACATCTCGTTGGGCTTGCGGTGGGCGAGGTCGCCGATCTCCAGCGCCTCCATCAGCTCCGCGACCCGCGCCACCTGCTGCTTGGAGCCCCCGGCCCCGCGCCCGCGCAGCTGCATCGGCAGGGCGATGTTCTCGGCCGCGGTGAGGAAGGGCAGCAGGTTGCGGGCCGTCTGCTGCCAGATGAAGCCGACCACCTCGCGGCGGTAGCGCAGCCGCTCCTTGGTGGACATCTCCAGCAGGTCGCAGCCCGCCACCGTGGCGGTCCCGGCGGTGGGCACGTCGAGCCCGGCCAGGATGGTCAGCAGGGTGGACTTGCCGCTGCCGGAGGCGCCGACCAGGGCGACGAGGTCCCCCTGGGCGATGGTCAGCTCCAGGCCCTGGAGCGCCTGGACCTCGACGCCCTCCGCGCTGAAGATCCGCACCAGCCGGTCGCAGACGATGGCCGCGCCCTCTCCGTACGCCTTGGGCGAGGCGGCGGCGAGGGCCCGCCGCTGGAGCTCCTGCAGGCTGGGGGCCTCGGCGGCCGTCCGCTCCGTGGGGGTGCTTGTCACCGCTCGTCTCCTGTCTCGACGGTCTGTCCGGTCCGTCCGGTCTGTTCGGTCTGTTCGGTGTGTTCGATCTGTTCGGTCTGTTCGGTCCGGTGCGTGTCCGGTCGCCCGACTGCTCCGACGAGCCGTACGGGCAGGGAAGTTCGCCGCCTCACGGGGTCTCCCCCGCGCGCAGCTCGGTGGCGATCTGGCGCCGCCCGGTGATCGCCGTCTCCAGCAGCACCGCGAGGCAGACCACCAGGGCCAGCCCGGCGGTGGGCACCAGCACCGGCATCACCGAGGGGAGCAGCTGGTCGTCGACCCGGGCGCCGACCAGCGCCGAGAGGTCGATGGCCGAGCCGGTCAGGGCGACCGCCACGAGGGCGACCAGCCCGCCGCCGAGGGCCGCCGTCAGGGTCTGCGGCAGCGTCTCGGTGACGATCAGGGCCAGGCCCTGCCGGGGCCTCAGACCCATGGTGCGCAGCCGGGCCAGCAGCGCCGTCCGCTCGGGGGCGGCGCGTACGAGCGTCAGCAGCACGGCGAGCAGGGCGAATCCGGCGCCGGCGAAGGCCGCGGACCAGAACAGCGTTCCGGCGGAGTGCTGCAGCGGGTCGTTGGCGAGCCGGGCGGCCTCCTCCTCGCTGCTGTGCACGGTGTAGCCGGGCGGCAGGCCGAAGCTGCCCTCCCCGGCGGCCGCGGCGTCGTCGCTGACCATCTTGACGTAGCCGCTGAGCTTGCTCAGTCCGCGCTCCAGCAGCAGGGTGCGGACCTTGCCGGGGTCGATGTCGCCGACGGCGAACCACTTGTTGACCTTCTTGTACTCCGGGATCCGCTCCCCGGCGGCCGTGGAGGAGACGACCACGAAGGACTGGCCCGGCTGGGAGAGGGCCGGGGTGGCGCTCACGATCCCGGCGACGGTGGTCAACAGGTCGCTGCCGCCCGGCAGGTGCACCTGCGCGGGGCCGGTGGCCAGCCGCTTGGCCAGGTCGCGGCTGAACAGCGCGGGCACCGGGGTGTCCCGGCCGCCCGGGGGAGCGGCCATCTTCGCCGGGTCGAACTGACCCGAGCCGAGGGAGCGGGCGATCTCGGCGTAGGCGTTGGGCTCGACCACGATGAGCACCGTCTTGGTGGAGTCGTGGTCGCCGCCGATGAAGGTGGCCTCCGTCTCGACCCAGGCGCCGGTGGCGGCCCGCACCCCGGGCAGCTCCCCGGCGGCCTTGACGAAGTCGTCCGGCAGGGTGCCGTAGGTGGGGAGCGCGATGGAGGCGTCCCCGCTGCTGGCGATCCGGGCGGCCTGCATCCGGGAGTGGTCGACGGTGTCGAGCACGGTCGCGCCGAAGCCGGTGGTGGTGACGGCGATCAGCAGGGCGAGCAGCGGCAGGGCGGACGGGCGGCGGCCCGCCGCGCTGCCCCGGGCGGCGCGGGCGAGGCCGAGGAACCCGACCACGCCCCGGCCGCGCCCGGCGAGGGCGGCGAACCGGCCGACCACGTACGGCTGGAGGCGGGCCAACGCCAGCGCGCCGGTGACGGCGAGCAGCAGCGGGGCGAGCACCAGCAGCGGGTCGATGCCCGCGCCGGGCGCGGCCACGCCGCGTCGGCGGACCTCGGCGACGGCGGCCGCGGTGGCGGCGAGGACGGAGAGTTCGCCGACGAGTCGGCGCCATCCGGCGGCCGGCCGGGGCTTGGACATGATCATCGCACCGCGCACCGGGAAGGCCAGCAGGGCGAGCAGCGTCGCGGCGAGGGCCGCCAGTACGGCGTTGCCCCAGCGGGGAGTGGGCAGCAGCGCCAGGGCCAGGGCGGTGCCGACCGCCGCGGCCGGCAGCACCGTCACCGCGCCCTCGCCGAGCAGCCGCAGCAGCACGCCGGTGCGCGAGCCGCCCCGGGCCTGGAGCAGCCTGATCTCCCCGGCGCGCCGGTCGGCGGTCAGGGCGGCGGCGAGGCAGAGCACCACGGCGGCGACGCCCGCGACGCCGGCCGGGCCGATGGCGGCCAGCGGCGCGGCGGCCTGCTGGCGGACGACGGCGCGGTTGAACACCTCGGGCAGCATCGAGTTGATGTGCAGGTCCGCGCGGTGGGTCACGACGGGGAGTGCGGAGGCGCCGCGCCCGGCGATGAAGGAGTCGACGATGCCCCGGGTGCGGTCGAGCTGGTCGGAGCGCAGGGTGCTGGTGTCCATCGGCACCCGCCAGAAGTGCTGGCCGACGGAGCCCCAGTTGGACAGCGCGGCCAGGCTCTCGCCGCCGACGAATCCGGTGGTCGACCAGTGGAGGCTGGCCGGTCCGCCGGACAGGCAGGCCCGGGCGGGGCAGCCGAGGTCCTCCCAGTACGGCCCCTGGGGGTCGTTGACGCGGTAGAGGCCGACCACGGCGGTGCGGACCGGGCCGATGCCGTCGTCGCCGTTGTCGAGGACGTCGCCGAGCTTGATGCCGATGGTCCTGGCGGCGTCCTCGCTGATGGCGACCGGCAGCGGCTCGCCCGGCTGGGCGGCGCCCGGCCAGGTGCCGGAGGTCAGGGTGACCTGGTCGCCGAGGCCGTGGAGGTAGAGCAGGCCCATCATCGGCGGGTTGGTGTCCGTGAGGCGGGCGAGGCCCGGGTTGAGCAGCGGGTGGGAGCGCTTGACCCGGGTGCCGTACACCTCGCCGACGGTGCTGAGCGGGAGCTGGCGGCCGATCTCGGCGGTCAGCTTGGCGTGGACCTCGTCCAGGTCCGAGGCCTTGTCGGTGGCGCGGGCGTTGCCCGTCGCGGAGAAGCTGGTCGCGTTGACGCTCAGCCGGTGGGTGAACTCGCGCAGTGCGGAGTCCGAGCCCCGGTCGGACTGCCGGGGGAAGGCGGCCGCCAGGAAGGCGGTGACGAGGGTGAGGGCCGCCATGAGCAGCGCAGCCAGCGGGGCCGAGCGCAGCCGGGTGCGGACCCAGGGCGCGGGCGTGGTCCGTGCCTCCCTCCTCGTGTTCTCCTTCTCCGTGTTCTCCTTGCCGGTCACATCTCCTCCACGTGGCGCAGCCGGGAGGCGACGTCGCGGCGGCGGCCGATGAGGAAGGCCGACAGCAGCGGGACGACGGCGATCGCGGCCGTGAGCAGGAGGGACTGTCCGATCGGCAGTTCGACCAGCGCCGGGGGCGTCGGCCGGACGGCGGCGGAGGTGAGGACCACGTACGGCACGATCAGGTGGACGAGCAGGGCGCCGAGGGCGAGCCCGACGGTGCCGCCGAGGGCGACGAGCAGGGCCTGCTCGACGGCCACGGTCCGGGCGACGGCCCGGCGCGGCGCGCCGAGGGCGAGCAGCAGGGCGGAGTCGCGGGAGCGTTCCCGGGCCGAGCCGGCCACGGCGGCGGCGAAGCCGATGGCGGCGAGCACGGCGGTGACGATGGCGATCACCAGCAGGGCGCTCTGCGGAGCGGAGCCGACGGGGTCGTCGAGCAGCGCGTCGGCGCTCTCCTGGTACAGCTTGACGTCCTGCGCCCCGGGGGCGCCGCGCAGGGCGGCGGCCGCTTCGGCGGGGGTGCGGTCGCCCGGCCCGGCGGCGGGCAGCCACCACTCGGTGCGGGTGGGCAGGTCGCGGCCCTGGGAGGCGAGCAGGTTGGCGATGGTGGGCAGGTCGACGACGAGGGCGCTGCGGCCCGCGACCGGGAGTGCCTCGATCTCGGCGGTGATCCTGACCCGCAGGACGACCCCGGCGAACGGCACCTGGATGGTGTCGCCGACCTTGGCGCCGATGGCCTTCAGGTAGTCGCCGGTGGCGACGCCGGGGGTGTCCGCCGGGGCCTCGGGGCCTCTCGGGGTGAGGGTGGCGCGCAGCGACTCGTTCGCGAAGCCGAAGGAGTTGTGGTAGCGGACGGTGAACAGCCGGTCGGCGCCCAGGGGTTCGGTGCCGAGTTCGGCGGTGGGGCCGCCGCCGGTCTTGCCCGTGACGCGGATGGGCGGGGCCGTGGCCGTCCAGCCGAAGCCGGAGGGGACGGGCACGGCGGTGGCGGGGCCGTCCGCGGTGTCGGAGACGGCGATGCGGTGGACGGTGACCTCGCCCTCGGTCCGGTCGCCGAAGGCGACGCTCACCCCGGCGAGGGTCAGCGGCGCGGCGACGGTGCCCCGGGGGGCGTCGACGGCGGCGCCGAGGTCGATCGAGGCGTGGACGTCGCCGCTCAGCGGCAGCTGGGGGAAGGGGAGCTTGTGGATGAAGCCGAAACGGTCGCGCAGCAGCAGCCGGACCTCGGGGTGGATCACCGAGGCGCCCGTCATGGGCCGCTGCTTGTAGTCCGTCTGGCCGGCCTGGTTGACCGTCAGGTCGGCGTCGATGCGCAGGGGCTTGCCGGGCAGCGGGATGCCGGCGGCGTTCCCGGTGGGGGCGGCCTGGGCGAGCGGGGGGAACAGCTCGTTCGCGCTGTGCCCGTCGAGCAGGTCCTCGCGGACGGGGATGCGCTCGGCGAAGGCCTTGCCGTCGACGGCGAGCAGCCGGCCCTTGCCGCTGGGCAGGGCCTGGTCCTCCAGGACGGCGGGGACGATGCGGTCGCCGCCGGGCAGGGCGGCGTAGCGGCCGCCCTGGCCGATGACGGCGCTCTGCGAGCCGCTGATGCGCAGTCCGCCGAGGGTGTCGAAGGCGGCCTGGTCGCGCTGGGAGGCCGACCAGGTCGCGCCCTGCCCGAGGGCGAGGACGCCGGTGGCGACGGCCATCACCAGCAGCAGGACGGGCCCGGTGGCGCGGGCGGGGCGGCGGGCGAGCTGCCAGCCGACCATCGCGGGCCCGAGTCCCCGGCCGCGGGCGGCCATCCGGGCGCCGAGCCGGGCGGCGAAGGGCAGCAGCCGCAGGACGACGAGGGTTCCGGCGCACAGCGCCAGGGTCGGGGTGGCGACGAGGAGCAGGTCCACGCCGAGGTCGCCGGAGGAGTCGACGGACATCCCGCTGCCGTACTGGCTGAGCTGCTGGTAGGCGAGCACGGCCAGGGCGAGGACGGCGAGGTCGCCGCCGTTGCGGGCGATGCCGGAGACGACGGCCTGGCGGCGGCCGGCGCGGCGGCGCAGGGCGGCACCGGCTCCGCGCAGCAGGCTGGGCACGGTGGCCAGGGCGATGCAGGCGAGGGCGCAGACCAGGGCGACGGGCCAGAGCGTCCAGGTGAGGCCGGTGTCGAGGTCGAGCTGGCGGTCGCTGCCGAGCCCGGCGAGGGCGCGGACCAGCAGCGGGGTCAGCAGGGGCGCGACGAGGGCGGCGGGCAGGGCGAGCAGCACCGCCTCGATGGCGGTGAGGGCGCCGAGGCGGGCGCCCGAGGCGCCGCGGGCGGCGAGCAGTTCGTTCTCCGCCTCCTGCCGGGCCGCGATCAGGTGGACGACCAGGAGCAGCGCGGCGGCGGCGAGGACGGCCAGTTGGAGGGCGCCGATCAGCAGGGTGGACCGGGCGACCATCATGCTGGAGGACAACTCCCGCATGATGTCGGGCAGTTCGGTGGTGGCGTTGAGGGAGGCGCTGGTGCGCAGCTGGTCGCCGAGGCCCCGGGCGCGGGCGCCGATGGCGTCGGCGGTGGACTGGTCGATGCCGGAGAGGTCGGCGTCGAGGAGCCAGCCGCGGCTGCTCTGGATCAGTCCGCCGGCGGTGAAGGCGCTCTGGTCGACCATCATCGGGCCGTAGGTGGTGAAGCCCGACACGGCGATCTCGCGTCCGCCGACCGGGTCGATCCGCCAGTACGGGTCGGCCGGGTCCTTGGCGTGGTAGGCGCCGGTGACGCGGACGGCCAGTTCGGCGCCGCCGAGGCGGTCGACGAGGCGGACGTCGGCGGGCAGGGACTGCGCGGTCAGGCCGAGCCGGGCCAGCATCGACTGCGGGACGGCGACCTGCGGGGCGGTGGTGGCGACGGGCGCGGCGGCCGCCCCGGGCCAGGCGCCGCCGACCAGGTTCAGCCGGGAGCGGTCGAGGTCGGCGAGGACGGTCAGGTCGGGCTGCGCGGCGGCGCCCGAAGTCCCGTTGGCCGGGCCCGCGTTGGCGGTGCCTGCGATGGCCGCGTCCGCGTTGGCCGCGTCCGGCAGGGCGTACGAGCGGCTGCGCAGCAGGGACTGGGTGGTGACCGGGTGGCCGCCGAAGAGCCGGTCGCCGTAGTCGGCGAGCGCCTTCTCGTCCTTGGCCCGGGCGTCGAGTCCGTGTTCCGCCGTCACCACGACGGTGGTGCGGGCGTGGCCGGGGCCTTGCAGCGCCTTGCGCAGGCCGGCTTCGCCGACGCTGTTGTTGAACGCCACGAGCGCCGTCAGCACCGCCGTGGTGATCAACACGGCGAGCAGGACGGCGCCGGCCAACGGCAGTCGCCCGCGCAGTCGGCGCACGACGAAGCCGAGCATGTGATTCCTCCCCCGCTTACGTCCCCGGTTGCGTGCCGGGCTCGTTCACATTCCAATTCGGGCACAATTCGGCCCGCGCTGGCCACTCTTCGAGCACATCATGTGCAGAGATCACCGGCTATCGGTCGCCGGATAGCGGACGACTCTGTCAGATTCGATCCGGGAACGGAAGGGACTTGCGCGAATCGAGTAAGTAATGAGCAAATTCCTTGCATTGGACGCGCGCCCGCATCCGAGGCCGCCTCCGAAATGCCATGCACACTTCACAGAGACCCTGGAGCCACGCCCGCCACGCACCCGCGGCGAACGGAATCCGACGATTCCGGAACCTCCGCGCGAACGCGTGAACCGATCGCACCACCGCGGCCGTGGAACCGGACAGAGACGTTCACAGGGGGACGCCACATGACGCAGCACCAGGCCGAGGACGCCACCGGTACGCCGATGGTGACCGTGACCGACCTGCTCCGCAGCTTCGGCAGCGGCGAGCGGACCGTGCACGCCCTGCGCGGCGTCTCCTTCGCCATCGGGCGGGGCGAACTCACCGCGCTCAAGGGCCGGTCCGGCTCCGGCAAGACCACCCTGCTCAACCTGGTCGGCGGCCTCGACGCCCCGACCTCGGGCACCATCGGCCTGGACGGCGTCGACCTCGGCAGCCTGGACGAGGACGGCCGCCTGGCCCTGCGCCGCGAGCGGATCGGCTTCGTCTTCCAGTCCTTCGGCCTGATCCCCATGCTCACCGCCGCCGAGAACGTCGGCGTCCCGATGCGGCTGCGCAAGGTGTCCCCCGCCGAGCGCGAGGAGCGCGCCCGCACCCTGCTCGCCCTGGTCGGCCTCGCCGACCACGCCAACCAGCGCCCCGGCGAGCTCTCCGGCGGCCAGCAGCAGCGCGTCGCCATCGCCCGCGCGCTCGCCAACGAGCCCGCCCTGATCATCGCGGACGAGCCCACCGGCCAGCTGGACTCGGAGACCGGGCGCTCCATCATGGAGCTGCTGCGCGCGGTGGTGCGCAGCGAGGGCGTCACCGTCCTCGTCGCCACCCACGACCCGACGCTGATGGGCCTCGCCGACCGCGTGATCGAGCTGCGCGACGGGCGACTGGTGGAGGAGACGGCGGAACAGGCCGCCTGAAACCGTCGGAATTCCCCGGGAATCCCGGCCGCCGACGCGGCCGGGATTCCTTCCGTTCCCGTGCGCCCGTCCGAAATTCCGGTTGCCGACGAACAGTTGGGGAATTCCCCGACTCCGGAACGCCCCCGAATCGCCCCCGAAAACGCGGATGTGGTGGCCGACAGTGCCGCCGGCCACCACATCCGTTTCCCGGGCCTGGTTCTCGGTTCAGGCCCCCACCGTCATCACAACGCTGTCATCACACCGCCGGGAAGATCTCCAGGTCCGGCTTCAGCAGCTGGCCCGGCTGCGGCGCGGTGCCGTCCACCAGGTAGCGGGTGACGAGGCCGTTCAGGGCCTTGCTGCGGCCGACGGCGCAGTGCTCGATCGAGTCGACGCTGACCAGCACCGCGTTGCCCAGCTCCTGCTGCATCCGCTGCGCGAACTTGTACTGGGTCGCCGGGTCGTAGAGGTTGCCGATGACCATCACGGTGTTGGAGGTCTTCTTGTTCCACGGGCCCTTGAACCGCTCGGCGTCCCGGGCCGGGGCCGGCCAGCTGGCGCAGGCGGGCGCGTCGAAGGCCTGGTAGCGGCCGAAGGTCGGCGCCTCCTTCTCCCACACCTTGGCGGCGTTGGCGAAGACCTTGTCGTTCGACGGGTACGGCTTGTCCTGGCAGTTGACGCCCATGTACGAGTCGTCGGCGGTGTACTCGGAGTCGACCGGCGCCTCGCGCAGCGCGTGCTTCAGCGGGATCGCCAGCAGGTCGTCGTCCGGGTCGGCCGCCACGGCCTTGGGCGCCATCAGCGCGGCCGGGGCCGGCTTCATCGCCGTGTAGGTGGCCTGCAGGGACTTCGCCAGCGGGGCCAGCTTGGCCTGCGAGTACAGCGCACCGGCGACCTCGCTGGTGAAGCTGCTCAGCGTGACCTGCTGGCCGCTCGGCAGGGTGACCGGGCTGGTGCGCAGGTGGTCGCGCAGCTCGTCGAACTTGGCGCGGGTGTCGCCGCCGCCGAAGGCGCAGCGCGGGGCTCCGGCCGTCTGACAGCGCTTGAGGAACTCGCTCAGGGCCAGTTCGAAGCCGCCCGCGCGCTGGCGGTCGTACTCCAGGCCGTTGTGCAGGCGCAGGTCGGGGTCGACGTTGCCGTCGACGATGATCGCGCGCACCTTGTTCGGGTACATGCCGGCGTACGTCGCGCCGATGAGCGTGCCGTACGAGAACCCGGCGAAGGTCAGCTGGGAGTCGCCGACGGCGCGGCGCATCCGGTCGAGGTCGCGGACCACGTTGATGGTCGACATGTGCTCGATCAGCGGGCCGGCGTTCTGGCTGCACGCGTCCGTGTAGTCCTGGTCGGCGTCCAGGGTGTCGGCGATCTCGGCCTTGGTGACGGGCACGCCGACCATGCGGTTGTTGACCGCGTCGGCGTCCTCCTGCGTCTTGAAGCACTTGAGCGGGTTGCTCCGGGCCACGCCGCGCGGGTCGAAGCCGACCAGGTCGAACTTCGACTGCACCTCGGCGCCGAAACGGGTGGTGGTCGCCCACATGTAGCCGCTGCCGCCCGGGCCGCCGGGGTTCATGAAGAGCGAGCCGATGCGCTTGGACGGGTCGCTCGCCCGTCGCCGCAGCATGGCGATGCCGATCTTCTCGCCGGACGGGTTGTCGTAGTCGAGCGGAAC
Source organism: Kitasatospora sp. NPDC101183 (assembly GCF_044767945.1). Taxonomy (NCBI): domain Bacteria; kingdom Bacillati; phylum Actinomycetota; class Actinomycetes; order Kitasatosporales; family Streptomycetaceae; genus Kitasatospora; species Kitasatospora sp. NPDC101183. Next base: position 47,645 of record NZ_JBIWOW010000032.1, on the reverse strand, counting down.
CGGGTAGGTCGCGCAGTCGTAGATGCCCGGGTCCGGCTTGGTCGGGTCCGGGTTGCACGGGGTCCAGGCGACGGGATCGACCTTCGCCTCGACAGCGGTGCCCGGCACCAGGTCGATCGGCGCGGCGGATGCGGCGACGGCGGTGCCGGTGACGAGGGCGAGCGCGCAGGTGACGGCGCTGGCCAACGTGGATATGCGGGTCAAGGAACCTCCTCCGTAGGAAAGGGCGGCCCAAGCCTGTCAGTCTGAGAACTCCGTGTGAAGACCTCGAAGCAGCGCAAATCTTCCGAACAGTACGCCTTTGGCGATCGGAATATTCTGTGAATGAACGAACTTGACACTTCGTTGACCTGACGGAACGCCATTTCGCTGCCGGACGCGGCGTCCGGGCACAGGGCCGCGGCGTGCGCTAGCGCAGGGCGGCGGCCACCAGGCCCTCGATCTCCTCCGCCCGGACCCCTCCCCCGCCCACCAGCCGGTCGAAGACCAGGCCGTCCACGCAGGCCAGCAGGGTGGTCGTCCGCGCCTCCGGATCGGCCACGCCCCGCTCGGTGAGGAAGGCCCGCACGGCGGCGCGCCCCGCGTTCTCCCGGGGCACGAGGATCTCCCGCAACTCCTCGTCCCGTACGCTCTCCACCGCGCAGGCGTACCGGGCGAGCGAGCGCCGCCGGCCCTCGCCCGTCAGCCGCTGCTCGATCAACTCGCCGATACCGCGCACCAGTTCCTCGGCCGAGCCGACCGGGGCGCGCTCCCCCGCGCCCTGCAGCTCGCCCTGGTCCAGCTCCACCAGCCGGCGCACCAGGGCCGTCAGCAGTGCCTGCCTCGTGCGCAGGTACGCCGAGGTCGTCCCCGTCGGCAGCCCCGCCGCCGCGTCCACCGCCCGGTGCGTCAGCCCCCGCACCCCGGCGTCGGCGAGCACCCCGATCGCCGCGTCCGCCAGCACCGTCCGCCGGTCCACGGCCCCTCAGTCCTCCCCGCCGTCGGCGGCGCGCAGCCCGTCCAGGGCCCAGTCCAGGTTCGCCCGCGTCGCGTCGAAGGCGGCCTCCGGGTCGCCGGCCGCGATCGCCTCGACCAGTGCGCGGTGCGCCCGCTCGATCGCCTCCGGCTCGACGCCGCCGTGCAGCCGCTCATCGGCCACCAGGTGACCGGCCGCCTCGCGCAGGGCGTCGGAGAAGGACTCGTACATCCTGGTGAGCACCGGGTTGCGGGCGGCCCGCACCACCAGCCGGTGCAGTTCGAGGTCCGCCTCCACCAGTTCGGCCGCACCGCCGGCCGCGTCCCGCGCGAGGAGCGCCGCCCTCAGCGCGGCCACGTCCTCGTCGGTCCGCCGCCGCGCGGCCAGCCGTCCCGCCTCCGCCTCCAGCGCCGCCCGGACCTCGTACACGTCGACGACCTCGGCGCGACGCAACTCCCGGTCGAACTCCGACACCGGCGCGGCGGCCGCCACGTACGTGCCCGACCCCTGACGCGCGCGCAGTTGGCCGTCCGCGATGAGCACCCGCACCGCCTCCCGCGAGGTGGTCCGGCCCACCCCGAGCAGGCGGCTCAGCTCCACCTCCCCGGGCAGCCGGCTCCCCACCGGCCACTCCCCCGTCCCGACCAGCCGCCGCAACTCGGCCACGGCCTCCTCGACCAGCGAGCTGTGACGTACCGGGCGAACAGTCATGGGCACGACCCTACCCTCAGCACACCCCTGCCCCGCAGGTCACGACCCCACGGACGGCGGGCGCCGGCTCCGCCGCCGTGACGGACCGGCGCCCGGTACCGGTGCCCGCTGCCGGCGGCGCTACGAACCCGCGCCCAGCACCGCGGCCTGCTCCCGTTCCGGCTCCGGCGCCCGGTCCGGGAGGACCCGGTCGCGCAGGCGCAGCGCACCGAGCAGGGCGGCCACCAGGACGCACAGCGCCACGCCCAGCGCCGTCCTCAGTCCGTGGGCGTCGGCCGTGCGGCCGAGCAGCGGGGCGGCGAGGCCCCCGGCGGACATGGCGAGGCCGAGGGTGAGGCCGCTGGCGGTGCCGGGGCGGTTGGGGAGGTAGTCCTGGGCGAGGGTGACCTGGGGGGCGAAGGGCAGGAACATCGTCAGCCCGAAGGCCGCCGCGCCCGCGAGGGCGGCCGGGGCGGAGGGGGCGAACGCCGTTGCCGCCAGGGCGGGGACGGCCAGGACGTAGCCGAGGCGGATCGGGCTCAGCCGTCCTCGGCGGTCGGCCAGCCAGCCTCCGAGCAGGGTGCCGGCCGCCCCGGCGAGGGTGAGCACGGTGAGCGCCGCCGCGCCGAGCCCCGCCGAGGCGTGCAGGTCCCGCTGGAGGTGCAGGGCGAGCATCGAGGTGACGGTGACATAGGGCACGGACCAGCAGATCGTGGCGGCCACCAGCCGCCCGAAGGCCCGCCAGTCGTCGCGGTGCGCGCTCGCCACCGGGGCCTCCGCCGCCTCGGAGGTCCGTGCGGTACGGCCCCGCGCGAGCCACAGCACGGCCGTCACCAGCGCCGGGACGGCGAGCAGCCAACCGCCCGTCAGGCCGTACGTGCCGACGACGAGGGTGACCAGGGCCGGCGCCAGCGAGGCGCCGAGCGTGCCACCGACCGAGAACAGGCTCATCGCCCGCTGGGACTGCCCTCCGGCGGCGCGGGCCTGCTTGGTGGCGGGCGGGTGGTAGGCGGCGATGCCGATCCCGGCGAGGGCGGCGAACAGCCAGGTGAGCGGGTAGCTGCCGGCCAGGGAGGCGCCGGTGATCCCGGCGGCGGCGGTGAGGAAGCCGGCCGGAACGAGCCAGTCGCGGGGGCTGCGGTCGACCAGCAGGCCGAACAGCGGCTGCACCACGCTGGACAGACCGCTCGCCGCCAGCGCGATGCCGGAGACGGCCGTGTAGCTGTAGTGCCGCTCGGACATCAGGAAGGGCAGCAGGGCCGGGACGGCCCCCTGGTACAGGTCGTTGACGACGTGGGTGCCCGTCAGGAAGGCGAGGCGTCCGCGCTTCATCGCGTCACCTGCCCGATCCGCGCGGCGTGGTGGTGCCACGGCTCGGCCCGTTCCAGTTGGGGTCCTTCACCGACAGCGGCACGCCGAGCAGCGGCGGCAGGTCGGCGCCGCCCGGGTCGGCGGCCGGCCGGGCCTCGGCCGCGCGGGCGGCTTGCCGGGCGCCGGGGGCGTCGACCGTCCGGTAGGCGCCGAGCGCCGCGTTCAGTTCGCCGATCCGGCGCAGGTGGTGGTCGGTCAGTTCGGTCGGCGACACCGTCCGCCGACGGACGGCCTCGGCCTGTTCGGCCAGGGTCAGCCCATGGAGAGCTGTCATGATCACTCCCTAAGTCCTCAGATCCTCAGGTCCTCTGAGGACTTTGACCCTAGAGGTCCCGGCCGAAGAAAAGCAAGGCTTGCCTTACTCACATGCGCCGCACCCTCCACCTCCGAGCGGACAAGAGCGCAGTACGCTCCTTCTACATCTGTAGAAGCCGACGGAGGGACAAGGGCATGAGCGGCACGAACGCGGTGGTGGTCGGGGGCGGGATCGGCGGGCTGGCGGCGGCGATCGGGCTGCGGCTGGCCGGGTGGGAGGTCACCGTGCTGGAGCGCGCCGCCGTCCTGGACGACGCGGGCGCGGGCATCTCGCTCGCCGCCAACGGGATGCGCGCCCTCGCCGCCCTCGGGGTCGGCGAGCGGATCGAGGCGGCCGCGCGCCGCCAGTACACCGGCGGCACCCGCACCCCGGACGGGCGGCGGCTGGCCCTGATGGACGGGAGGGCGCTGGAACGGCAACTGGGCGCGCCGATCGTCGGCATCCCCCGCGCCGAGCTGCACCGCATCCTGCGCGAGGCGCTGCCCGAGGGCTGCCTGCTGGTCGGCGCGGAGGCCACCGAGATCGCCGGCTCCCCCGCCCGGCCCGTGGTCCGCCACGGCGGCGCCGAACTCGAGGCCGATCTGGTCGTGGCGGCGGACGGCATCCACAGCCGCGTCCGCCGCCGCCTCTTCCCCGCCCACCCCGGCCCGTCCTACAGCGGCTCGACCGTCCTGCGCGCGATCACCGCACGCCCCGTCGAGGGCCTGCGCGCCGACTTCGAGATCACCTGGGGCCACGGCGCCGAGTTCGGCCACATCGCCTTCCCCGACGGCCGGGCCGAGTGGCACGCCGTCCTCAACGCCCCGGCCGGGGTCCGCCACGAGGAGCCGCTGGAGGAGATGCGCCGCCGCTTCGCCCGCTGGCACGAGCCGATCCCGGCACTGCTCGCCGCCACCGACCCGCAGGCCGTGCTGCACCACGACATCCACGAGCTGGCCGTGCCCCTCCCCTCCTACGCCGTCGGCCGGGTCGCCCTGCTCGGGGACGCCGCGCACGCGATGACGCCCCACCTCGGCCAGGGCGCCTGCCAGGCCCTGGAGGACGCCGTCACCCTCGCCGCCGCCGTCGGCGCCGGCCCCGGCGTCGAGGCCGGGCTCGCCCGCTACGACGCGCAGCGCCGTCCGCGCAGCCAGACGGTGGCCCGCGACGCCCGCCGCGCGGGCCGGATGGGCCAGCAGCTCGCCCACCCGCTCGCGGTCGGCCTGCGCAACGCCGCGATCCGGCTCACCCCGCCGGGCGCGATGATGCGCACCGTGCTGCGCCACGCCGACTGGACGCCGCCCCGGATCGCGCCGGCACCCCGGAGTGCCTGAGCGGCCTGCCCGAGTCACGTGTCCGAGTGGCACGTCCGCTTGACAGAGGATCTGGTTAGGCGCCATACTACTCGCATGCCCCAGCACCCGGCCGCCGATCCGGCCTCCCCCAGCCTCGACCAGGCCCGCCGCCAGATCGCCCGCTACGGCCTCTCGGCCGATCCGCAGGCCGTCCTGGTCGCGGCCCGGCTGATGGCCGCGGGGGCCAGGATCGGCCAGGCCGGCGAGGTGCACTTCGGGCGCTTCGGGCTCTCCACCGGCCGCTACCGGCTGCTCTCCGACCTGGAGGACCACGGCGGCGAGAAGTCTCCCTCCCAGCTGGCGGCGAGCCTGGGCGTCACCCGGGCGACGGTGACCGGCCTGGTCGACGGACTGGAGCGGGAGGGGCTGGTCGCCCGCAGGCCGTCCACCGAGGACGGTCGGGGCAACGTGGTCATCCTCACCGCCCGGGGCGCGGACCGGCTGCGCGAGCTGGCGCCCGAGCACTTCGCCCGGATGCAGGCCATGGTCGGCGAACTGACCGTCGAGGAGCGCGCGACCTTCCTGGACCTGCTGGCCCGGATCGTCGCGGGCGTCGACGCCCTGACCGACGACTGACCCGGACACCCCGGCACCCCAAGGCGGGCCCCTGCGGCCCGCCTCTTCTCAGCCCCCATAGTTAGCCACCTAAGCACTTATCCGTAGGCACCTCAGCACATCCCGAGAGGACACCCCGTGAGCAAGAAGGCCCGAGGCGCCCCGCCGCCCTTCGTCCTGTGGCGCGAGGTCCTGACCTCCTACGCCATGCCCGCCGTCATGGCCGGCCTCGGCGGCGCGTTCACCCGCCAGCCGCAGCTGATCGCCGCCGCCCTGACCACCATCGGCGGGACCTCCGCCCTGGTGGCCGCCGCCCTCGGCACCCTGCTGCGCCGTCGGCCCGCCCGCACCCGGGCCCCGCGCACCCCGCGCGTCCTGGCCGCTGCCCTCCTCGGACTGGTCGCGGCCGCCCTGGGCCTCGCCGCCGGCCTGGCCGGCGCGCACTGGCTCCCGCAGCTGCCGGCCCTCGCCGACAGCCCCTGGCCCGGCCGCCTGCCGGTCGACCTGCCCGTCTCCTCGGCCATCGCCGCCACCGTCGTCACCTGGCGCTGGCGCGGCAGCCGCACCCCCTCCCGCATCCCGACCCCCGAAGGGCAACCCGCATGATCGTCGTCATGGGCGCCGCCGGCGCCACCGGAGGCGCCACCCTGCGCAGCCTCACCGCCCTCGGCGCACCCAGCCGCGCGCTGAGCCGCGACCCCGCCCGCCTCGCCGCCTCACTGGACGAGCAGACCCTCGCCCTCACCCGGCCCGTCGCCGCCGACGCCGCCGACCCGGCCTCCCTGAGGGAGGCGTTCCGGGGCGCCCACCAGCTCCTGCTCACCATGGCCAACGGCCCCGAGCAGGTGCGGTACGAGCTCAACGCGATCGAGGCCGCCGTCGACTGCGGCGTGGAGCACATCGTCAAGATCTCCGCACCCGCCGCCGAGCCGGACTCCCCCGTCGCCGTCTCGCGCGGCCACCACCTCGTCGAGGAGCGGCTGCGCGCGAGCGGCGTCACGGCCACGGTCCTGCGGCCGTACGCCTTCATGCAGAAGCTGCTCCTGCTGGCCCCCGGCATCCTCGGCGGGGGCGTCATCGCCGCGGCGACGGGGCGGGCGCGGTGCACCTACGTGGACGTGCGCGACATCGGCGACATGGCCGCCGACGCCCTGACCCGCCCGGAGCTGGCGGGCGCCACCGTCGCCCTGACCGGCCCCCGGGCGTACAGCCACGCGGAGCTGGCCGCCCTGCTGACCGAGCTGCTCGGCCGGCCCGTGCGCCACCTGGACCTGAGCCCGGCCGAGTTCCACGCCCACCTGGTCGGGCGCGGCGGGATGCCCGACTGGCTGGCCGCCCACGTGGTGGAGATCCAGCGCCTCGCCACGCTCCGCAAGGAGGAACCCGACGACGCCTACACCCGCCTGACGGGGCGCGTCCCGCGCACCCTGGAGGCCTTCCTGAACGAGCACCTGCACCACTTCCGCTGACCGTCACCCCACCCCGGCGGGCCGGACCTACCGACCGGTAACCCGGCCCGCCACCCGAAGGGAGCAGCATTCCCTGTGTCGTGGATCACGGCCGGAAAATCGGCCTGACGGACCGTCAATTCGACTGACTGGCCGTCACCACCGATACCGCACAGCACAGTTGCGAGCTGATGTGGCGTCAGATTCGGCCACCACCAGCCCAGTTGGGCCGGGTGTCACCCTCTGCAACCACGGCCGAGCAGGTCTACCATCGGTCGGGTTGTCCGCTCCGGCCCTGGAGTGGGGTCACCCGGTCCGGCAGGTGCTCCCACCGCCCCCAAGGGCCGGGCATCGATCGGGACGGGGCGAGGACGAGGAGCGCACGGGCCGCCATGACGACCGAACCGAGCCAGCCGAACCAGAGCACCCAGACCGCCGAGGTCACTGAGGCCGCCGAGGCCACCCGGGCCGCGGCGCCGCCGCAGGCCGCCGCGCCGCCGATGGCCCTGTTCCCGGGCCGCCCGGCCGCCGAGCCGCGCACCCTGGTCGACCTCCTGGACGCCACCGTACGGGCCCACCCCGACGAGCCGGCCCTGGACGACGGGCGCACCGTCCTCAGCTACCGCGCCCTGGCCGCCGAGGTCGAGCAGCTGCGCCGCCGCCTGGCCGCCGCCGGGATCGGCCCCGGGGACCGCGTGGGCGTCCGGGTGCCCTCCGGCACCAACGACCTGTACGTGTCGATCCTGGCCGTGCTCGCCGCCGGCGCCGCCTACGTCCCGGTGGACGCGGAGGACCCGGACGAGCGCGCCCAGCTGGTCTTCGGCGAGGCCGCCGTGGCCGCCGTGCTCGGCGCCGAGCGCGCCCTGACCGCCACCGGGGAGCGGGCGCCCGCCCTGGAGCGCCGCCCCACCCCGGCCGACGACGCCTGGATCATCTTCACCTCCGGCTCCACCGGCAGGCCCAAGGGCGTGGCCGTCACCCACCGCAACGCCGCCGCCTTCGTGGACGCCGAGGCCGCGCTCTTCCTCCAGGAGGAGCCCATCGGCCCCGGCGACCGGGTGATGGCCGGGCTGTCCGTGGCCTTCGACGCCTCCTGCGAGGAGATGTGGCTGGCCTGGCGCCACGGCGCCTGCCTGGTGCCCGTCCCCCGCTCCCAGGTGCGCAGCGGCGCCGACCTCGGCCCCTGGCTGTCGGAGCAGGAGATCACCGTGGTCTCCACCGTCCCCACCCTGGCCGCGCTGTGGCCGGCCGAGGCGCTCAACGAAGTCCGGCTGCTGATCTTCGGTGGCGAGGCCTGCCCGCCCGAGCTGGTGCAGCGCCTGGTCACCGAGGGCCGCGAGGTGTGGAACACCTACGGCCCCACCGAGGCCACCGTCGTCGCCTGCGCGGCCCTGCTGACCGGCGACGGCCCCGTGCGCATCGGCCTGCCGCTGGACGGCTGGGACCTCGCGGTGGTCGACGAGGCCGGCGTGCCCGTGGCCCCCGGCGGCACGGGCCAGCTGGTGATCGGCGGCGTCGGCATGGCCCGCTACCTGGACCCGGAGAAGGACGCCGAGAAGTACGCCCCGCTGCCCTCCCTGGGCTGGGAGCGCGCCTACCGCAGCGGGGACCTCGTCGAGGCCGACCCGGCGGGGCTGCTGTTCCTGGGCCGCACCGACGAGCAGATCAAGCTGGGCGGGCGCCGCATCGAGCTGGGCGAGGTCGACGCGGCCCTCCAGGCCCTGCCCGGCGTGGCGGGGGCCGCGGCCGCCGTCCGCACGGCGCGCGGCGGCAACCAGCTGCTGGTCGGCTACCTGGTCGTCCAGGAGGGCTTCGACCGCGAGCAGGCCGTCGAGCGGCTGCGCGCCGAGCTGCCCGCCGCCCTCGTGCCGCTGCTCGCCCCCGTCGACACCCTGCCGACCCGCACCTCCGGCAAGGTCGACCGCAACGCGCTGCCCTGGCCGCTGCCCGAGCTGGAGAGCGCCGGCCCGTCCGAGCAGCTGTACGGCACCGAGGCCTGGCTGGCCGAGCAGTGGTCCGAGATCCTCGGCGTGCAGGTCTCCGGCGCCCGCGACGACTTCTTCGCCGTCGGCGGGGGCAGCCTGGCCGCCGCCCGGCTGACCACCCTGCTGCGCTCGCGCTACCCGAGCGCCTCCGTCCTGGACGTCTACCAGCACCCGACGCTGCGCAAGCTCGCCCGGCACCTGGAGCGCGGCGCGAGCGAGGGCGGCGAGGCGCGCACCATCACCCTGGTGCCGACCAGGGCCAAGCTGCTGCAGCTGCTCCTGCTGATCCCGCTGTTCACCGTGGTCGGCCTGCGGTGGACGGTCGCCCTGCTGGCCGCCGGCAACCTGCTGACCCACCTCGGTGACTTCCCGTGGGCGCCCACCGCCTCCTGGTGGTGGGTCGGCGCGGGCGCGCTGGCCCTGTACACCCCGGCCGGGCGGCTGGCGATCGCGGCGGGCGGGGCCCGGCTGCTGCTGCGCGGCCTGCGCCCCGGCACCCACCCGCGCGGCGGGTCGGCGCACCTGCGGCTGTGGACGGCCGAGCGCCTCGCCGAGGTGAGCGGCGCGACCGCGCTGTCGGGCGCCTGGCTCACCCGCTACGCGCGGGCGCTCGGCTGCAAGGTCGCGCCCGAGGTGGACCTGCACTCGCTGCCGCCGGTCACCGGCATGCTCAAACTGGGCCGCGGCTGCGCCGTCGAGGCCGAGGTCGACCTGTGCGGCTACTGGCTGGACGGCGACCGGCTGGAGGTCGGCGCGGTGAAGGTCGGCTCCGGCGCGAGCGTCGGCACCCGCTCGACGCTGCTGCCCGGGGCCAAGGTCGGCAAGCGCGCCCAGGTCCTGCCCGGCTCCAGCGTCGTCGGCCAGGTCCCGACCGGCCAGCGCTGGGGCGGCGCCCCCGCCGTCAAGCTGGGCCGCGCCGAGCGGTCCTGGCCGAAGTCCCGCCCGCCGCGCCGCGCCCGCTGGGCCGCGCTGTACGGCGCCGGCGGCACGGTGCTGGGCCTGCTGCCGGTACTGCCCGCGCTCGCCGCGCTGGTGGTGCTCTCCCGCTTCGTCGAGCAGGGCACCGACCTGGGCGGCGCCCTCGGCGGTGCGCTGCTGGGCCTGCTGCCCGCCACCCTGGCCTACGGCGCGGTGTACGCGGCGCAGCTGGTGGTGCTGGTGCGGCTGCTGAGCCTCGGCCTGGCCCCGGGCGTGCACCCGCTGCACGGGCGGGTCGCCTGGCAGGCCTGGCTGACGACGCAGCTGATGGACCAGGCCCGGGAGGTGCTGTTCCCGCTGTACGCCGGGCTGGTCACCCCGCTGTGGCTGCGGGCGCTGGGGATGCGGGTCGGCCGGCACGCGGAGGTGTCCACGGTGCTGGCGCTGCCGAGCCTGACCACCGTCGGCGACGGCGCCTTCCTGGCGGACGACACGCTGATGGCCCCGTACGAGCTGGGCGGCGGCTGGGTGCGCCTGGGCGAGGCGAAGGTCGGCGAGCGGGCGTTCCTCGGCAACTCGGGGATGACGGCCCCGGGCCGCGCGGTGCCCAAGCGGGGCCTGGTGGGCGTGCTGTCGGCGACGCCGGAGAAGGCGAAGAAGGGCGGCTCGTACCTCGGCATGCCGCCGGTGCGGCTGCCGCGCTCGGCCGACGAGGCGGACCAGAGCCTGACCTACGAGCCCCCGGCGCGGCTGCTGTGGGCGCGCGGGCTGGTCGAGGTGGCCCGGGTCCTGCCCGTGGTGGCCTCGGGCGCGCTGGGCCTGCTGACGGCGGCGGCGCTGACCTGGCTGACCGACGCCTCGCCGCTGCTGGCCGCCGCCCTGTCGGGCCTGGTGCTGCTGGCCTCGGGCGCCCTGGCCTGCCTGGTGGCGGTGGCCGCGAAGTGGCTGCTGGTCGGACGCTTCCGGGCGGTCGAGCACCCGCTGTGGAGCGGCTTCGTGTGGCGCAACGAGCTGGCGGACACCTTCGTCGAGGTGCTGGCCGTGCCGTGGCTGGTCGGCGCGGTGCCGGGCACACCGGTGCTGAACCTGTGGCTGCGCTCGCTGGGCGCCAAGGTCGGGCAGGGCGTGTGGTGCGAGAGCTACTGGCTGCCGGAGGCGGACCTGGTGACCCTCGGTGACGGCGTGAGCATCAACCGGGGATGCGTCGTGCAGACCCACCTCTTCCACGACCGGATCATGCGGATGGATACTGTGGTCCTCCGCGAGGGCGCCACCCTGGGCCCGGGCGGGATCGTGCTGCCCGGCAGCACGGTGGGCGCGCGCAGCACGCTGGGCCCGGCCTCGCTGGTGATGCGCGCCGAGTCCGTCCCCGCCGACACGCGGTGGCTGGGCAACCCCATCGAGGCGTGGCAGACCACGTCGTGACCACCCGTCCCGGCCCCGAGGCGGCCGGCCCGCAGGAAGCTCTCGCCCCCGTGAAGCCCAAGCACGCCCCGTCGGTCGCCGGAGCCCCGGACCCGTACTTCCCCGACAGCGGCGACCACCGCTTCCGGGTGCACCGCTACGAGCTCGCCCTGGACTACCGGCCCGGCCCCAACCGGCTGGCCGGGTCGGCCCGGCTCAGCGCGGTGGCCGACACGGCGCTGGACGCGATCGCCCTGGACCTCGCCGAGTTCCGCATCGGCCGGGTACTGGTGGACGGCAAGGCCGCCAAGTACACCCACCGCGGCGGCAAGCTGCGCATCCGCCCGGTCCGGGCGCTGGCGGCTGGCGCGGCCTTCACCGTCGAGGTCCACTACACCGGCAACCCCCGCCCGGTGCGCAGCCCGTGGGGCGGCCTGGGCTGGGAGGAGCTGGAGGAGGGCGCGCTGGTGGCCAGCCAGCCGATCGGGGCGCCGTCCTGGTTCCCGTGCAACGACCGGCCGGCCGACAAGGCGACGTACCAGATAGCCGTGACCACGCCCTCGCCGTTCACCGTGGTGGCGAGCGGGCGGCTGCTGACCCGCACCACCCGCTCCTCCAGCACCACCTGGGTGTACGAGCAGAGCGCGCCGACCTCGCCGTACCTGGTGACGGTCTCGATCGGCCCCTACCGGACGGTGCCGCTGGCGGCACGCCCGGCCGTGCCGCAGACCGGGTACGCGCCGGAGCGGCTGGCGGCCGACTTCGCGCGGGACTTCGCCCGACAGCCGGAGATGATGGCCTACTTCACCGAGGTGTTCGGGCCCTACCCGTTCGGCGAGTACGCGGTGGTGCTGGCCGACGAGGAGCTGGACGTGCCGGTGGAGGCGCAGGGCGTCGCCACCTTCGGCACCAACCACCTGGGCGGCGGCTGGGAGCGCGAGCGGCTGATCGCGCACGAGCTGGCGCACCAGTGGTTCGGCAACAGCGTCACCATCGCCGACTGGCGCCACATCTGGCTCAACGAGGGCTTCGCCAAGTACGCCGAGTGGCTCTGGTCCGAGCACGCCGGAGGCCCGGCGGCGGCCACCCACGCGGCGGCCGCGCACACCCTGCTGGCCTCGCTGCCGCAGGACCTCCGGCTGGCCGATCCGGGGCGCAAGCTGATGTTCGACGACCGGCTGTACCAGCGCGGCGGCGTGGCGGTGCACGCGCTGCGCCACCACCTGGGCGACCAGGCCTTCTTCGCGATGCTGCGGGACTGGACGACCGTCAACCGGCACGGCGTGGTGGCCACCGAGGACCTGGCGGTGCACGCCGCCCGGTACGCCTCGGCGCCGCTGGAGCCGCTGTTCGAGGCCTGGCTGCACCGGCCCGAGCTGCCGGAGCTGCCCGGCCGGGGCCCCGGGGAGTTCGTTCGCAGGCTGTTCATCCGCTGAGTTGTTCGCTCCATGCGCTGAGTTATTCGCTGAGGCCGGGGCCCGAGCTGGGCTACTGTCCCCAGCATGCCGAACTTCGATCATCAGACCGACCTGCCCGCCGAGCTGCTCCCGACGACCGGGCGCGCCCTGCTCCACCGGATCGCCGTCGCCCAGTCCGAGGGGCGCGCCCCCTCGCTGGTCGCCGGTGTCCAGCGGGGCGGGCGGCCGGTCTGGAGCGGCGCACGCAGCATGATCGACGGGCACGCTCCGACGACCGACGTCCAGTACCGCATCGGCTCGATCACCAAGACCTTCGTCGCCGTGCTGGTGCTGCGGCTGCGCGACGAGGGCCTGCTCGACCTCGCCGACCCGCTCGGCCGTCACCTGCCCGGCACCCCGGCCGACGCGGCCACCGTCGCCCAGCTGCTCTCGCACTCCTCCGGGCTCACCGCCGAGACCCCCGGGCCCTGGTGGGAGCGCACCGAGGGCTCGCTGCGGCCCGAACTCGCCGACCTGCTGGAGACGGAGAAGCCGCTCAAGCACCCGGCCGGGCGGCTGCACCACTACTCCAACCCCGGCTTCGCGCTGCTCGGCGCCCTGGTCGAGGAGCTGCGCGGCGAGCACTGGGGCGAGGTGCTGCGGCGCGAGGTGCTGGAGCCGCTCGGCATGACGCGCACGAGCCTGCTGCCCGAGGCGCCGCACGCGGGCGGCTTCGCCGTCCACCCCTGGGCCGACGTCATGCTGCCCGAGCCGCTCACCGACACCGGGCGGATGGCCCCGGCCGGCCAGCTCTGGTCCACCGGTGAGGACCTCGCGCGCTGGGCGGCCTTCCTCGCGGCCGGCGACGAGAAGGTGCTCGCGCACGCCACCCTCGCCGAGATGCGCCGCCCCGCCGTCGCCCCCGAGGACGCGGACTGGACCTCCGCGTACGGGCTCGGCCTGGCGCTGTACCGCCACGAGGGCCGGCTGCTGTACGGGCACTCGGGCTCGATGCCCGGCTTCACGGCGGGCCTGTGGATCAGCGAGCAGGACGGCCTGGCCGCGTACGCCCTGGCCAACGCCACCTCCGGCGCCAACACCTCGGTGCTGGCCGCCGAGCTGATCGCCCTCACCGCCGCGCACGAGCCCCGGCTGCCCGAGCCCTGGCGCCCGCTGGCCGAGGCGGACGCGGAGGAGGAGCTGCTGGCGCTCACCGGCCCCTGGTACTGGGGCGCGGCCCCGCACGCGCTGCGGCTGCGGGCCGGGCGCGTCCTGGAGATCGGCCCGCTCGCGGGCGGGCGGCGCGAGTCGCGGTTCCAGCCGCAGCCGGACGGCACCTGGCTGGGGCTGGAGAACTACTACGCGGGCGAGACGCTGCGGATCGTGCGGCGCGCGGACGGCTCCGTCAGCCACCTGGACCTCGGCTCGTTCGTCCTCACCCGGGAGCCGTACGGGCCCGCCGAGGTCGTCCCGGGCGGCATCGACCCGAAGGGGTGGCACGCGGGCTGACGGCCCGCTTCCTCCCAGGCCGGGGGCGCGCACCTTCCGTGCGCGCCCCCGTCGTCCCCCCGTTGTCCACCCGCTTTCCGTCACTGCCGAACGGCCTTCCGGTGCCCGGCAGATGACGTACGGGCCACGGGTGGTCCCATTCAGCAGCTGCACATCTGCGCTCCTCCACGCCGCAACGTGAATGCCAGCCGGCTCGGACATTCATACGGGGACCGGTTCGCGTCCTGCCTGACGTCTGCGAACCGGGACGGTGCCTGGGAGGCCACGGCACCGCCGATCGTGCTGCCCTGGAGGGTCCGCCATGACCACCGTCCCCACGTACGCTCCGACCGCAGTCGCCCCCACCCACGAGACCCCGGCGGTTCCGGCCCAGCGCCACCGGCCCGCCCCCGCCGCCGGCTACACCGTCTCCCTCGCCCGCGACGAGGGCGACGTCCGCGCCGCCCAGCGGCTGCGCCACAGCGTCTTCGCCGCCGAGCTCGGCGCCGTGCTCCACACCCCGCTCGCCGGGCTCGACATCGACCCCTTCGACGAGTTCTGCGACCACCTGCTGGTCCGCGAGGGCGAGACCGGCGAGGTCGTCGGCACCTACCGGCTGCTGCGCCCCGAGGCCGCCCAGCGGGCCGGGCGGCTGTACTCCGACGGCGAGTTCGACCTCTCCGCGCTCGCCCCCGTCCGCCCCGGCCTGGTGGAGCTCGGCCGCTCCTGCATCCGCCCCGACCACCGGGGCAACGGCGCCGTCATCAACCTGATGTGGGGCGGCATCGCCCGGTACCTGATCGACACCGGCAACACCTGGGTCGGCGGCTGCTGCTCGATCGACCTCGCCGACGGCGGCGCCGAGGCGGCCCGCGTCTGGGACACCGTCAGCGCCAAGTACCTGGCGCCCGAGGAGTTCCGCGTCACCCCGCACCGCCGCTGGGACGCCACCGGGGTGCCGCGCGCCGAGCGCGGCGGGCTGCCCGCCCTGCTGCGCGGGTACCTGCGGCTCGGGGCCTGGGTGTGCGGCGAGCCCGCGTACGACCCGGACTTCGGCTGCGCCGACCTGTACGTGCTGCTCTCGCTGGAGCGGACCGACCCGCGCTACCTGCGGCACTTCCTGTCCGGGGTCGCCCCGGCGCAGGGCTCCGCGCCGCTCGCCGTCGGCTCTCCCGGTTCAGGGGCGAGCGCGTCGTGAGCGTCTGGCTGCCGACCGCGCCCTGCCGGCCGGAGACCTGCCTCCGCGAGCGGGCGCCGGCGGTCTCGCACCCCCGGCGGATGCTGCGGCTGGGCTCCTGCGTGGCGGTCGTCCTGGCGGGCGTCGCACTGAGCCTGCCGGTGCGGCTGCTGCCGTACGGGAGCCGGGTGCCGCTGACCCGGCTCTGGGCGCGCGTCCTGCTGCACAGCCTCGGAGTCACGGTGCGGCTCTCCGGGGCGGTCGGCAGCGGCGGGGCCCTGGTCGTCGCCAACCACGTGTCCTGGCTGGACATCCCGCTGCTCGCGGCCGGGCGGCCCGGGCGCTCGCTGGCCAAGACCGAGGTCCACCGGTGGCCGGTGCTCGGGCACCTGGTGGCCTGGGGAGGGACGGTCTTCCTCGACCGGGACCGGCTGCGGACCCTGCCGGACACCGTGGCGCAGGTGGCCGCGGTGCTGCGCTCCGGGCGCCCGCTGATCGTCTTCCCGGAGGGGTCGACCTGGTGCGGCCGGGAGAGCGGGCGGTTCCGGCCGGCGCTGTTCCAGGCGGCGGTGGACGCGGGAGCCGTCGTCGAACCGGTGACGATCCGCTACCGGCTCGGCGACGGCCGCCCGACCAACGCGCCCGCCTTCATCGGCGACGACGGGCTCCTCACCTCGCTCGCCCGGGTGGTCGCGGTGCGCGGGCTGGTCGCCGAGGTGACCTTCCGTCCGCCGATCCCCCCGCCCGCCACCGCGCCCGGGGCGCCCCGGGCGGCGGCGCGGCGCGAACTCGCGCGGGCGGCGCAGGCCTCGGTGGTGGGCGTCCCCTGAGGCGCCTCCGGGCGCGGGCGCCGCGCGGTGGTGGCGGGCCGGGTGGGGCGCTGCCTTGCGCCGCATCGCGCTGCGGCGGGGCCGGCGCGGGGCGCTGCGGCGGGCCGGGCGCGAGGCTCCGCGCTGCGGCGGGCTACGCGGGGGCGGCCTCGGCCGCCTCCTGCGGGCGGGCCCGGTCGGCTCCGCCCCCGGCCTCGGCGTTGCCGCCGTCCGCCGTGCCGCCGCCGTCCGCCGGTGACTGCGGGCGGGCCGCCCGGCCCAGCAGGACGGCGACCAGAACGGCGGTGACGACCAGCGCCGCCGAACCGGTGCGCATCGCCAGGTGGAGGCCCTCGGTGAAGGCGCCGTCCACCGCCTCCTGCAACGGCCCGGGCAGTGCCGCAGCCGCCGCCCCGGCCTGGTGCGCGCCGCCGGTGGGGGCGTCCGTGAGGGAGCCGACGCTCTCCGACGGCACGCCCAACCGGTGCAGGGAGGAGGTGAGTTCGTCGGTCATCCGGCTGGTCATGACGGCGCCGAGCGCCGCGATCCCGAACACGCCGCCGAGTTCGCGCAGGGTGCCGATCGTCGCCGAGGCCATCCCCATCTGCACCGGGGCGACCCTCTGCAGCACCGCGACCGAGATCGGGGTGAAGGTCAGCCCCATGCCGAAGCCCATCGTGAACAGCGTCCACACGTAGCCGACGTAGTGGGCGTCATCGCCGTAGAGCGACAGCCCGCCCAGGCCCAGGGCGCAGAGCGCGATCCCGACCACCATCGGCAGCCTGGGGCCGTACTTCGTCGCGAGGCGGCCGGACAGCGGGCCCGCGACCACCAGCATCGCCGTCATCGGCAGCCCTCCGTAGCCCGCGCCGGACGGGGACCAGCCGAGCACCCCCTGCATCATCAGCGGCAGGAAGAACATCGCCCCGAACATCCCGAAGCTGACCATGAAGGCGCCCAGCAGCGCGCCGCTGAGCGCGCCGTCGCGGAACAGCTCGAGCTCCAGCATCGGCTCGGCCAGGCGCAGTTCGAGCACCAGGAAGGCGATCAACAGCGCGGCGCCGGCGATGCCGCAGCCGAGCACCACGGCGCTGCTCCAGCCGCGCGAGGGGCCCTCGATCAGGGCGTAGACCAGCAGGCCGAGGCCCGCCGCCGACAGCGCGAAGCCGCCGTAGTCGATCCTCCGGGCGCGCGGCGGGATCTCCGGGAGGACCTTGGCCGCGAGCACCACCCCGGCCAGGCCGATCGGCACGTTGATCCAGAACACGCTGGACCAGCCGAGGTGTTCGACCATCGGGCCGCCGATGACCGGACCGACGGCGAGGCCGAGCGCGGACACCCCGGACCAGAGGCCGATGGCCTTGGCCCGTTCCGCCTGGTCGGTGAACACGTGGCCCAGCAGGCTGAGGCTGCCCGGCGTGAGCACCGCGGCCCCGATGCCCTGGAGCATCCGCGCCGCGACCAGCACGCCGATCGACCCGGCGAGCGCCGCCACGGCGGAACCGGCCGTGAACAGGGCCAGACCCAGGACGAACATCCGGGCGCGGCCGTACCGGTCGCCCAGGGCGCCGCCGGTCAGGACGAGGGCGGCGTAGATCAGGCTGTAGCCCTCGGCGACCCACTGGAGGCCGCTGATCCCGGCGTCCAGGTCCTGCCCGATGCGGGGCAGGGCGACGTTGACGATGACGTTGTCCAGCATGGCCATGAACATGGCGATGCAGAGTGTGAGCAGCGCCAGCCCCTTGCGGCGTGCGCTCGACTCCCCCATGGAGAACTCCTCCCGAACTCCTGCCCCTAACGGTGTTAGGGGCGATTCCGACACGCACAGAGTGCCCCTAACACCGTTAGATTGCAAGCCGGATCCCCGACCTGCGGGTTCACCCGTCGCACCGCCGTGGCACTGTTGAGGCGCCGCGCACCGCACCACCGGTGCGCACCACCGATCCGCCCGACCACTGGAGGCGTCCGAACAGCCATGCCGGAGAATGACCACGCGACACCCGCCGTGACCAGGGAAGCCCTCGCCCAGGCAGCGCTTCGCGTGCTGGAGCGGGACGGCCTCGCCGGACTGTCGATGCGCAAGGTCGCCGCCGAGGTCGGCGTCAAGGCGGCCTCGCTGTACTGGCACGTCCGCAACAAGGAGGAACTGCTCGACCTCCTCAACGACGCCATCCTCGCCAAGGCCGACCCACCACCGCGCGAGGGCGGCTGGCGGGAGCAGCTCGCCGAGTACTGCCGCCGCTACCGCCGACTGCTCCTCGGCAACCGGGACGCCGCCAAGGTCATCGCCGGCCGGCTCGTCCCCGGCCCGTGCATGTTCGACCTGCTGGAGGACCAGCTCGACCGACTGCGCGCCGCCGGGCTGACCGACTCCGACACGGCCATGGCCTCCTACCTGCTCAGCTCCTTCGTCCAGGGCTTCGTACTCCAGGAGCAGACGCCGCTGTCCGCCGCCGAGGCCGGCGGGGCCAGCCGGCTGGAGGTCGTCACCTCCGTCGCCGACCAGTTCAAGGCGCTGCCCACCGAGCGCTACCCCAACCTGGTCGACCTCGCCGACGACCTCACCACGCCCAACATGGACGAGCGCTTCGAGTTCTGCGTCCAGCGCGTGCTCGACGGGCTCGCCGCACTGCTCCCGCCGGAGCGCCGCTGAGCGTGCCGGGGGCTTCCCGCCCCTGACCCGTCCCCGATCCGCCCCGGCCCGGTCCGCCGCTGGCCCACCCCCGGCCCGACCTGCGACGACGCCTCCGGCGCGCTGCTAGCATGGCGCGATCGTCAAGGGTTGGCAAAGAGCGGTGGGGACGGGGCGGGGCGGGACATGAGCGGCACTCAGGCGAGCACGGGCGGAGCGGCAGGCACAGGCGGAGCGGCGGGCACGGCGGACGCCCCCTCCGGGGCGGGCGAGGACGAGCCGACCGGCCACCAGCCGGGGGACCCGACGCCCGTCCCCGGCGGGCAGGTCGGCCCGCTGACCTTCGTCGCCCGGAAGGTCGGCGGGTGCCTCGGCGAGGTGCTCTTCGAACTCGTCGGCGGCGTCCTCGCCATGGCCCTCACCACCGCCTCGCTCGCGGCCGCCTTCCACGGCGTCAAGCTCCTCCACCGCGCCAGCGCCGCCGGCGCCTACGGGGTCGCAGCCCTCGGGTTGCTCGCCCTCGTCCACGGCATCCGGCACCTGCGTCGCCCCAAGGAGCAGCGCAGCCGCGCCGGGCGGTTCACCGCCACCGTCACCTCCGTCCTCGGCGGCTGGCTGGTCCTCTGCGTCGGCTACGCCTCCCTCGACACCGCCTTCGGCCTCAACATCGGTCTCTGAGGCCCGTTTTCACCCTGACCGGCCGCCCGCCGGGCTGCGCCTACGATACGAGTCATGATCGCCTACCTCCCGGCCGCCTTCTTCTTCCTCCTGTTCGGCCTCGGGGTCCTCCGCGACCGCCGTCGGTTCAGCAACGCCGTGCTGCTCGGTATCTCCGTCTCCCTCCTGTCACTGGCCCTGCTCGCCGAACTGCGCCACGCACCCACGCTGGTCGCCGAACTGGCCGCAGTCGCGATCGTCCTGCTGCCCGCCCTCGGCACGGTGGCCCTGGTCTGGTTCCTGATCGCCAACGGGCTCACCATGATCCGCAAGGAGGGCCGCCGGCCCGCCAACCTCCTCTCGCTGCTCGCCGGGCTCGGGATCATCGGCCTGTTCGCGCTGATGGCCGCTGCCATCGCCACCCGGTCGCCCCGCCTCGGCGTCCTGGCCGGCACGCTGCTCCTGGTCGTCCTCTACGTCTCCTTCCTGTTCGTCTGCTTCGTGGGCTACGCCTTCCTGTACGGCCGCCACCGGCCGCGCCGGGACGTGGACTTCGTGGTCGTCCTCGGCTCCGGACTGATCGGCGGCGAGCGCGTCCCGCCGCTCCTCGCCAGCCGGATCGACCGGGGCCGTGAGGTGTACGAGCAGCAGGCGGCCCGCGGCAACCCGCCGGTGCTGATCACCTCGGGCGGCCAGGGCCCGGACGAGAAGCTCCCGGAAGCCCACGCGATGGCGAACTACCTGACCGAGCGCGGCTTCCCGGCCGAGCACGTCGTACGGGAGGACCGCTCCCGCACCACCGAGGAGAACCTGCGGTTCAGCAGAGCCCTGATGGAGCAGGCCAAGCCCGACTACCGCTGTGTGGTCGTCACCAACAACTTCCACGCCTTCCGTGCGGCCCTCCTCGCCCGCAAGACCGGTGTCAACGGCCACGTCTTCGGTTCGCCGACCGCCGCCTACTACTGGCCCACCGCGACGATCCGGGAGTTCGCCGCCGTCTTCCTCTCGCACAAACTGGTCAACTTCGGTATCTGCGGCCTCCTCGCCCTCTGTGGGCTCCTCGCGATCCTCTGAGTTCTCTGAGCTCTCTGAGTCCTCTGGTTCCTCCACTCCTCCGGTCCCTGCGTTCATCCGTTCCTCCGACCGACCGCTCCCGTCCACCGGGCCGGCCGCACCTCGTCATCGGGTCCGGGTGTCGGGCCGGGGCCCCGGCCCGACACCCGGCGCCGCCTCAGGCCCCCGGGCGCGGGGCCAGGATCGCGCAGGTCGTGGTGCCGTGGGCATAGAGCTTGCCGTTCTCCACACCCACCACCCGGGCCTCCGCCGTCGCCATCGTCCGCCCCAGGTGCAGTACTTCGCCCTCGCAGCGCACCAGCCCCGAGTCCGCGAACAGCGGACGCAGCATGTGGACGTTGAGCTGCGTGGTCGTGTACCCGACCCCCGCCGGCAACCGGCTCAGCACCGCGCAGCCCAGTGCCGAGTCCAGCAGCGTGGCGAGGTATCCGCCGTGCACGGTGTTCATCGGGTTGTACAGGTGCTCACCCGGTTCG
This sequence comes from Kitasatospora sp. NPDC101183, assembly GCF_044767945.1. Lineage (NCBI taxonomy): Bacteria > Bacillati > Actinomycetota > Actinomycetes > Kitasatosporales > Streptomycetaceae > Kitasatospora > Kitasatospora sp. NPDC101183. Next base: position 26,959 of record NZ_JBIWOW010000032.1, on the reverse strand, counting down.
CCCTCGAACACCGCCACGCCCGGCTTCACTTCGGTCACGTGGAAGTCCATCGTGCTGCAGATCGCGGGCTCCTCGATCCGCCCGGCGATCATCTCCAGCAGAATCTCCTCTCCGGTCAGGTGGGTGTACTCCGCCAGCGGCGGGCCGGCCGTCCAGGTGTGCGTCCGGAAGCGCTGCTCCCGGCCGTCCGCTGACCCCTGCTCGTCGCCGCCGATCTCATGGTTCGTCATGGGACCAACCTGCCCTGCCCACCTCCCGCTCTCAAGTGCCACCTGTCGCACCGCAGATGGCCGATCCCACGGGAGCCGTGCCCTGTCGGTCCGCACCGTTCCGGAGCGGCGGGCCCCGGCACGCCGGCAGACGGCTCGTCATGGGCGCAGCCCTTCGAACAGATCCGTCTCCACCCATCCGTCCTCGCCGCCCCGGGCCGCCACCGGGCCCCTGGCGAGGTGGTAGTCCTCCGTCGGCCAGACCTCGCGTTCGACGTCCCGGGGGTGGGCCATGAACCTGACGCCGGGCTGGATCTGGGTGGCGTGGGCGAGCAGCGCCGCATCCCGTACGGCGAAGTACGCGGCGCAGTCGATCCGGGTGGTGGTGGCGAGGGCGGGCGGGGTATCGGGCCAGCCGGCCAGCAGCGCACCCATGGCCGACGGCACGCCCCGGGCCGTCATGCCCTCGTGCAGAGCCTGGAACCAGGCCCGGGAGAGGGCGAGGTGGTAGTAGAGCTTCGACACCTGCCAGGGCTCGCCCGCCCCCGGGCACCGGGAGGCGTCGGCCGCCGCCTCGACGGCCTCGACCGTGATCCGGTGCGCCATCACGTGGTCCGGGTGCGGGTACCCGCCGGTCTCGTCGTAGGTGATCACCACCTGCGGGCGGAACTCCCGGATCAGCGCGACCAGAGGTTCGGCCGCGGCATCCACCGGTTGGGCGGCGAAGCAGCCCTCGGGCAGGGGTTCGCCCGGGCCCGGCATCCCGGAGTCGACGAAGCCGAGGAAGCGCTGCCGCACGCCGAGGATCTCCCGGGCCTCCTCCATCTCCCGCCGGCGGATCCGGGCGAGATCGGCCCGGACCTCGGGCCTGTCCATCTCCGGGTTGAGCACCGAGCCGCGCTCTCCCCCGGTGCAGGTGGCGACCAGGACGTCCACGCCCTCGGCGGCGTACCGGGCGAGGGTGGCCGCGCCCTTGCTGGACTCGTCGTCGGGGTGCGCGTGCACGGTGAGCAGGCGCAGTCGGGTCTGGTGCTGGATCAACATCGAGGCCTCCATGGCGCTTCGGGGCGACGACGGGCGGTCGGCGACCACCCGTCCGGCGGCCGTGGTGACCGCTCGGAGCAGAAGCTAGGACGAACCCAGTCGATAGGTCAAGTCAATTTATTGGGTCCGACATAATTCATGTGCTCGACCCAGCAAGATGCGCTAGGCTCCCGCCATGACGAAGCCCAGCCCCACCGAGAACCTGCGCGAGATCAACAAGCGCCGCACCCGCGAGGCGATCTCGCGCGTCGCCACCAGACTCTTCATCGACCAGGGCTTCGACCGGACGACCATCGCGGAGGTCGCCGCCGCAGCCGGCGTCGCCAAGATGACCGTCACCAACCACTTCCCCCGCAAGGAGGACCTCCTGCTCGACCTGCACGAGGAGCTCGCCGGCAGGCCCGCCCGCGCGGTGGCCGCCCGAACACCCGGCGAGTCCGCACTCGCCGCCCTCCGCCGCGACTGCCTGGCCGCGCTCGACCGCCAGGACGCCCGACTCGGTTTCGCCGACCAGGCCTTCGCCCGCACGATCGCCGAGAGCCCCGCCCTCCTCGCCCGGCTGCGCGAACTGCACGAGCTGGGTGAGACGGCCCTCGCCGAGGCGCTCGCGGAGGCGACCCGCCCGACACCCGACCCCGACAACACCAGCGCCGACACAGACGACACCGACAGCGCCGACAGCACCGACAGCACGGACGACACCGCCCACGTCGACTTCGAGAGCCGGGTCGCCGCCGCCCTGCTCGCGGCCGTCGACCGGTCGCTGTTCACCGAGGTGTTCCGCCGCGTCCTCGCCGGCGAGGAGCACTCCGCCATCACGGCGGCAGTACGCCCCTCGGCCGTCCACGCCTTCGACCGATTGGAGGGAGCCCTCGGGGGCTTCGCCGTCCGCCCCGAGCACTGACCAGCCGCCACGCGCCAACCGCCCGACCCGCCCGCACTTGACGAAAGGTTGACCTGTTCACGGCAGAAGCTAGAAGCACACCACACCTATCGTCGCCCCATGCCCTCACAGCCCATCAGGTCCACCGCCCTGCCGGTCCTGCCCTACCGCAAGCCCACCCGCGGCCGGGACTACTGGGTCCTCGACAACGTCCTGCCCGATCCCGACGCCGTCCGTGAGCGCTGCCTGGAGCGCGGCGACTGGACCGAGGGCTACCCGTACCGCCCCGAGACGTGGCCGGGCCTGCGCACCATGCCCGGTCTCGAACCCGAGGAGCTGGCCCGGGTCGAGGCGCTGGTCCGCAAGGCCACCGGCGCCTCCCGGCTCTGGGTCCAGAGCACCCCGGGCGGCGGCACGCTCAACCACAACTGCGTCCAACTCGTGGGCGCGGGAGAGTCGGAGTCCCGTCCGCACACCGACTCCCGCGCGCTGTGCCGCTACGCCGCCGTGCTCTACCTCAGTCCGGAGGCCCCGAAGGACGCCGGCACGAGCTTCTACCGCCAGCAGTTCCCCGGCGGCCGGCTCGGGGGCAACCTGGTCAACGCCCCGCACAACAACCTGGTCGAGGCGCTCGGCACCCGGCACGTGCCCGTCGACCACTTCACCGAGGACGTCCGCGTCCCCAACCGCTACAACCAACTGCTGCTCTACCACGCCAACCTCATCCACAGCGCGACGAGCTACTACGGTGTCGAGCTGCCCGAACGCCGAATGACCGCGGTCTTCTTCTGGATGGCCTGACGACCGCACCCCACGGTCGGCCACACCCCACCCTCCCGCCGGTTCGGGCCCGCCCCGCCCGGGGACGATCACGCCATGGACACCCCCGATCCGGCCCTCCCGCCCACCGAAGCCGTCCACCCCGCCTGGTCGGGCATCGACGAGCTGCCCACCCTCGACCTGCTCCGCCTGATGAACGCCGAGGACCGCACCGTCCCGCTCGCCGTGGCCGCCGAGTTGGAGCGGATCGCCACCGTGGTGGACGCCGTGGCGGCCCGGATGGCCACGGGCGGGCGGCTGATCTACGCGGGCGCGGGAACGGCCGGCCGCCTCGGCGTGCTGGACGCCTCCGAGTGCCCACCGACCTTCGGCACCGACCCGGCGCTCGTCGTGGGCCTGATCGCGGGCGGCCCGTCGGCCCTGACCACCGCCGCCGAGGGCGCCGAGGACCGCGCCGACCTCGCGGAGGCCGACCTCGCCGCCCTCCACCCGACCCCCGCCGACACCGTGGTGGCCGTCTCCGCCTCGGGCCGCACCCCTTACGCGGTGGCCGCCGTACGGACCGCCCGCGCGGCCGGCGCCCTGACCGTGGCCCTCACCTGCACCCGCGGCTCCGCCCTGGCCCGGGCCGCCGAGTTGGCCGTCGAGGTGGAGGTGGGCCCCGAGGTCCTCGCCGGTTCGAGCCGCCTCAAGGCGGGCACCGCGCAGAAGCTGGTGCTCAACCTGCTCTCCACCGCCACGATGATCCGCCTGGGCCGGACGTACGGAAACCTGATGGTCGACCTCCGGGCCACCAACGCCAAGCTCCGCGACCGCGCCCACCGGATCGTCACGGAGGCCACCGGTGCCGACGACCGAACGGCACACCAGGCCCTGGAGGCGACCGGCGGACGCGCGAAGGACGCGGTCCTGATGCTCCTCGCCGACGTCGACGCCGCCACCGCCGCCCGCCTCCTCGCCGCCTCGGAAGGCCGCCTGCGCCGGGCCCTGAGCCAGGCCCTGCGAACGGCCGGTCCCTGAGGACCGGCCTCGTAGGCCCGGCGTCGAGGACGGGCTACTGCGTGTCGGCGGCGATCACCGTCCACGCCCTGTCCGAGCCCTCGTCCAGCCGCAGGTCGAAGGTGAAGTCGATCGGCCCGCGCTTGTGCGCGTCACCGCGCAGCACCTCTTCGGTGCGCCGGTCGACTTCGTAGTAGACGCCCTGTGCGTTGGCCGTGACGCGGAAGACGATCGGGTCCCGAGAGACGAGCGAACGCACCGTGACCGCCGTGACGGTGGCCTCGCGCAGGACGGTCCGGCGGGGCGTACGGACGGCGGTGAAGTCGAGGCTGCCGTCGTTGAGCACCCACTCCTCGAGGAACCGCTCGATGGCGACCTCGAGAACCGCTCGGTCGAAGCGGCCGTCGACGACGCTCAGATCGCCGGCCGCGTTGTCGGCGTCCGTGCTCCACGAGATGGTGGTCAGGGAGAGGACGTCGCTCCCCGCGGTGACCGTGCTGTTCCGCGCGACCTCGAGCACCGCGTCCCGGGCGACGTCCTTCTGGTCCCAGCCGTCGGTCTCGATGGCGTTGCTCAGGTGGTGCGCCCCCTCGGCGGCCTGTTCGATCGAGGAGACGATCCACTCCCCGGCCTCGGTCTTGCGCAGGGTCCAGTACTCGACCGGGCGGGTCGAGCCGTCCTTCCTCACGCTCTGCCGACCGTCACCGCTGCGTACGTAGTCGCGCAGCGTCGCGGTGATCCGGAAGGTGACGGTGTCGTTCACCTCGCCCGCCCGGTTGGCGACGTCGACCAGTTCGACCGCCGGACCGTCGACGACCTCCACGACGTTGACCTCGCCACGCGACTCGTAGTCGCGCAGCTCCTCGGACCACTTGCCGTACAGCACCGGGGACAGGATCTGCTGCAGCGTGGCGTAGTCGTGTCCGGTCCAGGCCCGCTGGGCCGTCCCGTACAGCCACACCACACGGCGCTCGAGCGCCTCGCGGTCGAAGGTCGCATCGGTGTCGGCGATGGCATCGACCCGGGCCGAGACGTGGGCGGCGCGCTCGCGCGCCTGCGCGTCCGCGCGGTGCGCCGTACGGTCCGAGACCGTGTTCAGGCCGACCGCCAACGCCGCCTTGCGGCGCCGGGACCTGACCCACAGGATCAGCAGGATCACGGCCACGATCACCAGCAGGGCGACGAGCCCACCGCCACCGGCTCCGAAACCGCTCCCGAAACCGAAGCCGAAACCGCCGCCGCCGTGCGACCCGTGGAAGCCGCCACCACCGTGGCTGCCCCCGCCGCCGCCTCCACCTCCGCCAAAGCCGTGACCGCCGCCACCGCCGCGGGCATAGGCGACCGCCGGGCTGCTCAGCGCCACAACTCCCGCGACCACGCACAACCACCGACCAACGCGCACCGGCCCTCCCTCCAAGAACCGCAGACCCTCCAGACACACAAGCCTACAAGCCCAGGATTCGCGGGAGGCTTCGAGCCCAACGGACCGCCGGCAGAGACAACGGCGGGCGGCTTGCCTCTTCCCCAGGGGCAGGGAGCAGAGTGGGCCGCGTGCACGAGGACGTGATCACCATCGGAGAGCTCGCGGCCAGGACCAGGCTCAGCCTCAAGGCCCTGCGCCTCTACGGGGAGCGGGGGCTGCTCCCGCCCGCCGAGGTCGATCCGCGCACCGGCTACCGCCGCTACGGCCCCGCCCAGGTCGAGCGGGCCCGCCGCATCGCGCTCCTGCGCGGCATCGGCATGCCGCTGGCGCGCATCGCACCGCTGCTCGACGCCGAGGGCGAGGAGTCCGTCCGGCTCCTGGCCGCGTACTGGCGCGAGCAGGAGCGGACACACACCGCCCGCCGCAGCACGGTGGGCTACGTCAAGGACGTTCTGACCGGAAGGAACCCGACCATGTACGAGATCCACGAGCGCGACGTCCCCGCACAGAAGGTGCTGTTCGTCCAACGCCACGTGACCGGCGCGGACCTCCCCCACTACCTCGCCGAGGCCGGCCAACAGCTGCTCGACCACCTACGGCAGGCGGACGCGTGCCTGTCCGGGCCGATCTTCGCCGTCTTCCACGGCCTGGTGGACGAGGACTCCGACGGGCCCGTCGAGGTCTGTGCCCCGACGGGGAACGCCGTCGAGCCGGGCGGGCGGATCGGGGTGCGCATCGAGGCCGCGCACCGAGAGGCGTACACCGCCCTGACCAAGCGGCACGAGGGCTACGCGGCGATGGCCGCCGCCCACGACGCCGTCGGCGCCTGGCTCGCCGAGCGCGGCCACGCCCGAAGCGCCTCCAACCGGGAGGTGTACCACCCGAACTGGGCCACCGCCGGGCCGGAGGAGCACGTGGTCGACGTCGCCGTCCCGTTCCGCCCCGGCCCCGGCACCCAGCCGGGGTGATCCTGCGGCCGCCAAGACCGCCCCGCGATCACCGCCGTGCCCGACCGGCGCCCGGACGTCACGGCTCGAGCAGCAGCTCCGAGGCCGTCACGACCTCCCCGAGGCGCGGGAAGTCCAGCTCCACCGAGGCCCGGTGCTCCTCCCCCGTGAGCGCCGCCATGGCGTCCTCGACGAAGACCAGCTCGTAGCCGTGGTCCGCGGCGGCGCGGGCGGTGGACTCCACGCCCAGGTTGGTGGCGATCCCCGCGAACACCAGGGTGTCGATCTTCCGCACGGCCAGCAGGTCCTGCAGCCCGGTGTTCTGGAAGCCGCCGATGGTGCGCTTGACCACGACCTCGTCGGCCACCGCGGCGACCTCCGCCGCCAGGTCGCTGCCGGGCGGCTGCTCGGCGACGTTCGGCCGCTCCACCCGCACCGCGACGACCAGGCCGCCGGCCTCCCGGAAGGCCCGGGCGAGGCCGAGGGAGGTGGCCAGCACCTCCGAACCCGGGCGCGGCGCGAGCCGGTTGGCGATGATCCGGTCCATCAGGTCGATCAGGACGAGGGCCGTACGGCGGGGATCCAGAGTGGTCACGCGCCTCACGCTAGCGCACGCCGACGGACGCTAGCGGGCCTGCCCGCCCCCGCCTGTCTCCGCCGCCTCGCGGGCGATCTCGGCCCGGAAGCCCTCGATCAGCACCCGCAGCCCGTAGTCGAAGTCCGCGTCGTGGTCGGTCATCCGCAGCACCTCCGCGGCCTCGCTCAGCAGCGGGAGCCTGCTCAACGCCTCGTCGGGGAAGACCTCGTGCCCTCGGTCGGCCGCGCCGTGCCGCCAGGCCTGCTCCTCGGTGACCCAGCCCATGATGTAGCGGTCGACGGTGAGCAGCAGCCGCAGCGCCGTCCGGGGCCGTAGCCCTGCCCCGCACAGGGCACGGAGCTGCGCCTCGACGGCGGGCAGCTCGTCCGCCGTGGGCAGGGTGCCGGCGTGCACCCGGGCGCCGTCGCGGTAGGCGAGCAGCGCGTGGCGCTTGGCGCGGGCGTCGGCGGCGATCCAGTCCGGCCAGTGCTCCGGGCCGGGCTCGCGGTCGGGCGGCAGCGCCTCGGCGAGCATGGCCTCCGCCATGAGGTCGAGCAGTTCGCGCTTGTTCTTGAAGTGCCAGTACAGCGCCGGGGACTGCACGCCGAGTTCGCGGGCGAGCCGCCGGGTCGTGAGCCCCTCGATGCCCTCCTCGTTGAGCAGGCGCAGCGCCGTGCGCACCACCTCGTCGCGTTGCAGCGCCATCCGCAGCCCGCCTCTCCGCACCACCCGAAAAAAGAAGTTGCCGCTCCACCTTATCGCCGCTAAGTTCCCGAGCTGGAACTTATCAGCGATAAGGAAGGCTGTGGCGCCCACGCCGTCGGCCGCGAAGGGACCGTCCATCCGCATGTCCGCACTCCTCGCCCGCCTGCTGCCGAACACCGCCCCCTGGCGCGACTCCCGGGACTTCCGGCTGACGTGGACGTCCGGCACCGTCACCATGCTCGGCTCGATCTTCACCATGACCGCGATCCCGCTGCAGATCGCCCACCTCACCAGCTCCCCGCTCGCCGTGGGCGCGGTCGGCGCGGTGGAGCTCGTGCCGGCGGTCCTGTTCGGCCTGTACGGCGGCGTGCTCGCCGACCGCGCCGACCGGCGCACCGTCGCCCTGGTCACCGAGGTCGCCCTCGCCGCGCTCAGCGCGCTCCTGCTGGCCAACGCCCTGCTGGGCACCCCGGCCGTCTGGCCGCTCTACGCGGCCGCCGGGGTGGCGGCGGCCCTCCAGGGCATCCAGCAGCCCTCGCTCGACGCGATGATCCCCCGCCTCGTCCCGCACGAACAACTGGTCGCGGCCGGCGCTCTGCTGTCGCTGCGCGGGAGCATCGCCACCGTGGCGGCGCCGGCCGCCGCCGGGCTGCTGATCGCGGGGGCGGGCGTCCCGGCGGCCTTCCTGGTGGACCTCGCCACCTTCCTGGTCTCCATCGCCCTGCTCGCCCGCGTCCGGCCGGTGCCCTCCGAGCGCGACGCCGAGTCGCCGCAGCTCGGCGAGTTCGTCGAGGGCGCCCGGTACGCGGCCCGCCGACCGGACCTGGTGGGCACCTACCTGGCCGACCTCGCGGCCACCGTCTTCGCCCTGCCCACCGCGCTCTTCCCCTTCCTCGCCCAGGAGTTGGACGCGGTCTGGGCGCTGGGCCTGCTCTACTCCTCCGCGGCCGTCGGCAGCCTGCTCGCCGCCGCGACCGGCGGCTGGACGGAACGCGTCCACCGGCACGGCCGCCTGGTGCTGCTCTCCGTCGCCCTGGTCGGAGCGGCGACCGCCACGGCCGCCGTGGCCCCGGGCCTGTGGGCCGTCCTGCTCTGCCTGACCGTCGCGGGCGCCGCGCACTGGATCGGGGACACCTTCCGCAGCGCCATCTGGAACCAGTCCATACCGGACGAACTCCGGGGCCGGGCCGCCGGCCTGGAGATGCTGATCGGCTCCGCCGGGCCCGCCCTCGGCGACCTGCGGGCCGGTGGCCTCGCCGCCCGGCAGGGCATCCTCGCCGCGCTGCGCACCGGTGGCCTGCTCTGCCTCGGAAGCGCCGCCGTCCTGCCCGCCGCATTCCCCGCCCTGTGGCGCTACGACCAGCGCGCGCACGGGCGGGAGCCGAGCCCCGCAGAGTCGACCCCCTGACGCCAACTCACCCGCACTCCCGGAGCGGAGGATTCCCTACGTACTCGATGCATCCGTACGCCGCCTGCCCGACCCTCTCGCTCCGAGCACCTGGTCGACGAGGCCGCGTCAAGCGAAGACTTGCCCACAGATCGTCGACCGATGCTTCGTCAATCGTTCACCGCAGGAGGTCTACCCGCATAGACGGACCGGTGATGGCATGGACACACCGCCCGGCTGCCGGAGCCCGGGCCCGTCCCAGGAGCCCCCATGTCCCGCCACCGCCGCCTCGCCACAGTCCTCGCCACCGCCGTCCTGACGGCCGCCGCCCTCACCACCGGTGCCGCCGCCCACGCCGCCCCCGTTGCGCACACCACCGGTACCACCCTCGACGCGAGCTGCTCCCAGGCCTACCTCCCGCTTCCCGACCCGGCCTGCACCCCCGGCGCCACCAACCCGGACGTCACCCAGGACACCATCGACACCACCATCTGCGTCCCGGGCTACAGCACCTCGATCCGCCCGTCGAGCAGCTACACCACCCGCCTGAAGATCCAGCAGATCGCCCAGTACGGCTACGACGACACCAACACGGCCGACTACGAGGAGGACCACTTCATCCCGCTCTCCCTCGGCGGCCACCCGACCGACCCCAACAACCTGTGGCCCGAGCCCCGTTACGCCACCGGCGCGAGCGGCATGACCTCCACCGACAAGGACACCGTCGAGTACAAGCTCTACAAGGCCGTCTGCAACCACCAGGTCGCCCTGGTGCCCGCCCAGCAGGCCATCTCCACGGACTGGACCACCGCGCTCTCCGTCCTCGGCCTCAGCTGACCGAGCCCCACCGCACCGCACACACCACCGCACCGCACACACCACCGGCACCACCACCGGAACCGCCGCGCGCCCCACCGCGCGGCGGACCAACCGGGCTTCCCCATCGCACGGTTCAGAGACCGAGCGCCCGCGCCGATGCCCCGATCGGCGCGGGCAGCTCCGTCCACCCGCGCAGGTACCGGTCCACCGCCGCGGCCGCCGCCCGGCCCTCGGCGATCGCCCAGACGATCAGCGACTGTCCGCGCCCCGCGTCCCCGGCCACGAACACCCCGGGCGGCCCGGCGGCGAAGCCCTCGTCCCGCTCCAGGGTCCCCTCCGGCCCGAGGGCGAGGCCGAGTTGACCGAACAGCGCGTCCGGCTCGGGCCCGGTGAAGCCCAGCGCGAGCAGCGCCAGGCGCGCCGGTACGGTCCGCTCGGTGCCGGGCCTCGGGCGGCGGCCGCCCTGCTCCGCCTCGGCGAAGCGGACGGCAGCCAGCCGACCGTCCGGCCCCGGCTCGAAGCCGACCGTGGCCGCCGCGAACAGCCGGCCCCCGGCCCGTGCGGCCCCGCACTCCTCGTGCGAGGTCGTCTCCCGCTCGACCTTGGGGTGGAGGGGCCAGGGCTGCCCGGCCGACCGCCGCACCGGCGGGCGCGGGTTGATGTCCAGCTGCGTGACGGAGGCAGCGCCCTCGCGCAGCGCCGTCCCCAGGCAGTCCGCCGCCGTGTCCCCACCGCCGACGATCACCACGTCCAGCCCCTCGGCGGAGAGAGGCGAGTCGGCACGGTCCCCCTCGTCCACCCGGTTCGCCCAGGTCAGGTACTCCATCGCGGGATGCACCCCGGGCAACCCCCGCCCCGGCACGGGCAGTTCCCGGCAGGCGCCGGCGCCCACCGCGACCACCACCGCCTCGTACTCGGCCCGCAACTGCTCCCCGGGCACGTCCCGCCCCACCCGCACCCCGGTGCGCAGCGCCGTACCCTCCTCCCGCAGTTGGTCGAGGCGTCGCTCCAGCCGGTGCTTCTCCAGCCGGAACGGCGGGATGCCGTAGCGCAGCAGCCCGCCGGCCCGGTCCGCCCGCTCGTACACCGTGACGGCGTGGCCGGCCCGGGTGAGCTGCTGGGCGGCGGCCAGCCCGGCCGGGCCCGAGCCGATCACGGCGACCCGACGCCCGTCGCCCCGGTCGGCGGGGTGCGGCCGGTCCCAGCCCTCCTCCCGGGCCAGGTCCGCGAGCGCCAGCTCGACGTTCTTGATCGCCACGGCCCCGAGCGCCGGCACCGGCCCGGCCCCCGGCCCAGCCCCCGGCCCGACCTCCGTCCCGGCCCCCACCCCTGCAACCACCCCCGCCCCGGCCCCGCCGATCGCCAACACACAGGCGCTCTCGCACGGCGCCGGGCAGAGCCGCCCCGTGAACTCCGGGAAGTTGTTCGTCGCCAGCAGCCAGCGGGCCGCCGCCCGCCAGTCGCCGTGCGCGGCGAGCCGGTTCCACTCCGGCACCAGGTTCCCCAGCGGGCAGGCGCTGTGGCAGAACGGGAGCCCGCAGTCCATGCACCGCGCGGCCTGCCCGCTCACCAACGGCAGCGGCGGCCCGGGCCGGTACACCTCCCGCCGGTCCCCGACCCGCTCCCGCGCGTCACGCCGCTCCCGCTCCGCGCGCGGGGTCCTGAGGAAAGCCATCCGCTCTGCCATCACGGCCTCCGGCGGAGGCGTGCCGACGTTCCTGCCCGACGTCCGTCCCGACGTCCGGCCCGGCAGACCCACCCGGCATCCTGCCCAGGGGCCCGGGCCCGGCGGCGCGCCACCGTGAAGCCACCGTACGCCCCGAAGCCCCGCACAACACCCCGAGCCCCCACGCACCCACCCCAGCGCGCACCGAACGCCCGCACGCCCGAGCCCCACCCCTCGTACGCCCCCGAAGCGCCGCGCAAACCCGGCGTCCCCGCGCGAACCCCCGCCCCGCCCTCACCCGCCGTGCCCACGCCAGGGAGAATCGGTCGCCATGAGCCACACCGTGCTGATCGCCGAGGACGACCGGGCCATCCGCGACTCGCTCACCCGCGCCCTCACCCTGGAGGGCTACCAGGTCCGCACCGCCCCGGACGGCGCCGAGGCCCTCGCCGTCCTCTCCGAACAGCGCCCCGACGTCCTGATCCTGGACGTGATGATGCCCCCGCCCGACGGCCTGGAGATCTGCCGCCGCCTGCGCGCCACCGGCGACCGCACCCCCGTCCTGATGCTCACCGCCCGGGTCGAGGTGCCGGACCGCATCGCCGGTCTGGACGCAGGGGCCGACGACTACCTCGTCAAGCCCTTCGACGTGGACGAGCTCTTCGCCCGCCTGCGCGCCCTGCTGCGCCGCAACCTCCCCGGTCCGCCCTCCCGCACCGAGGAGGTGCTCGCCGTCTCCGACCTCCGGGTCGAACCGGCCGCCCGCCGCGTCTGGCGCGCGGGGCGCGAACTGGAGCTCTCCCGCACCGAGTTCGACCTCCTGGAGCTGCTGGCCCGCAACGCCGGAGCCGTCCTCGACCAGACCACCCTGTACGAGCGCATCTGGGGCTACGACTTCGGCCCGGGCTCCAAGAACCTCGCCGTCTTCATCGGCTACCTGCGCCGCAAGCTGGACCTGCCCGGCCTCTCCCCTCTGATCCACACCGTCCGCGGCGTCGGCTACACGCTGCGCGAGCCGTGACGGGCGGCCCGCGCCGCCGCATGGCGCGCCTGCCGCGCCCGGGCCTGCGCACCACCGTCTCCCTCGCCTTCGCCGCGATGGCCGCCCTGGTCGCGGTGCTGATCGGCACGCTCGGCTACCACGCCGCCGCGCGCCTGATCCGCGACGACGAGATGGACGACTTCACCTCCGCCATCCGCGCCGTCAGCGGCCAGGTCCACGACGAGAGGCTGTTCCCGGGGGACTTCAACGGCCCGACCGGCCTCAGCGAGCAGCTGCTGCACCCGGTCCGGGTCACCGCCCAGGCCCTCGACTCCCAGGGGGCCGTCCTCCCCGGCACCTCCCACTTCGACCTGCCGACCACCCCGGAGGACCGCGAGCTCGCCGGCTCCGCCACCCCCGCCCGTACGGCGACGGGCGTGCGCACCACACACGGCGTCACCTGCCGGGTGGGCGTGGTCTCGCTCGGCGGCGGCCGGGGCGCCGTACAGGTCGTGCAGCGGCTCGACGACGTCGAGGAGTTGCTGGAGGAGCTGCGGCGGCAGATGGCGGCCGTGGTGGCCGTGGTCGTCCTGGTGGCGGGAGGGGCCGGCTGGCTGGTCGCCGGCCGGATCAGCGGCCGTCTGGTCCGGCTCACCGAGGCGGCCGAACTCGTCGCCACCAGCGGCCGGTTGGACGTGCCGGTGCCCGCCGCCGGTACGGACGAGGTGAGCCGGCTCGCCCGCGCCTTCGATCGGATGTTGGTCCGCCTGGCCGCGGCCAAGGAGAACCAGCGCCGCCTCGTCCAGGACGCCGGTCACGAGCTGCGCACCCCGCTGACCAGCCTGCGCACCAACCTTTCCGTCCTGCCCGCCATGGACCGCCTGCCGCCCGCCGAGCGCGAAGCCCTGATGGCCGATCTCGCGGACGAGGCGCGGGAGTTGACCCAGCTGGTGGAGGAGCTGGTGGCCCTGGCCGCCGACCACAAGGCGGACGAGGAGCCGACGGAGGTGGCGCTGGCCGAACTCGTCCACGCCGCGGCCGCCCAGGCCCGCCGGCGCAGCGGCCGGGAGATCACCGTGGACGCGGACGCCTCCGTGGTCACCGCCCGCCCGGAGGCCCTGGTCCGCGCGGTGGCCAACCTCCTGGACAACGCGGCCAAGTTCGACCCTTCCGGCAGCGCCCCGATCGAGGTGGTGGTCCGCCGCAGTCGGGTCGAGGTGCGCGACCGGGGCCCCGGCATCGACGCGGCGGACCTCGACCGGGTCTTCGACCGCTTCTACCGCGCCACCGCAGCCCGCAGCCTGCCCGGCTCGGGCCTCGGCCTGGCCATCGTCCACGAGGTCGCCCGCTCCCACGGCGGCTCCGCCTACGCCGTCAACCGCGAGGGCGGCGGCGCGGTCATCGGCTTCACCCTCGGCGCCCCCTGACGAACGACCGGCACACGGCAGCGGGCCCCGGCGAAAACGATCGCCGGGGCCCGTCCGTACAGCAGGGCCGGACCGGGGCGGATCAGCCCCCGTCCGCCCAGCAGGGGTCAGACGGCGGCCAGCAGCCCCCGCCCGAGCCAGTCGGCGTTGTCCTTCACGCCCGGCAGGACGAAGAAGTACCCGCCACCGGTCGGCGAGATGTAGTCCACCAGCGGCTCGTCGATCAGCCGCGTCTGGGTGGCCTCGAACTGCCGCACCACGTCCTGCTGGTAGCAGCAGAACACCAGGCCCATGTCGAGGTTGCCCGCCTTGTCCACGCCCCGGTCGTAGTTGAAGCCCCGGCGCAGGATGCGCGTGGCGTCGGTGTCGGCGGTGCGCGGGTTGGCGAGGCGGATGTGCGCCTTGAGCGGGATCGCCTTGCCCTCCGGGTCCTTGGCGTAGTCCGGGGCGTCGTTCTCCTGGTGCCCGTCCAGCGGCGCGCCGGTGTCGCGGCGGCGGCCGAACATCTTCTCCTGCTCGGAGAGGGTGACGCGGTCCCAGAACTCGATGAGCATCCGGATGATGCGGATGACCTGGTAGCTGCCGCCGACCGCCCAGGCGGGCTCGCCCGCGCCGTCCTGCACCCAGATCAGCCGGTCCATCTCCCGGGAGGAGGTGGTGTCCGGGTTGACGATGCCGTCCTTGAAGCCGAGCAGGTTGCGCTGCGCGCCGTCCGGGCGGGACTGGTTCTGGAAGCCGTCGATGCGCCAGAGGATCTGCAGCGCACCCCGGGTGTGCCGGGTGATGTCGCGCAGGGCGTGCAGCACGGTGTCCTGGCGGTCGGCGCAGATCTGGAGCGAGAGGTCGCCGTGCAGTTCGGCGGCCTGGAGGTTGTCGTTGGGGAAGGTCTTCATCGGCGCGAGCTTGGCGGGCTTCGCCTTGGCCAGGCCGTAGCGGTCGTCGAAGAGCGAGGCGCCCACGCCGACGGTGACGGTCAGGTTGTCCGTGGCGACGGTCGGGCCGAGGATGCCGCTGTCGGCGGGCGGAGCGCCGACGCCGAGGTCGGGCGGGGTACCGCCGGCGGTGAGGAAGCGGATGCGCTCGGTCAGGGTCTTGAAGAGGTCCTCGAGTCCCTTGCGGTCCTGGGCGATGACCTGGCAGGAGACGAAGGCGGCGTAGCCCGGGGCCGGGGTGGTGACGCCGGCCTGGTGCGCGCCGTGGAAGGGCACGACCCCGTTCGAGGCCTGCTTGGTGTCCCCGGCCGAGGCCGGTCCGGCGCCGAGGGCGAAGGAGGCCCCTCCGGCGAGGACGGCGGCCCCGGCGCCAGCGCCGAGCGCGGCGCGCATGAAGCCGCGCCGGGCCGGTCCGGCCGGACACGCACCCGACTCGACCGGAGCGGAGGCCGGAACGGAAGCCGGAACGGAAGCGGAAGCGGCGTGCGGGAAGGGGCAGGTGCCTCCGGCGGCTGCGGTGCGGTCGTTCATCAGGCGGCCTTCCGGATCTCGAGCAGGGCGGGGATGGGCGAGAGGTCTTCGAGCAGCTGGCCGGTGGCGCCGTTGAGCTGGCGACGGTCCCCGGCGGGCAGCTTGTCCAGCGGCGTCCAGCCCTCGGGCTTGTGGGCCGCGGCGACGAGGTCACCGACCCGCTTCATCCCGGCGTTGACGCGGACCAGCACCTGCGGGTCGCGCTCGTCGAGCAGCGGCTGCAGGACGGTCAGCAGCTCCTGGGTGCCCGCCAGGTTGGCCTGGACGGTGGCCAGGTTGGTGCCGCTGCCCTGGTCGGTGTCGCCGGTCAGCTCGAACTGGAGGGTGTTCTCGAGGATCTCGTGGGCGCGCAGCGGCAGGTCGCCCGGGTCGAACTGCTGGCCGGGGAAGTCCTGCACGAGCTTGGCGACGTCGCCGGAGAGCTGGTCGGCCACGCCGGTCAGCTCCTCGACGGACTGGCCGTGCCACAGGCCGTACTCCAGCCGGAGGAAGCCGCTGAAGTCCTTGTCCTGCGCCTTGTCGGCGAGGCCGTCGGGGCGGCCGTTGATCTTGCCGTCGAGGTCGGCGAAGGTGCCGTAGGCGGCGCCGAGCGAGGCGTACTGGAGGTGGGCGGTCAGCCAGTCGGTCTTCGCCGTGGCGAGGTCGCCCGCGTGGACGTCGGCCTGGAGCTTCTGGGTCTCGGTCAGCAGGGTCGCGAGGCCCTTGTTGACGTAGTCCTTGTAGCTGTCGAGCGGGCCCTTGAGGTCGTCCTCCGCGACGGGCTTGACGGCCTTGACCTGGCCGCCGCCGGTGACGTGGACGGCCGCCGAGGTGACGGACTTTCCGCCGGTGGGCACGCAGCGCCAGGCGTAGTCGCCGGAGCCGATGGTGGCGGTCAGCGCCCGGGTGGTGCCGGGGGCCAGGCCCTCGATCTCGCCGTAGACGGCGCCGGTGCCGGGGTTGACCAGGTACACCTCGGAGACCTTGTCCCCGGTGTTGTGCATCTGGAAGACCTGCTGGCCGGGCAGCGGGGTGGTGAACCCGTGGCCGCACTCGGACTCGGAGACGGCGACGGTGGAGGAGCTGTCCTTCTTCCCGTCGCTGGCCGCGATCACCACGCCGGCCACCACGACCGGGACGGTCACCAGCGCGGCCGGCACCACCCAGCGGGGCCGCCCGGAGCGCACCGGCTTCTCCTCGGCCGGCTTCTCCGCGACTGCCTTCTCCTCGGCCGCCTTCTCCTCGACAGGCTTCTCAGCAGAGGCCTGCGACGGAGCGGGAGCGGGAGCGGCCTGAGCCGGCTTGCGCACGCCCTCGATGAACAGCGTCATCACGATGCACAGGTACGCCACGTACCCCAGCACCTGCAGCACCGTCATGGTGACGGTCAGGTTGAGCGTCCCCTGCACCAGGGTCGCGTACCAGGACGAGGCGTCCAGGTGCCCGCTCAGGTCGAAGGCGTACGTGGTGCCCCCGCCGACGAGCCCGGACTCCTGCAGGTCGCGCAGCCCGTACCCGAGCACGCCCGCCGCGACGACGATCAGGCCGGCGCCGGTGATGGTGAAGAACCGGGTGAGGTTCATCTTGAGCGCCCGCCGGTACAGGCCCCAGCAGAGCCCGGCGGAGAGCAGCAGGCCGACGGCCGCGCCGATGAGCGGGCCGGTGGACTCCCCGGCGGTGCGCACGTTCGTCCAGAGGAAGAGCGAGGTCTCCAGCCCCTCGCGGGCGACGGCCAGGAAGCTGGTGAGCACCAGCGCGCCGGCGCCCATCGCGAGCGAGGCCTGCACCTTCTCCTTGAGGTCGGTGGAGAGGGTGCGCGCCGAGCGACGCATCCAGAACACCATCGCGGTGACGAAGCCGACCGCGATCAGGCTCAGCACCCCGCCGAACGCCTCCTGGGCGTGGCCGGAGAGGTTGGCCGCGGTGAAGGTGAGCACCGCGCCGAAGCTGAGGCTGAGCGCGATGGCCGCCGCGACGCCGGTCCACACCTGGGGCAGTCGGGCCTTCTGCCCGAAGCGGACGAGCGTGGCGACGAGGATCGACACGATCAGTCCGGCTTCCAGGCCCTCACGCAACCCGATCAGAAAGCTCGGAAACGCTTCATCCCACATGCAGCGGGCTCCTCCCCCGGGTTCCCCGGGTCGTACCTGTCCTGAATCGCCCCGGGCGCCGGGAGGCGGGCGGGGCGGCACAGCCGAACGCCCCGGACGGAACGGTCCAGGGCGTCGCGGCTTAGCTTAGGCAAACCTTAGAGGCGCCCCGGTCAACTGCACCCCCGATTCAGGTAAGAGTTCGGTATGGGAATGCCCGTACGAAGGTCAAAACAGCACGTCAACGCCGTGACCGCGTGCTCACCCCCACCACTGCCCGGGCACCGCCTCCGGCTCCTCGGGGGCGTTCACGGGCTCGACGGCGGTGACGAGCAACCCACCGTCCGCCGTCCCGGCGACGAGGTGGCCGCGCTCGCGCAGCACCACCGCGGCCGCCTCGACGACCGCCGCCCGCGCCGCCCCGGACGGCTCCCCCGACGGAGGCCCGCCGGGCTCCTCCCCGGGCGACCAGCCGACCACCACCCCCTCGGGGCCGGGGCCGATCCGCAGCGGTGAGGCGCCGGGCCCGGTGTCGAAACCGGCGCGGGCCAGGGCCTCGGTGACGTCCTCGCAGAGTTCAGGGTGTTCCACCATTGGCGCAGCGTAGGCCGCCGCCCGCGCGACCCCCGGGCGCGGCGCGCGCCGGAGCGCCCCAAGGGCACCCGACCGCAGCAGCGGCACCCGTACGGCCGTCCGGCGGACGCCCGATCGGGCGGCAACGCCCCCCGTCCGGCCCGACACGAGCCGCCGGACGGGCCGATGGACGTGCACAGTCGGCCCCCTGCCGACAGCATGTCAGAGTAAGCGCCCCATCACTCTGAGCAGCGGGTCCGGCGGATCGGGCCGGTCCGCCCGCCGGTGCGTCCGGCGGTTCCCGCATCGAGAGGTCCCATGATCACAACACTTCGCCGGTCGGCGTTCCCGCCGGCGGGTCTCCCCCTCGGCACGTCGGTCGGCACGCCAAGCACGCCGGGGAGCCAGTCGTGAGCACCGACCAGCAGTCGAAGCAGGGACCGGTCACCAGCACCCGCGCCAAGCCGGCGAACAAGGCCGAGGCCCTCGCCGACTGGACCGACGGCCGGCTCGGCATCTACTCCCTCGCCAAGGCCAACCTGCGCAAGATCTTCCCGGACCACTGGTCCTTCATGCTGGGCGAGATCGCGCTCTACACCTTCGTCATCATCATCCTCACCGGCGTCTGGCTGACCCTCTTCTTCAAGCCGAGCATGGGCGAGGTCGTCTACGACGGCTCCTACGTGCCGCTCAAGGGCATCCGGATGTCGGAGGCGTACGCCTCGACGATCGACATCAGCTTCGAGGTCCGCGGCGGCCTGCTGATGCGCCAGATCCACCACTGGGCGGCGATCGTCTTCGTCGCCTCGATGCTGACGCACATGCTGCGCGTCTTCTTCACCGGCGCCTTCCGCAAGCCGCGCGAGATCAACTGGGTCTTCGGCGCGCTGCTGCTGTTCCTCGGCATGTTCGACGGCTTCATGGGCTACTCGCTGCCCGACGACCTGCTCTCCGGCACCGGCATCCGGTTCATGGAGGGCGCCGTCCTGGCCGTCCCGATCGTCGGCACGTACCTGCAGTTCTTCATCTTCGGCAGCGAGTTCCCCGGCACGGACATCGTGCCGAGGCTGTTCACCGTCCACATCCTGCTGATCCCGGGGATCATGGTCGGCCTGCTCGCGGCCCACCTGATCCTGGTCTTCTACCACAAGCACACCCAGTTCGCGGGGCCCGGCCGGACCAACGAGAACGTGGTCGGCATGCCGCTGATGCCCGTCTACATGGCCAAGGCCGGCGGCTTCTTCTTCCTGGTCTTCGGCGTGGTGGCGGTGATGTCCGCGATCGCGACCGTCAACCCGATCTGGGCGTACGGCCCGTACCGTCCGGACCAGGTGTCCACGGACGCCCAGCCCGACTGGTACATGGGCTTCTCCGAGGGCCTCGTCCGCGTGATGCCTGGCTGGGAGATCAGCGTCTGGGGCGGGCACACCCTCAACCTCGGGGTGTTCGTCCCGCTGATGATCTTCCCGAGCGTGCTGCTGGCCATCTGGTGCTGGCCGTTCCTGGAGGCCTGGGTGACCGGCGACCGGGGCGAGCACCACATCGCCGACCGGCCGCGCAACGCCCCGGTGCGCACCGCGTTCGGCGCGGCCTGGATGAGCCTCTACCTCATCCTGCTGGCCGGCGGCGGCAACGACCTGCTGGCCACCCACTTCCACCTGTCGATCAACGCGATCACCTACGCGGTGCGCGCGGGCTTCTTCGCCGTGCCGGTGATCGTCTTCGTGATCACCAAGCGGTGGTGCCTGGGCCTCCAGCGCCGCGACAAGGAGAAGGTGCTGCACGGCCGGGAGACCGGCGTCATCGAGCGGCTCCAGCACGGCGAGTTCGTCGAGATCCACGCCCCGCTGCCGCAGGGGCGCCTGTTCACCCTCACCTCGCACGACCAGCCGCAGCCCGACGAACTGCCGCCCGCGGTGGACGAGAACGGGGTGGCGCGCAAGGCCGGCCTGCTGACCCGCGCGCGGGTCAAGCTGTCGCGCGGCTTCTACGGCGAGGGCAGCCAGATCGCCAAGCCCACCGCCGAGGAGCACCAGGAGATCAGCAGCGGCCACGGCCACCACTGACCCTCCCCGCCGGACGTACGAAGGCCCGCCGCAGTCGCTTGCGGCGGGCCTTCGCGCGTGCGGGGTCAGCCGCGCAACGCGGCGGGGACGACAGCGAACAGCGCCGCGGCCAGGGTCACCGACAGGCACAGCGCCGCCCAGCGGCCGCAGATGCGGCGGCACTCGGCGCGGTAGCGGGCGGCGAGGCGGCGGCAGCGCTCGACCGCGCGGTCCACGACCTCCTCGGCGTAGCGCAGGCGGTCGGCGGCGTAGGCCCGCTCCAGGCTCTCCCGCTCCGCGGCGGGCAGCCAGGGGAACTGCTCGGCGAAGGCCCGGGCGTCCCGCTCGGCCGCGGCGACCTCCGCCTCCCACGCCAGGAACCCCTCCAACCGCGCGAGCCCCAGCCGGGACTCCCCCCGACCACCGCCGGCCGACCCGCCCTGCCGCGGGGCCCGTGCTCTCGGCGGACGCCGTCTGCCAGCCATGACCGCTCCTCGTGTCCTGTCGGGTCGCCCCGCCGGCACGCCGTACGGGACTCGCTCCTGGGGTGGTTCGCTCAGCGACCACGTCACTACTACCAGTGACCAACCGCAGCTCACCGCCCGACTCGCCGTCGGATCCGGCCCGGTGGTGCCCAGCGCCCTCACACGCGCGGCGGCAGGACCTCGACGACCTCGGCGAGCCCCACGACGGGTCGGCCTTCGTGCATGGCGATCACGTCACCGGGCCTCAGGTGCCGCCACCGCTCGGGCCGCAGCGGAGCCAGGCCGAGCGCCAACTCCCACTCCTGGAACGCGATCTCCTCCCGCACGTGGCCGACCGTCCAGCCGTTCTCCGCCTCAGCGCCTTCGGGCAGGAGGTCGACAGCCCGCCGAAGAAGTGTCAACGCGTCATCCATGCGCCGGATTGTCACCCGCCCCGGACCGCCTTGTCACAGCCGACCGGACATCCCATCAGGCCCGGTCCCGCCTTCCGACTTCCCTTGCGCCCCCTGTGCAGTGGCTCCTGTGGAGCACCGATCGCACCGACCGGTCGCAGTACCGGGCGCTCGTCCAGTCCCCACACGCCGCTGTTCTGCCGGCGGCAGAACACCGGCCCGGTCGGGCTCGGCGGTCGCTACAGTCCGGTCCCATGACG
The DNA here is from genome assembly GCF_044767945.1 of Kitasatospora sp. NPDC101183. Classification (NCBI taxonomy): domain Bacteria; kingdom Bacillati; phylum Actinomycetota; class Actinomycetes; order Kitasatosporales; family Streptomycetaceae; genus Kitasatospora; species Kitasatospora sp. NPDC101183. The sequence goes on along the minus strand of NZ_JBIWOW010000032.1, from coordinate 5,824 downwards.
GAGACGACGACGCGTACGGTCGAGTACCCGGCCGACGGGCTGACGATGGTCGGGCACCTCGCGTTCCCGGCCGGTGGCGGCCGGCGGCCCGCGGTGCTGGTCGGACCGGAGGGCATGGGGCTCAGCGACGTCGAGCGCCGGCGGGCCGATGCTCTCGCCGAACTGGGATACGTGGCGTTGGCCTTCGACCTTCACGGCGGGCGCTATCTGGGCGACCCCGAGGAGATGCTGGCCCGTTGCATGCCCCTGCTCGCCGACCCCGACCGCATGCGGGGGATCGGCCGGGCGGCGCTCGACGTGGTGCTCGCCGAGCCGCGGACCGACCCCGACCGCATCGCCGCCGTCGGCTACGGGACCGGGGGCGCCGTCGGGCTGGAACTCGGGCGCGACGGCGCCGACCTGCGCGCGATCGGGACGGTCAACGCACTGACCACGGGCCGCCCGGGCGAGGCGGCGCGCATTCGCTGCCCGGTGTGGGCCGGGGTCGGGTCGGAGGACCCGATCATGCCGCCCGCGCAGCGGGACGCGTTCGCCGCCGAGATGCAGGCCGCAGGCGTCGACTGGCGACTCACGGTCTACGGCGGAGCCCTGCACGCCTTCCACCACCCGCCGGTCGACCACCCCACCGTCCCCGGCGTCGGCTACCACCGGCAGCACGCGCAGCGGGCCTGGCGCGACGTCGTCGACCTGCTCGCCGAGTGCCTGCCGGTGACGGAGGACCGGCCGTAGGGGGTGGGGAGGTAGTGGGGGAGAATGGGGCCATGTCTCGACGTCGTTCCGCGCCCCGGCAGGCCGTTCCGCGGTTGTTGCCCTCGTCCCCCTGTCCCTGCGGCCTGCCCGGCACGTACGGGGACTGCTGCGGTCGGCTGCACCGGGGGGCCGCGGTGGCGGGTACCGCGGAGTCGCTGATGCGCTCGCGGTACAGCGCGTTCGCCGCGCGGGACGAGGCGTACCTGTTGCGGACCTGGCACCCGGACACCCGGCCCGCCGAGGTGGAGTTGGACCCGGGGCTGCGCTGGACCGGGCTGGAGGTGCTCTCCACCTCGGAGGGCGGGGCGTTCCACGCCCAGGGGACGGTGGCCTTCAAGGCGCACTGGGCGGAGGGCGGCGAGGAGGGGGTGCTCACCGAGAACAGCCGGTTCGTCCGGCACGAGGGCGCCTGGGTGTACCTGGACGCCCTCTCGCTCGGCTGATCCGGCCGTCCGTCGGAGGTCTCAGAGGTAGTCGTCGAGGCGGGCCAGGGAGAATCCGGCCGCGGTGACGTCGTTGACCACCTTGCGCAGCAGTTCCGGCATGGTCGCCTTCCAGATGTCGGTGCCCCGGAAGTGGGTCAGGATGATGTCGCCCGGGTGCAGTTTCTGGTCGTCGTAGCGCCAGTCCATGCGGTCCGGCCAGGCCTCCTCGTTCCACATCGGCACCGCCTGCACCCCGCAGGAGGCGGCCGCGCGCAGGGTGTCGTCGTTGTACTCGCCGTAGGGTGGGCGGAAGAGGCGGGGGCGGGTGCCGATCTGCTGTTCCAGCTGGTCCTGCTGGCGGCAGATCTCGCCGCGCTGGGTCTCGTAGTCGAGGACCTTGAGGTTGCGGTGGTTGATGGTGTGGTTGTTGATCTCCACGCCCTGGGAGTGCAGGTCGCGGAAGTAGCCGTAGTTCTCGCGGGCCAGATAGTCGGAGACGAACGCGCTGACGGGGACTCCGAGTTCGTCGAGCATCCGGGAGAACTCCGGGTCCTTCTCGGCGCCGTCGTCGACGGTCAGGAAGACCACCTTGTCCTCGGTGGGGACGCGGTAGACGACGGGCGGGAGGCCGTCCTTCATCTTGACGCCGGTCTGCGGGGTCAGCGCGACCCGGGCGGCCGGGTGCGGCGCCTTGATCGGCGGGGTGGTGACGCCCCAGCGCTGGGCGGTCTCGAAGGCGGCGCGCACGGCGGCCTCCTGACGGGCCACCGCCTCGCTGCTGCTCTCCTCCTCCTTGCGGGCGAGGCCGGGCAGCAGGGGCGGGGCGGCCGGCGGGCGGGCCGTGCCGCGCTCGGCGACGGGGGCGGCTCCGGCCTCGGGGGCCGCCTCGGCCGCCGTGTCGCCGGGGGCGTTCGCGGCCGGAGCGGCGACGGGGCCAGCGGCGGGACCGGCGGCGTTCGCCGTGGCCGGGGCCGCCTCGGGGCGGGCGGGGCCGGCGGGCCCCGCGCAGCCGGCCACGACCGCGGAGAGGCAGACGGCGGCCAGCAGGCCGGTCCGTGCCGCGCTCTTCTGACTCCCCCTCAAACCCCCATTAATCCGACTATCTGATGGTCTATGCATAAGGGCACTGCTCCCCCGTCGCGGCCCTCCACCAACCCCGCGTCACCCGCGCGGGGCAACGACGCGCCGGGGGCGTTGCCCATCCTTTGCCCGGCCCCACCTGCGAAAACCCGATTGCGCCCGGCGGGGACGACCAACGATCATGCGCCCATGACCACTGCCGCGCACCCGACCGACCGCTGGACCGTCACCCAGGGCGATGTGACCGACCCCGAGGCCCAGCGGCTCCTGCGCGAGTACTACGACGACGTGGCCAACCGCTACTACCGCCTCCACCTCGACCGCGACGGCACCCCCGAGGAGCTCGACACCGGGTACGCCGACTCCCCCAGCAACGACCTCGTCGCGCCGACCGGCGTCTTCCTCCTCGGCCGCTACGACGGCGCCGCCCAGTCCTGCGCCGGGCTGCGCGTGCGCGACGAGACCACCGTGGTGCTGACCCGCGTCTTCGTCCGCCACGCGCTGCGCGGCACCGGCGGAGGCGCCCGGCTGCTCGCCGCCGTCGAGGAGGCCGCCCGCGGGCTGGGCGCCCACCGCATCGTGCTCGACACCCGCCTCGACCTCGTCGAGGCCCGCGCCCTGTACAGCCGCCACGGCTACGAGGAGATCCCCGCCTTCGAGGCCGGGCCCTACGCCGAGGTCTGGTACGGCAAGGAGCTCACACCGTCCGGGAGTTGACCGCCAGCGCCGCCTCCAGCTCGGCCGCCGAGGGCGGGTTGGCGCCCGGGCGGGAGACGGTGAGCGAGGCGGCCGTGACGGCCTGGGCCAGGCAGCCGGGCAGGCCGGCGCCGACGGCGCGGGCGTGCAGCAGGGCGGCCGTGAAGGAGTCCCCGGCGCCGACGGTGTCCGCGACCGGCGTGGGGACGGCGGGCACCCGCAGGTGCTCCCCCTCGGCGGTGAGCGCGAAGGCGCCCCGCTCGCCCAGGGTCACGGCGACCACGGACGGGCCGAGGGCGAGCCAGCGCTCGGCCACCGCCTCGGGCCGCTCGCCCGGGTAGAGCCAGGCGAGGTCCTCGTCGCTGGCCTTGACCAGCCCGCTCAGTGCCACGCAGCGCTCGACCCGGCGCACGGCCCCGGCCCGCTCGCCCATCAGCGCGGGGCGGACGTTGGGGTCGTAGCTGATCGGCACGAGGCCGCTCCAGCGCTCCGCGAGGGCGAGCACGGAGGCGGCGCCCGGCTCGGTGACAGCGCCGATCGAGCCCAGGTGGACGGCGGCGGGCGGCTCGGAGAGGTCGACCGGCGGGAGCGTCCAGCCGATGTCGAAGGTGTACCCGGGGCGCCCCTGTCCGTCCAGGCGGACCACCGCCGAGGGGGTGCGCGCCACCTCCGCCGCCCGGACGGTCACCCCGGCCGACTCCAGGTGCGCCCGGATCAGGCGGCCGTTGGCGTCCGGCCCCAGCTCCGTCAGCAGCACGGCCGGGCGGCCCAGCCGGGCCAGGCCGTAGGCGACGTTCGAGGGGCTGCCGCCCGGGTGCACCACGTCCGGGGCGCCGTCCGTGCGGACGATGTCGGCGACGCACTCGCCGATCACCAGGACGGGGGAATCGGGGCTGGTCACGGCGGGCTCCTGGCGTCCGGTGCGGGCGGCGGTCGGGCGCCAGCCTACGGCGTACCGGATGCGGGCACGGGCACAGCAGGATGCGGGCACAGAAGTACGGCCGCCGGATCTGGCCAGGAGCTCCGGCGGCCGTGGCCCCGTCCGTCAGGGGACGAAGTGATTCCGACACTAGGCACGGCGCAGGCGGGACGCCAGCACGGTGGGCCGTCCGGGGGACGACCGCGTGTCGCGAGGGGCGCCTTCGCTAAGGTCCCTCGGTGTGCTGACCGTTCTGCGCAAGGCCCGTGCCGGTGTCGCCCTGGTACTCGGGGGGCTGGTGCTCTCCGGTGCCGTCCCGGTGGCGAGCGCCGCGGACGGGGTGGGCGACCCCGTCTTCCCCGACCTCGGCAATCCCGGGTACCGAGCGCTCGCCTACGACCTGGCCTTCGAGTACCGGGGCGACACCCGGACGGTGGACGCCACCGCCCTCGTCACCGCGCGGATCGACCGGACCCTCGCCGAACTGCGGCTGGACGCCCTGGGGTTGGTGGTGCGCGCGGTGCGGGTCGACGGGCGGCCGGCGCGGTTCGCGACGCGGGACGAGAAGCTGGTCGTCACCCCGGATCGGCCGCTGCGGGGCGGGGCGACGGCCCGGGTGAGCGTCGAGTACACGGCCGACCCGCGCGCCCGGCTCGCGCACACGGCCTGGGTCCCGACGCCGGACGGCTTCGCGATCGCGCCCCAGCCGGACACCGCGCACACCGTCTTCCCCTGCAACGACCACCCCGGGGACAAGGCCCGCTTCACCGTCGCCGTGACCGCCCCGGACGGCCTGACGGGCGTGGCCGGAGGGGAGTTGACCGCCACCGAGCACCTGGGCGACGGCCGCACCACCCGCCGGTACTCCTACCGCGCGCCGATGGCCACCGAACTGCTGCAGCTCTCCGTCGGCGACTACACCGTGCGCGAGCGCACCGGCCCGCACGGCCTGCCGGTGCGCGACGTCGTCCCGACCGCCCGGGCCGCCGCGCTCGAACCGGCCCTCGCCCTCACCCCCGGCCAACTCGCCTGGGCGGAGGACAGGTTGGGGCCGTTCCCGTTCGAGTCGTACGGCCTCCTGCCGGTGAACACCGACGACCCGGCCGCCTTCGGCTTCACCGGGCTGGAGACCCAGACGCTCACCCTGTACAAGCCCGGCTTCCTGCTCGAGCCGGAGCCCGCGATCGGCTCGCACATGATGCACGAGATCGTCCACTCCTGGTTCGGCGACAGCGTCACCCCCGCCACCTGGGCCGACCTCTGGCTCAACGAGGGCCACGCCGACTACTACGGCCTGGCGTACCGCTACCAGCGCGGCTGGCCCGACGACGCCGGGCACACCACGCTCACCGACCGGATGCGCGAGGTCTACCGGCAGGGCGACCACTGGCGCCGCACGGCCGGGCCGGTGGCCGCGCCCACGGCCGAGCACCTCTTCGACGACCAGCGCTACCTGGGCGGCGCGCTGGTGCTGTTCGCACTGCGCGAGAAGGTCGGCGAGGAGGCCTTCACCCGGATCGAGCACGCCTTCCTGGCCCGCCACCGCCACGGCGTCGCCGACACCCAGGGCTTCGTCCTGGTCGCCTCCCAGGAGTCGGGGCAGGACCTCGACGCCTTCCTCGGCGACTGGCTGTACGGGCGCCGCACCCCGCCGATGCCGGGGCACCCGGACTGGACGGTCGAGGCCGGCTAGGGCCTGTCCGGCGGATCTTGTCGGATCAGCGCGCGGCGTTGGGCGCCCGGCTGGGCGTGCGCCCGAGTCGGCCTCGTACTGGACGTACTTGGGCGATTCGGGCGTGCGTCCAGGCGGGATGCCCGGCGTCGTGCGCCCGGCAAGATCCGCCGGACAGGGCCTAGGGCCAATGCCGGTGACTTATGACTTAGGTCGTGTCCGTTCCGGCAATCGTGACGATTGCCGGAGCGGGTGGCGGCCAGTTGCGGTGTTCGGCCCGTT